>JBDHAL010000270.1:0-4420 GCA_039588075.1 Gemmatimonadota bacterium | reverse complement strand
CCTGGGAGCAGGCGGTCGATCTGGCGTGCAAGGGCGGCGCGGTCTTGTTGTTCGGAGGTTGCGAGAAGGGATCGACGATTGGACTCGACACCGAACGCGTCCACTACGACGAGATCACCGTGAAGGGCGGCTTCCACTACACGCCGGACAGCGTTCGACGCGCCTGGGACCTGATCTGCGATGGAGTCATGTCCCTGGATCCGCTGATCACACAAACCATGCAATTGCAACAGCTGCCCGAGGCATTCGACCGACTGCTCAGGCGCGAGGCGGTGAAGATAGCGATCGTACCATGAACGCCAAAAACCCACAGATGATGAGCGCGGCCCGCGCCTACGCTTTCGACGACGTCAGAGTGGAAGACGTCCCGGTCCCGGAGCTCGCGCCGGGCGACATTCTCGTCATGGTGAGCCTCTGCGGCGTCTGTTCCAGCGACGCGATGGACTGGTACGTCAGCCGCAAGGTCCCCATCGTCCTCGGCCACGAGCCCGTCGGCACCGTTCACCAGATCACGCCGGAAGTGGACGGTCTCGAGGTCGGCGATCGAGTTTTCTTCCACCACCACGTGCCCTGCATGGAGTGTCGCGCCTGCCAGCGCGGCTTCTTTTCCTCCTGCAAGCGTTTCCGCGAAACGTCTTTGGATCCCGGCGGCTTCGCCGAATTCGTTCGCGTGCCGGCCGAGATCGTGCGCCTCGACGTCCTCAAGCTGCCCGACGACCTGTCCGATGAGGTTGCCGCTTTCATCGAGCCCGTCGCCTGTAGCCTGCGCGCCTTCGCCAAGATGGACATCGAGCCGGGTAGCAGCGTCTGGGTCATCGGCGCCGGCCCCATGGGGCTGATCAACGCTCGGCTGGCGCGGCATTTCGGCGCCGAGCCCATCATCGTCACCGACCCGGTCGAGGTCCGCCGCGACTACGCGGTGAAGGCCGGCGCCGACCTGGCCTTCGACCCGAACGACGAGGACTTCGAGGAGGATTTCCTCGAGGCGACCAACGGCTGGGGCGCCGAGAAGGTCATCGTTGGACCCGGCTCGGTCGGCGCGATCGAGCACGGCCTGGCGCATGCCGCGCCCGGCGCCGTCGTCATGGTCTTCACCCCCACGCCACCGGAAGATATCGTCGCCTACAGGCCCCACGATCTGTACTTCAAGGAAGTGACGATCATGCACAGCTACTCGGCCGGGCCGATCGAGACGCGGGAGGCGCTGGAACTTCTGGCGTCCGGCGAGCTGCAGGTGGAGGATATCATTACCGATAGGTTCGGGCTCGACGGCGTGGGCGAAGCGCTGGCCATGGCGAAGATGGCGGATGGGGCGCTGCGGTCGGTTATATATCCGCATGGGTTGGGAGTTTCTGTCGAGACTATATGATAGTGAACATTGAACATCGCACATCGTTCATCGAACGTCGAGAATACGGCCCGACGCTTAACGTTGAACGTCGGGCGTTTTACTTTGAACATCGTCATGGCGTGGGTGGTGGCGTCAGATGAGAGAGGCACCGGAGGGATCGGGGATGAGTAGGGTTGTTCGGTTTGCGGATTATTGCTGGGAGGGTGTGCGGCCGGTGGAGTACAAGGAAGGCAGCGAGAGCTGGAAGGGTGTTACGCGTCATCCGCTCGTTGGCGCCCGGGAGGAGACTCCGTTTCATGTGCGTTACTTCGAGGTCGAGCCCGGCGGGTACAGCACGTTCGAGCGCCACGAGCACCAGCACGTTGTGATGGCGATCCGCGGGCGGGGGGAGGTGCGGTTGGGAGATCGCTGGGAAGAAATGAACTTCGGCGATGTGGTCTACGTCGCGGGCAAGGATCCCCACCAGTTCCGCACGGTCGGCGAGGAGCCCTTCGGCTTTCTATGCATCGTCGATGCTAACCGCGATCGCCCGATTGTTCTGAAGGACACTGCGTGACTGTATCGGTCACGACAACGACAACGACAACGACAGCGAGAAACGAGAAGACATTGGTAGTGGGGTGATCGTGCCTGGCCTACAGCGTGCCTGCCCCTCGCTTCTCGCTGTCGTTGTCGCTGTCGTTGTCGTCATCAACACAGTCCCAATCCTCTAAAACCTCCAAATCGCCCCCAACCCCACCACAACTTTATCTCCCTCGCCAAACACCCCGTTGCCAAACCGCAGATCGATCATGGCTCCCACCTGCTGCGTGATCGTGAAAACTCCGCCGACGTCCAGCAGCAGCGCCGAGTCGCTGCTATCGTCACCCGAGCTGATCCCGAACTCGAAGCGTGGGAAAGTGAAGATCTCTGAGTCGCCTCCGGCAAGCTTGAAGCCGATTCCGACCAGGAAGCCGACGGGAATCTTCCAGACGGTAGCGCCGGGCTCGCTGACGCCGAGGCCGACGTCGAAGCTCAGGTTGAGCAGGCCGCCGCCGGGGCTGAGCTCGCGTGCCATCAGCCCGTAGCGCAAATCGCCTCCCACGAACGGAGTGTCCGAGCCATCGTCGATGAGCCAAAGCCCGGCGCGACCGCCGATGTCGATATCGTCGGCGATGGGGAAGCGGATCATGCCGCCGATTACGTAAGAGTTTTGGGGAAACGCGAGGTAAGGCAAAAAGGTCTCGCCCGAGGGCACGCCGGCGGTCAGCATGGCCGGCTCGGAGACAACCTGCGCCAGCCCGTTTTGCGAAGCAAACAAAAAAACGGCGCCCACGAACGCGGTCGCCATCGCTCTACGACATCCACCCATTGCGTCCTCCCTTCATCAGCGCAGAACTCCAAACCACTTAAATCTACAGCCGACAGCCGACAACCGACAGCCGACGCCCGATTCACCCCCCAACCATCGATGGCCAACCCCCGACTCTCAACCCCCCCGGACGTAGAAAGTAGGAAGTCGAAAATCGTTCCCCGGGCAGTGAGCCGAAAATCGGCTGTCGGCTGGCGGCTGTCCGATGTCGCCCTAATAGATTCAACATTAGATGTTCAACCCCCCCTTTAACGCTGTGGCTCTTTTCGGCATCTTAGGTATGGAGATGGACGAAAACGCATTGATCGAGAGAGCCCGCGGCGGAGATCGCGCGGCATACGGCGAGCTGGTGCGTCATCACCGAGACGCCGTGTACCGGTTCGCGGCCCGCTGGCTGGCAGACCCGGACCAGGCGCTGGACGTGGCGCAGGACGTCTTCGTGCGCGCCTTTGACGGTCTGAAGAACTACCGCGGCGACAGCCGGTTTCGGACGTGGCTGTTCGCGATCACGCTCAACGCCGCCAGGTCCGTTGCGCGCCGCCAGAAGCGGCGCGGCGAGATCCGGCTGGACACCGGCGCCGATTTCGCCGACCATCGCACGCCGCCGGACGCGAAAGCGGCTCGCGCCGATGCCTATGCTCGCGCCGCGAGCGAACTCGCCACCTTACCCGAGAAGCAGCGGGGAGCAGTGACGCTGCGAATCTACGAGGGGCTCTCGTTCAAGGAGATCGGCGAGATCATCGGGTGTTCCGAGGGCTCGGCGCGCGTCAATTACCATCACGGGATCCAAAAGCTCAGGGAGATGCTTACATGAACGGGCCGGACGAGTGCGCGGGAATCAGCGACATCCTCCCCGAGTTTCTGGCGGGACGTGTTTCGACGGACGATGACCGGCGCATTCGCCAGCATCTCGAGACCTGCGCCGAGTGCCGGAGCCGCGCAAATGCCGTGAGCCTCCTGCAGCAGACCCCGGTGCCGCAGCCCGACCCCGATCGCTGGAACCATTTCGTCGACGGCGTTGTCAAAGAAGCCGACCATCAGAACCGCTGGGTCAACAAACGGGCCATCTGGATCCTCGCCGCCGCCCTCGCCGCCGCCACCATCGCCGTCCTGCTGCTCGCCACCACCTGATTGCTTGTAGTGAGGATCGCTCCAGTCGCCTGAGGTCGAAAGCTTCCAACTTCCAAACTCCCCCAATCCGTACTCCCCGAATCAACATTCAGGAATTCCCAGCAGACAATACCACCAATGCCTCGCCGCTTGCCTCAGCGCCCGCGGCGCGATATGTACAGGGGGCTGGGAGTGCGGTCACCGAGAGCCGCACGTCCCCCGACACCCGATTGAAGCGCGTGGGACGACATGGCCAAGAAATCGAACTCCGGAGCACAAACCGAACTCGGGATACGCCTGCAATCGATCGCCCGGGTGGTGGGGCGTGAGCTTCCTGGCTATCCACCGGACGGCAGCACGCCCGAGGACCATCACCGCCATCTTCTGGAAGAATCCCAACAGCTCTACGAGAACGAGCTCGCCTGGGAAGAAGAGACCGGCGAGGAGTCTACTGACTCTGGCGCTGTCGTCCCATTGGTTTTCCCGGGTACCCTGGCGCTCGTGGACGCGTTGCTCACCTCCCACTCCGAGAACGAGCAGGGCGAGGGCGGCTCGCATCCCGATGTGGTGGCCTCGTTCCTCGAGTGGTTGCACGAGCGGTTGATGAG
>JBDHAL010000269.1:0-4745 GCA_039588075.1 Gemmatimonadota bacterium | reverse complement strand
CCATCACCGACTCCGGACTCGCGGAACGTACGGGAACCGGCGGGATCCTCTGAATCCAGGGCGCCGAACTTCAAGTCGCTGAGGGGGATAAAGATGTCGTCCGACGGATCGTCCGGCGTACCAGCCTGATCCAGGTACTGGCCCCACAGGACCGGGTCCACGAGCGCTCCGGAAGTCCCGGGATTCGTCAGTGCCACATGCGTGAACTCGCCAAGCGTCACGCCCTCGAGCGTTGAGTTGGTGACTATGAAACCGTGGCGTACGTTCGACTCCGCAATCCCCAGGAAGGAGTGGGTGCTCCGTCTGCTGGCCCAGTTCGTCGGTGACGATGACGGTCTCGATCGTGTAGTAGTCCGCCGTCGCCGGGGCACTGTTGCCGGTCTCGGCGTTCCAGAGCCAGACCTCGTACGGCCTGGCGCTGACGAGGGGCTCGAGGTCGCGGATCTCGAAAGCGGTGTGGCTGGGCGCGGCCTGCACGTGCGCTAGCTCCAAAGCGGCCTCGCGGTCCGCGGCGACTGGGAAGGGCGCGAACCCGTTAGGCAACGGGTTGCCGTTCGTATCCAGGTCGACGCCGAGCTGAATGCGAATCACCGGAGACCGTCGGCGTAGAAGGCCGGCGTGTAGATGAGCGCGGATGAGACCCCATCGCGCCCTCCTCCATCGCCTAACGAACAGGCTGCGCACCTGCTCCAGCTTTTCCGGCGTCGGCGCACGGTCCTCGTAGCCAACCACATACACGCGGGCCGTGGTGGCGCCGACGAACGAGGCGACATTGGGCGAGACGCCGCGCTCGACCAGCCAGCGGAGGTAGCCATCGAGCGTGGTCCAGGCGACGTCGTACTGGATGTCGGTCTGCCGCTCCCGCATGCGCTGCCGCATCTCTTCGTTGAGCGGCCCCATGGAATTGCCTTCGCCCATGACCTCGAGCGTCACACCCTGCACGATGTCGCTGAGGCCGCGGCCGTCCGCGATCAGCGACGTGGTGGCCCAGCTGAGCATGTTGATGAAGCCGGGGGCTGGCTACAGCGAGGCCGGTCGCGTCGATCTCGGCCCGGCCGCGGAGGTCCGCGAGATCGCCGATGGCTGCTATCGTGTCAGCGTTGATCGCGACGTCGGCCACGACTCCGGGGTCGCCGCTCCCGTCGTAGACGGTGCCGTTGCGGAGGATCAGGTTGTAGTCGGGTGACGCGCACGCAGCGGCTGCGGCTCCACATGCGGTGACGGCGTAACGTATCCAGCGGGGCATTCTTTCTCTGCCTCCGGCGCGAGAGATGTTCGTTGACGTCCACCGCTCTGGCGGCCGAACAACACCGCTTGCCAATCGGGGTAGGCTGGGGTAGCCCGCAATACTGCTAGACGGTTCTGTAAGCTTTGACGATGAGAAAAGGCCTGTAGAACATGCGGTTTCTTGCGGGGGCGCAGCAAGTGGGATCGGTTGGGGTGTTCATCGCGGGCGCGGGCGCGGGGGAGGGCGCGGGCGAGACGATGGCGATAGCGATGGGGATGGGGACGGACGGAGGGTCGCTGATCCATGCCGGTTAATGGAATTGAAACCCCGGCGTCCTGCTTTTGAACGCCGGGGCTTCTGGACTGCCGGTTGATCGGTTTCGGGTTCCCTCAGTTGCCACAGACCCAGACGCTGCAGACGGGGGGAAGAGCGCCTGCGATGGTTGTAGTCGGTCCCATGGTGGCCAAGCCGGCCTTCGGCTCCAGCGTGATCCTAACACCTGCGTACTGGGACAGATCGACGATCTCGAACGTAACGACCTTGGCGGCCCGGAGGATCTCCGTATCGGTCATGAACGCCTCGTAGACGACCACGTCGGCGTCGTCGATCTCCTCGAACCCGGGCTTGGGCCCGGTAATGGTGCCGAGCGACACCGGGTCGACCGACTCGCCGACGAGCCAGACCTCGTACACATAGCCTGGCGGAGGGCGCCTCAGACGCCGGAAACTGAAGTTCAATGATGAGGAGTTGGCCAGGCACTGTTCGCCAAGATACTCGCCCGTACTCTGGTCGTACATCGACTGACTCGCTTCACAGAGTACCAGGCCCTCGCCCGAGCCGGTCTCGCGGAAGGTTCTCGATCCAGGGGGATCAACGAGATCCAGCTCTCCGAACTTCAGGTCATCCAGGGTGATGAAGATGTCATCCGAGGGGTCGTCGGGCGTGCCGCTCTGATCCAGAAACTGGCCCCAAAGGACAGGATCGGTGACAGCTCCTGCCGCCCCGGGCTTCACCAACGTGACATGAGTGAACTGGCCTACGGCTGGGCCGCCGAGGGTCTCGTTGGTAACAATGAACCCGTGGCGGACGTTAGCCTCAGGACGGCCGTCGAATGTCGAAGTCCGGACCGTGTCCTCGCTGGGGACATCGACCTCGAATTGTTGGCCGAATTCGTCGGTCTCGATGATCGTTTCGATGGTGAAGTAGTCGGCCATCGCCGGAGTGCTGTTACCGTTTTCTTGATTCAGCAGCCACACCTCATAAAGTGCTCCAGCATCCAGCGGCTCGAGGTCGCGGATCTCAAAGGCGATGTGGCTGGGCGCCGACTGCACGTTCGGCAGCTCCAAAGCAGCCAGACGGTCCGCGACGAGCGGGAAGGGCGCGAATGCGTTGGGTATGGGATCCCCGTTCGTGTCCACGTCGGCACCGAGCTGAATGCGAATCACGGGCGGCCCGAGATTCGGCGGCTCGCCCTTGTAGACCACAACATAATTGTACTGCGGCACGGGGCCCCTGCGTAGCTCGTTCAGCATCACGACCGAGGAGTCCGGCACGTTTGCATCGTCATACCAGAACCACGGCCTGCCCATGCAGAAATCCGCCGTTATGATGTCGCCGGTTATGATCCCAAGGTACCAAGGATTGGGCGGCGGATCGGGTATAGGATTGGCGACGCAGCCGGGCCTGCCAGCGTCGGGCCACGTGTAGTCGACATCCGGATAGCCGCCGGGCGTGCCATCGAGCGGTACCAGTTGGTCCGGCTCGGTGACCCGGCCGTCGATCATGAACTCCAGGGCATCGAGTGAGCCGTTGACGATGGTAGCGAGCCGCTCTATCGAGTAGGTGTACGTCCCAAACTCCATGTCGTAGAACCGCATGTAGAAGTCCCACATGGGCTCTGTGTGTCTTTCAGGCCCCCAAATCTGGGACCAAGACGCGGTTGAGAAATTCTCCGGCACCGGGTCAAGGGCGGGGAGCCGGGGATCCTGACCGGCGGTGCGCACCCCTGAAGCCACATAGTAACGTATGAAGGTCGAGCTGTAATAGCCATCGGCGCCCTCGCGCTGGAAGACGTCGTTGTTGCCGACAGTGTCGACGATCAGTTTGAAGTTCTCGAGCGCAAGTGGTCCGCGGGGCACGCCGCCGGCCAACGACAGGTCGAAGGCCAATTCGGGCGCCGGGTTGCCCAACCGGTGTTCGCCGGGATTGGTGAGGTCGGCACACGCGCCGGCGATCCCGAGGGCCGCGGCCGCGGCCAGCGCCAGAGACTTATCTCGACTCAACCAGCTTCTGAGGTTCATGTTTGCCTCCCACTAGCTGCCCGCGCCAGGGACATAGGTGAAGCCTATGCTGAATCGCAAGTTATGGATCGTGGACTGTTTCTCCGGCGGCTCGCCGCCCGGCTCGGGGACGCGCGGCTCGGCGAGCAGCGGATCGGACAAGTTGAACCAGTCACGATCGTACTCGAAGAGCACCACGTCCCGTATGTCAAGCAGAATGCCGGCGCTGCTCGTGATGGCGTAGGTGGCGCCGATGCCGATGTTCAGGCTGTAGCCGTCGCGGTTCTCGTCGCTGCGGTTCTGTTCCGGATCGAGCGTGAAAGCGTAGTACCCGACACCTCCGACCGCGTAAGGCGCAAAGCGAGAGAACTCCAGACCCAGCTCGCCTTGCAGGCCGACCACGTAGCTGGTGACGCGTTGCGCGGGCTGGTGTAGCTCGGTCTCCTCACCGAAATCGAGGCGCACCAGCGGGTAGAACGAGGGGTCGGTCTCGGGCCGGGACACCTGCCCAAACAACCCGACGGCTATGTTGCGGGTGAAGAAATAGTTGGCATCCAGGGCTCCGACGAAGGCTGTTTTGAGCGCGCTCGACTCGGCGAAATCCTGGGCGCCGACGCCGGCGGACAGCCGAAAGCGGCCGGCCTCGATTTGCGCGTTGGCCTCTACCGCGAACGCGAGCAGCAGAAGGCAGGCGCCAAGCGTTGGGACGAGCTTTTGCATGGCCGGACCTCCCTTAGAATCCGAAATCGAGCGAGAAGTGCTGCGTATCATCGAGATCGCCCATGGTCACGTAGGCGTAATCGAACGTCAGACTGCGATTCCACACCGGCAGCTTGATGCCGAGGCCGCCGGACAACCCATCGCCGAACTCCCAGGGCGACTGATTCTCGTTCACCCACCGCTTGCCGCCGCGCACGAAGAAGATCTGGCGGAAGCCGTACTCGAGTCCCATGGCGAACTGCACGTTGGTGTCGATGCCGTCGAAGATCTGCGCGTGCAGGTCCAACTGGTGCTGCTCATTAGGGCTGATGACGGCCTCAGGCGGCCCCCAAATCGAGCTACGCACGGAGAATCGCAGGGCAGTGGGCAGCTGCATCTTCTGGGTGTCGTAACGGACCGCCTGGTCGCCCGCCGCATTGAAGACCTCGCGTGCTTCCGGTACCAACGTGGTGACCAGACCTCCATCGAAGCGACCTTCCGTCCCAAAGTTCGTGATCGCAGCGCCAAGCGTAAGCCCG
>JBDHAL010000268.1:0-4500 GCA_039588075.1 Gemmatimonadota bacterium | reverse complement strand
GGTGATCCCGCTGGCCGCCGGCTCGGTCACGCGACGCGTGGTCATCGCCCGCAAGGGGCTGGACTGGTTCAACGCGAACTTCGTTACAGTCTTCCAACCGATCACCGTCATGGCGTTGCTTGCCACGTTGGTGATGATTTTCGCATTCCAGGCCGACAACATCACGACCCGCGCGTTCCACGTGGTCTTGATCGCCATACCCATCCTGATCCAGGTCTACTTCAACTCGTCGCTGACCTACGGGCTGATGCGGCTGTTCCGGGTGGACTACGAAGTGGCGGCGCCCGGCGCGCTGATCGGCGCCTCCAACTTTTTCGAGCTGGCCGTCGCCACCGCGATAGCGCTCTACGGCCCGGGGTCGGGCGCGGCGTTGGCGACGGTGGTCGGGGTGCTGGTGGAAGTGCCGGTGATGCTCTCTGTGTGTCGCCTGTGCCTGGCGACACGCCACTGGTTCCCGGCGGAGGAAGAGCCGGCGTCATGATGCCGGCGGCGCGACACGCTCGACGAGTGAAGTGAGCCGGTCGGCGAGTTGAGCGAGCTGGGGTTGGCGCCGACTGATGCCGGCTTTCAAGTAGATCTGCACGGCGGTGAAGCCGCCCAGCGCGGCCATACCCAGAGCCGTGAAGAGCATGGCCCGGTCCGCCATACCCAGCGCGGCAGAAATCCCGAGGCCGCTAAGTATGCCAATCCCCGTGCCCCAAGCCGGGATGAACATTCTCCAACCGGAAAGCTCCCAACGCTCTTCAATATGGATTCTGGTTCGACCCGCCTCGGGCGTGACCGTAACGACAATCTTTCGCTCTTCAGAGCCGGGGGCGGCCGGGCTCCAGGTCAGGGAATCGCCAAGCGTGGAGATGTGGCCGACGATGCCCAGCGCCGACTCGATCTCCTTCACGACTGATCTGTGCGCCGACTCCGGGACTTCGCCGTCGATGACCCGATCGATCGCGACCGCGTCGCTTTTCTTTCGCTTCGTCTCCGAAATCTGGGGCCGCTCGAGCTCCCGAACGGCTTCTCTCACGCGTGCCGGTGGGATGCCCACCTGCGCGGCGACCTGCTCGACGGCGCCGACGGAAAGAGCGTCCGCTTCGGTGGGGCGCTCCGCCTGCAGCTGCGCCGCTCGCTCGAGGACCACGCGAACCTGCGCATCGTTGAGCAACTCCCGGCCTTCCACCGCCGCGGTCAGCGCATCGGCGAGGGCGCCGGGCGTCGCGAACCTGTCGGCGGGCCGCAGCGCCAACGCCTTGGCCAACGCCTGCTCGATCCTCCCCGGTAGCACGTCCAGCCGGGCGCGCTGCTCGGCCGGAATATCGGCCAGCCGGCCGAGTCGCACGTCTTCTTCGGACGGCCAGACGGCCGGCGTCACGCCGATCAGCATCTCGTAGACGACGCAGGCGAGGCTGTAGACATCGGTTCGCTCGTCGAGGTCGGTGACCCCCATAGCCTGCTCGGGGCCCATGTAACCCGGCGTGCCCAGCGGCACTCCGGTGCGCGTCAGGGTCTCTTGACCCGCGGCGCTCACTGCCTTGGCGATGCCGAAATCCGCCACCACCGCGTGGCCCTCAGAGAACAGGATGTTCTCCGGCTTGATGTCGCGGTGGATGACGCCGTAGCGGTGGGCGTAGTCGAGAGCAGACGCGACTTGCCTCGTGATGTGAAGCGTCGCCTCGAGCTGCAAAGGCGTCTCGGGGTTCAGGCACATCCGCAGGGATCCACCCGCCACATACGGCATCACATAATAGAGAAGACCCTCGGCCTCGCCCGAATCGAGCAGCGGGAGGACGTGTGGGTGATTGAGTTGGGCGGTGATCCTGATCTCGCGCAGGAAGCGGTCGGATCCGATGGCCGCGGCGAGCTCCGGGCGCAGGACCTTTACGGCAACGTCCCGCTCGTGCTTGAGATCGCGGGCGAGAAACACGGTAGCCATGCCGCCGCTGCCGAGCACGCGCCCGATGGTGTAGCGGTCGGCCAACGCGGTCCTGATGTGATCGAGTTGGTCCATCATGACTTCGAAGATGCTTTTCGCCCGGGCCTACCGCCAGACGCGGCCGCCGATTGTCTCCCGGGTAATCGTCAAGAGCCGATGGGAGATCACTTCAAGCGGGCCAAATCAGCACCCGAGTCTGCATCGCGGTCCAGGCAAAGAGGAGCCGGGCATCGGATTCAGCCAGACGAACACAACCGTGCGAACCGAGCTCGGTGGCGCCGGCCCACCTCAAGTAACTCGAGAAAGTAACGCCGTACGCCATGTGGATCGCATATCCTCTGTGGAAGAACATGGCGTAGTCCATCTGCGCGTCGTAGGTGCGAGATCGATACCGCCGGTGCTTGCGATGGACCCTGTAGAGACCGGGGGGCGTCGGGTGTGCAGAGTCGCCCGAAACGCAGTCGAACGTGTGCGCCGGCTGAAGATCGTTCAGGGCTACCAGGACCTGTCGGCGTAGGCTTACGACTATGGTTTTACCCGTTGAGAGTTGCCTAAGCTTTCGGATGGTGGTGCCCCTCGGGTCGATGCGCCGATCCGGGTTTGTCATGAAGAGGCCCTGGAACGTGCCTATCGTCGATATGAGCACCGGAGAGCAACTCGAGCCGGCCCCGAGCTCCACATCGAGGTTCAGCCGGTCCAGCGCGGCCCTGATCCGGACAACGTCGTCGGGTTCATTGCCGCGCCTTGCTGGCTGGAGTCTTCCCACGGGCGCATCGATTGCCAGGCTGACAGTCATGATTCGCTCCGTCGTCAATCGCTTTCAGCAGGCAAGCTACTGTTGGGCTTCACAAGCGCGCTGAACGATTTCGAGTTCGGTGAAAGCACGGCATCTCTCTAACTTTGCGGCGGCCGGAGTTGAAGCGGCGGCACGCGCCGCTCGGCCAACGCCACCAGGCGATCCGAGAGCCGCTCTAGCTGTGGCCGGCGTGTGTCCGCCGTGGCCGTGACTGTGGAGGACATCGCCAGAACCGCGCCCAGGGCGGCGAAGGCCGTCCCGCAGAGCGCTGCGATGGCCGGCTCCCCGACGTACACCCCCATCACCAAACCAAGCAAACCACCGCCGATACCACCCCAGGCAGGAGCGGACCGCTTCCACCCTGCCAGCTGGACCCTCTCCTCGATGTGGATGCGGGTCTGGTGACCCAGGTGACCGAGTGGCGTCAACATCACGACGATGCGCCGAGCCTCGGTCGAGGGTGCCGCGGGGCTCCAGGTCAGGGAACGGCCAACGACCGAAACATGGCCAACGATCCCGAGCTGCGTTTCGATCTCGTTTACTATCGACTCGAAGAGCGAGGGCGCAACTTCATCTTCGATCGTTCGGTCGATCTTGATCGTACCGGCCTTCGACCGCCCCGGCGGCATGCTGAGGAACCTGGGTCTTTCCAGCTGACGCGGGAATCCCAGCGGCGCCGGTGGGTCCGGCGCTCCGACCGCCGGTCGCTCCAACTGCCGCAGGGCCTCCCGCACGCGCTCCGGCGGGATGCCCACATCCGCGGCCACCTGCTCGACCGCGCCGATCGTCAGGCCCTCGCCCTCCGCCGGCCAGGCTGTATCCAGCTTGGCGGCTCGACCCAATATTTCGCGCACCTGATCGTCGCTGTATCTCTCGCGACCCTCCAGCGCCGCCTCCATAGCGGCGGCGAACTCGCCGGGCGCCGGGAAACGATCCCGCGGATTCACGGCCAACGCCTTGACCAAAGCCTGCTCGATCCGACCCGGCAACAGATCCAACCGCTCGCGATGATCGGGCGGCACATCGACGAACCGGCCCAGCCGCCGGGCGTCGTGGTCCGACCAAATGGCCGGCGTAACGCCGATCAGCATCTCGTAGGCGACGCACCCCAGGCTGTATACATCCGTCCGCTCGTCCAGCTCGGTGTAGCCCATCGCCTGCTCGGGACTCATGTACCCGGGGGTCCCCATGGGCACGCCGGTGCGCGTCAGGTGCTCGCGGTCGGTTTCGCTCACGGCCTTCGCGATGCCGAAGTCGGCGACGACCGGCAGTTGCTCCGAGAACAGGATGTTCTCCGGCTTCACGTCGCGGTGGATGACTCCGTGGCCGTGGGCGTAGTCGAGCGCCGCCGCTACCTGCCGCGTGATGTCAATCGTCGCCTCGAGCTGTAGAGGCGTCCCGGAGTTCAGGCGCGTCCGCAGGGATCCACCTGCCACATACGGCATCACGTAGTAGAGGAGATCGTCGGCCGCGCCGGAATCGAGCAGCGGGAGGACATGTGGGTGATTCAGTTGGGCGGTGATCCTGATCTCGCGCAGGAAGCGGTCGGATCCGATCGCCACGGCGAGCTCCGGGCGCAAGACCTTGACCGCTACATCCCGCTCGTGCTTGGGATCGCGGGCGAGATAGACGGTGGCCATGCCGCCGCTACCGAGTTCGCGCTCGATGGCGTAGCGACTTGCGAGGGCAGCTTTGACACGCTCAAGCTCTTCGATCACGAACCGTCAATCTCCCCGGCTTCAAGCGTTCACCGCTTCATAGCACTCGGGCCGAAACT
>JBDHAL010000267.1:0-7724 GCA_039588075.1 Gemmatimonadota bacterium | reverse complement strand
CACCGAAAGCCCCAGTCGACGGTAGACGGCCGGCAGCAGGCCGCCACCCCTGACACGGAATCCAATATGCTTTCTACCCGGGTCCTTCTCGTAGCTCTCGCGGCGATCACGCTGGCTTCCTGCTACCCTTCCGGCGAGGGGATGGAGGGGGACGAGGAAGTGCGGCTGGTGGTCATGATGTCGCTGGACCAGTTGCCGGTCTACCTGTTCGAGCGCTACGACAGCCTGTACAGCGGCGGCCTGCGCCGCCTGCTCGATGAAGGGCGGAGCTACACGCGGGCGGCTCACGACCACGCGCTGACGTTGACGTCGCCGGGGCATGCCACGCTGACGACGGGTCTCACGCCGTCGCGGCATGGGGTCGTGGCGAACAGCTGGTGGGAGGAGGTGGACGGGGAGTGGCGGAACGTAGGAAGCGTACACGACACCGCGGAGGCGATAGTCGGCCTGGCAGAAGTGACGGGCAGATCGCCGAGGAACCTGCTGGCCCCGGGCCTGGGCGACTGGATCGCCCAAAATGACCCGGACGCCCAGGTCGTGACGATTTCCGCCAAGCCGACCGCGGCCGTGCTGATGACTGGGCAGGTGCGGGGACACGTTTACTGGTACGACTACCGGGCCGGTCATTTCGTCACCTCCACCTATTACGCGGACGCCTACCCCGATTGGGCCGAGCGCTTCAACACCCGCGTGCTGCCGGAATTCTACGCGGACTCGATTTGGGAGTGCGACGTGCCCCCGGCGCTGCGCGGACTGGCGCGCCGCGACGCCGCCGACTACGAGAACTGGGGCGAACACACGACGTTCCCCCACCGCTTCCTGGAAGAAGTGGACGACCCTCGAGACCCGAGTCAGTTCTACAGTTGGTGGGACAACACCCCGCTGCTCGATCTAGCCACATTGGCTTTTGCGACCGAGGCCGTGTCGTCGCTGTCGCTCGGGCAACGTGGGTCCGTGGATTTCCTGGCGCTGAGCCTATCGCAGTTGGACCGGGTAGGCCACAGGTTCGGGCCCATCAGCCTGGAGCAGTTGGACGCCATACTGCGGCTGGATCGAGCCCTCGGCGAGTTCTTCGAGTTCCTGGATCGCACGGTCGGCCGCGACCGCTATGTGGTGGGCGTCTCCTCGGACCACGGTGTCCTGCGAATCCCGGCATACCGGGTGGAGCTGGGGTTGCCCGGTTTGCACATCACTCGAGAGGACTGGCGCGCTGTACAGCGCCGGGTTGCAGAGGCAGCGGCCACGGCCGGCTCGGCTATCGAACAGCAGGCCGCCGTAGCGGGCGCCCTGGAAGAGTTCGACTTCGTCGCCGATGTCATGACGTTGGAAGAACTAGTCGATGGTGAACCGGCGGACTCTTTCGTCGCGCTGTACCGGCGATCCTACTACCCGGGCCGGCTGGCCGGCGGCCTTCCAAGGTATGGACTAGTAGTGCGCACGATAGAGGGTGCGCACGGCGATTCCGATATGACCACGCACGGCAGTCCATACCATTATGACCGGCACGTGCCGCTGATCTTCTTGGGCCCGGGAATCGTCCCGGGATCCAGCGAAGAGGCCGCGCGTACCGTAGACATGGCTCCTACGCTGGCCGAGCTGGCAGGGGTCCCGTACCCCGACGGGCTGGACGGCCGGCCGCTCGAAGTTCGGTAACCTCCGGCCGGCGCGAGTCCACCCACGCGACGCTTGCAAGCCAGAGGGCCAAGACGGCCAGGACCATGGCGCCCTGCCACAACACCTCGTGGGAGAGGTGGAACCATTCGGGCCGATAGACACCCAGATAGAAGAGGTGGGTCAAGCGGATCAGGTTGAGGCCGAGGAGGGCCGGCACTCCAACCGCCAGGGCGACGAGTCCGCGTTGCGTGCGCCCCCCGTAGGCCAGGAGGGCCACGACGAAGAAGGCGACCGGGACCAACCCCATGCAGCCGCGTGAGATCTCGTAGGCGAACCCTCCCGAGTGGTAGAGGGCGCTCGCCTCGCGAACCGCATCCATCCCGGCGAGCCGGATGAGAGCGAGGGTCGTCTGCGCGGTCAGCCCGCGCAGAGGTACCAAGTACGGCCCGAGGACCTCATCACGAAAGACAAGCGCCACCGCAACGACGAGGGCGGCCAGACTCAGCCCGAGACGCAGCCCCCGTCGTTCGGCGGTTCGCGGTTCAAATGCCCAGATCAATGGCGAACCTCCGCCGGCCGGCGGCGCAGCAAACTGGCGGCCAGCAGAAGCAGCGCGAGCGCGGCGAGTCCGATCAACGACAGGTCAGGGACCTGCACGGGAAGCGATGCGGTCACGCCCTGGGCCGAGGCTGTTATGGTCGCGTCTCCGCGCGATACGCCGGTGACGGTCGACCGTGCCTGGCCTGTGGCATCGGTGACGGAGGAGGCCGGCGAAACTGTGGCCACTGCGGCATCGCTCGAGGCGAAGGTCACCGTTATCCCCTGCTGCGGCGCACCACCGCTTCGCACGGTGGCGATGGCAAAGGCCGTTTCCCCGTTCCTCAGCTTGTCGGGCGGATCGAGCCGGACCGTGATGGTGAAGCCATCAGCGGACCTGAGAGCGCTCAGGAGACCGGCGCCGCAGGGCCGGGGGCACTGAGTCGCGTCGCGGGGCAAAGCGGCGGCTTGCAGTTCGGCAAGCAACTGGGCCGGCGTGAGCGACGGATCGGAAGCCAGCCACAGGGCCAGGACACCCGAGACGTGTGGCGTGGACATGGACGTTCCGTTGTAGTAGGCATAGCCGCCGCGAACCATGCTGAGGACGCCGTCCGGATTGCCGTCTTCGTTGTCATCCCGGTTCACGTCTCCGCCGGGCGCCATGATTTCAACCGACGGTCCGAAGTTGGAGTAGCGGCCGACGAGATGGCCGCGATAGTCGCTCGCCGCGACGGTGATGACGTTGTCGCAGCTCGCCGGAATGAACCCGGACGCATCCGATGCCTCGTTGCCGGCGGCGACGACAACCGCAGCGCCCGCGTTCACGGCATCGTTGATGGCGGCCTGAGTGGATGGTGACGACGAGCAAGCGCCGCGGCCGCCGAGGCTCATGCTGATCACCCGTGCCGGAGTAAGGTTGTCGGGCACGCCTGCCACCGAGAGACCGGCCGCCCAGCGTATGCCGTCGTTGATGTCGGCGATCGTGCCACCGCATACTCCGAGCACACGCACCGCCTGAACGCTGACGTTCCAATTGACACCTGCCACACCAACGGCGTTATCGGTGTTGCCCACACCGACCGTTCCCGCCACGTGCGTGCCGTGCCAGCTATCGGGCTGGGCACCGCAGGCATCGCCCGGATCGGTGGGATCGCCGTCGCGGCCGTCCCCGTCGTTCCCGGTGCCGGCGTCGCTGATCATGTCGAAGCCGGCCACCAGGTTCGCCGACCCGGTGATGTCCGGGTGGTCCGGCAGAATCCCCGTGTCGAGAATCGACACGACGATACCGGCGTCCCCCGTGCTGGCCTCCCAGGCGGCCGGCAGGCCGATGCCGCCGGGTGACGCGCCGGCACCCAATCCGTTGTTGAAATAGTGCCACTGCTCCGAGAAGCGCGGGTCGTCCGGTACCTGGTCAAGAATTCTCAGCACGTAATTCGGTTGCGCGTACTCCACATCCGCCCTCTGCCTCAGCGCCTCCGCCGCAGCCATCGTGGCATCTCGCGCCTGGGCCGCGGTCATCTCGGTCATCGCGGCCGGGGGCAATCGATAGACGTACTCGTTTCCCGACAGCCGGCGGCCCGTGGTCTCGATTCCGTAGGGCGACAGCTGGGGACCCGCCAACTCTACATCGTCACGCATCTTGACGATGATCTCGCCCGGCACAAAGACGGCTTCGGCGGGTAGATTGAACTCAAAGAGAGAGCGGACCTGCTGTGGAGTTACCTCCTGGGCGCGCGCGCCCTGGAGGCCGGTGGCTAAGAGAGCTAGCGAAGCCAGCAGCGGGATTCTCATTGCCGCCTCCTTTTGGTGAACCTACGTTCAACCGTCCGATGCGGCCCGCGACGCCCCAAGGGAGACAGCGGGCTTGGAATACGGTGGCATTAAGCGGAGTTACCCAAGCATGAACGCTCGAGTCCTCCTTTCGGGAGCATCCGTAGCCATGGCTTTTGGCGTTGGTCTGAGCTTGTTTAGTACCATGGCAGGCGCCGATAAGATCCAGGAACCCACCGTAGAATTCGCGATCATCGAATCGGCGACCAGCGCCGCAGATACGGCGCCGGCCGTGGCGCGCATCGACGCCAGCGCCGTAGAGCTGGCAGGCACCATGGCGACGCCCAACCCCTGCTACGACATCGATGCCGGCCTGGCGGCCGACGGGAGGAACCTCACCCTGACGCTGACGGCCACCTCCAGAGGCGGCTTCTGTCCTCAGGTCGTCGGCGCTTTCCGCTATACGGCTAAGATCGCGGGGCTCGAATCCGGAGACTACACGCTAGTCGTTCACTACGACTATCCGGAGACGGGCTGGGAGCGCGAGACCCCCTAGGCCGCCTTCAGCTTGACAGGCCGGCGACCCAACCTCTATAGCTTGTCGACACTCAAAACGCAAAACGAACCAAGCGAGGTGTAGTAATGCGACGACAGCTACTGCAACTCGGCGCCGCGGGCGTACTCGCCCTGCTGGCCACGGTCCAGCCAGCCGCCGCCCAGCCCACCGGCGACATAGCCATTGTAGGCGGTCGCGTCGTCGACCCGGCAAGCGGGACCGACAGGGTGCACAACGTTCTGATCGAGGGCGACCGGATCATAGCGATCACCGACCAACCGGTCACGGCCGACCGGGTGATCGACGCCACCGGCCTGGTGGTCGCGCCCGGTTTCATCGACATCCTGGCGAGCATTCCGCCAGCGGGCGAGCCACAGCGCTACAAGGTCATGGACGGGGTCACGACGGTAGTCAGCATGCACGGCGGCCCGATCGACATGGACGGCTACTATAGAGAGTTCGAAGAAGCGGGCTCGCTGGTGAATTACGGGACCACCGTGGGCCACTCCGGCGTTCGCCGGGCCGCCGGCGCGACCGACCGATACGCGCCAGCGACTCCGGCCCAGATCGCCGAGATGCGCTTGATAGCCGCGGAGGCGATCGAAGCCGGCGCGGTCGGCGTCGGTTTCGGCATCAACTACGTGCCCGGCGCATCGTACGAGGAGGTCGTGGCGCTGTTCGACGTGGCCGCCCAGCATGGCGTTCCCGCCCACGTCCACTCGCGCTACAAGGGTTCGGTCTTCCCCGGTACAATAGTGCAGTCGGTGCAGGAGCTCATCGCCGCGGCCGCGATCACCGGCGCGAGCACTCAAATCGTGCACCTCGGCTCATCGGGAGTGGGCTCGATGGCGGCGTGCCTGGAGATGATCGCCGGCGCGCGGCGTCACGGAATCGACATCATGGCCGATGTCTATCCATACCTGGCGAACAGCACGCGCTTGGAATCGGCTCTGTATGATGAAGGCTGGCAGGAACGGTTCGGCGGGATCACCTACGACTCGATCATGCTGGTGGAGACCGGGGAGCGCCTGAACGAGGAAACGTTCAAGTACTGGCGCGAGGAAGGCGCGACGATCATCACGTTCTTCATCCCGAGGGAGGAGATGTTCATGGCGTTGCGGGACCCGAACGTGATGGTAGCGAGCGACGGCTACATCACGAGGGGCAGGGGCCATCCGCGTGGTGCGGGAACGTTTTCGCGCGTGCTTGGCCGCTACGTACGCGAGCAAGGCCAGCTGACGTTGATGGAGGGGCTGCGCAAGATCACGATCATGCCGGCGCAGCGGGTCGAGGAAGCCGCGGCATCAATGCGTGAGCGGGGACGCCTGAGCGTCGGGGCCTACGCCGACATCACGGTGTTCGACCCCAACACGATCATCGACCGGGCTACTTACCGTGAGCCGGCGCAGTACTCGGAGGGCGTTTACTACGTGCTGGTGAACGGCGTGCTCGTTGTGGATGGCGGACAAATGGTAGAAAAGGCCGCGCCGGGTCGGGCGATACGGCACTGAGATTGAGTCTTTTTCGACATCGAACAGCGGTCAGCGGTCGCTCGACGGCCGGCGAAAGAGGCGGCTATCGACGTCCGACCTCCGACGTCCGACGTCCGATTTCCTCGGACGTCCGGAGTCGAGCGTAGTTAGTCGCCTCTTTCGCTCGCCGTCGAGCGACGGCTGACCGCTGGTCGATGTCGAATCCCCTCACCTCCCACCAGCTTCGGCCTCCTCAGCCACCAGCGCTTCCATCTCGCTCTCCAAGGCAGCCACGAGATCATCCTTCATGCGAAGGTGCGTCTCCGTCGGCGGATGTAGGCTGCCCTGGCGTACGCCTTGTCCGTTGAGCGCGCCGGCCAGCTGGTAGGAGCGGCGGCGAAGCGATCTCAGGCGCTCGGCCAGGGCGGTGACGGAGTCGGCGCGTTCGACCAGCGCTTCGGGCGCTTCGCCATCCGCCGCCGCCGCATCGCGCTCGGCTATGACCGCTAGCCGCAGCTCGTCCGCCCGCTGATCGGCGTCCCACGCCTTCCGCTGCAGTTCGAGCACCTCGACCAGGAAGGTCTCGCGCTCGCGCCAATCCGCTTCGCTCAACATCATGAGCGGGTCGCCTCTTACGATCACCGCCTGTGACGAGCGTGCGACGCCAGCTTGCAGCTCGACCGTGTACGTTCCGGGCGCCACGAACGGACCGCGCGCAGCGACCGGGTGCGGCAAGGCGAGAACGGCCTCGCTGGGCTCCTGGTCCTGCTGGGAGGGCGGCGTCTCGTGTCGCAGGTCCCAGATGACGCGGTGTATCACGCCGGCGCCGCCGGGCACCTCGAGCCGGCGCACGACATCGCCGCGCTCGTTTCGGACGGTAATACTCGCCGCGCCCGCGCCTCTCCCGAGGTGGTAGTTGATGATGGCGCCGTCGGGCGGGTTCGTGCCGGCATAGGCGTTCTGGCCGCGATACGATGTGTCCTTCCATTGCTGGTAGATCGTCGCCCCGCGAATTGGGAAGAGGTGGGCATCCGACGCCGCCACCTGCTGCGACCATCCGACCAACGGTCCCAGATCATCGAGGATCCAAAGGCTGCGGCCGTGGGTCGCGAGGATCAGGTCGCCGTCACGCGCTTGGATCGCCAGGTCGTCGTACAGCGTGGTGGGCAGATTCGGCATGAACCGCGTCCAGTGCGCGCCCGCTTCCACCGAAACGAAAAAGGCGTGCTCGGTCCCCAGGAAGACCAGGTCGGGGTTCGTGGGGTGCTCGCGGATCACGTTCACCGACCCTTCTTCGGGCAGTCCGTCCAGCAGCGGCATCCAGTGCGACCCGAAGTCCGAAGTCTTGTAAACGTAGGGCGCGAAGTCGCCATCCCTGTGCGCATCGAACGTCGCATAGGCGGCGCCGGCCCCGGTCATCGAGGCGGCGACCCGGCTGACGTAGGTGCCGTGGGGCAGCCCATCGATGTTGCTCGACACCTCGGTCCAACTCGCACCGCCATCGCGGGAGACCTGCAGGTTCCCGTCATCGGTTCCGACCCAGACGACGGCAGCGTCGAGCGGTGACTCGGCGATGGTCGTGATCTCGCCGAACGAGGAGGTGCCGTCATTCCTAGATATCGTGATCTCCGAGCCCGGCACGCCCATGAGCCGCAGCGTGTCCCGGTCGATCTGGCCGGTCAGATCCTCGGTCCGTTCCCAGCTCTCTCCGCGGTTCCGCGAGATGAAGAGCCGGTTGCCGCCGAAGTAGATGAGGCCGGGCTCGTGCGCCGAGG
>JBDHAL010000266.1:0-8382 GCA_039588075.1 Gemmatimonadota bacterium | reverse complement strand
GGCACGGTGATCGGCGGTCGCGACGTCGTGCTCATGGCTGGCCCGTGCTCGGTGGAAAGCGAGGCGCAGATACTCGGCGCGGCGTCGTCGCTGAAGCAGGCAGGTGCCACCGTGATGAGGGGAGGGGCTTTCAAGCCACGGAGTTCGCCCTACGCGTTCCAGGGACTGGGAGAGAAGGGGCTGCGGTTGTTGGCCAGGGCGCGGGCAGAGACCGGGATGGCGGTGGTCACGGAAGCGATCGATCCCGAGACCGTCGGCCTCGTTGCCGAGTACGCCGACATCGTGCAGATCGGCGCCCGCAACATGCAGAACTTCTCGCTTCTGCGGACCGCCGGCCGGGCCGGCCGGCCGGTCCTTCTCAAGCGGGGACTGTCGGCGACCGTCAGCGAGCTGTTGCTCGCGGCGGAGTACATCCTGAACGAGGGCGAGCCACGCGTGATCCTCTGCGAGCGCGGAGTCAGAAGCTTCGACGACCACGCCAGGTACATGCTGGACCTGACGGCGGTGGTCAGCGTGCACGAGCTGTCCCACCTGCCAATCATCGTCGACCCCAGTCACGGAACGGGAATCCCTCAGAAAGTGCCGCCCATGGCGCGGGCGTCCGTCGCCGCCGGCGCCGACGGCGTGATGGCCGAAGTGCACCCGGACCCGGACCACGCCCTGTCGGATGGCAGCCAATCGCTCAGGCTCGAGCAGTACGCCGATCTCGTCGTCGAACTAGGAGCCATCGCCCGGTCGATCGGGCGCGACCTGGTCGCGCCGCTGAGCTAGCCCGGGTGCCGCGGTCACACGATCTCGGCGTCGCCGGAGAGCGGCTTGCCGCTCGCTATCTGCAGCGCATCGGCTACACCATCCTGGACCGCAACTTCCGCTTCGGCCACCGCGAGATCGACCTCATCGTCCGCCGCGAGGACCTGGTCGCCTTTGTCGAGGTCAAGACCCGGGCGGGACACGGCTATGGCGACCCGCTGGCGGCTATCACGGCGCTGAAACGCCGCGAGGTCGAGCGGGTGGCCCGGATGTGGCAGCGGCGTTTCGGGCGACCGGGACTCTTCTACAGGTTTGACGCGGTGGGGATCGTGGTGAGGAAAAGAAGTGAGCCTGTTATTACTCATGTTCCGAATGCCTGGCGAGTGGGCGAGTAGAGGGACTCGACATCGGACAGCGGTCAGCCGTCGCTCAACGGTCATAGATTGCCGGTCGCTCGACAACCGACTTCCGACCGTCGACCTCCGCCCGGACGTGGAGAGTCGGACATAGACAGTCGATCGACGAGCGAAGAGTCCAACTCGACCGTCGAGCGACGGCTGACCGCTGTCCGATGTCCCCTCTCAGTGTTCGATGCTCGATGTTCATTACAATATGATCCTCTATCCGCTATTATTCGTTCACCCATGTCCACCTACGATGAGGTGATGAAAGTGCCAAACAGGACTCGACTCTCGTCATTCGTAACCGCGGTTCTATGCGCCGCCGTATTGGGCCTTCCGGGCCCGCTTCTGGCCCAAGGCGGATC
Source organism: Gemmatimonadota bacterium (assembly GCA_039588075.1). GTDB lineage: Bacteria > Gemmatimonadota > Gemmatimonadetes > Palauibacterales > KS3-K002 > JBDHAL01. The sequence goes on along the minus strand of JBDHAL010000266.1, from coordinate 6,866 downwards.
CGTCCTCGAACTTCTGAAACCCGAGGGCGGCTTGGAGGTCGGCGGGGAAACGCACGCCGCGCTGTCCGCCTCCGATGCCCGCTCGCCTTCTGACGCTTTCATGGAGGCCTGGACGCTGGAGGGACGGGAGGGCGAGTCGGTGACCGTCGACATGGTGTCGGACGATTTCGACGCGCTCCTGTTCGTGGTCGGTCCGGGTCTGGAAGAGACGCTGGTCGACGACGACAGCGGCGGCGGCTGCAACGCCAGGATCACCTTCACATTCCTCGAGAACGGGAGCTTCCGGGTGGTGGCGAGCTCGGCCATATCGAGGGAGACCGGCGTCTATTCGCTCAGAGTTTCGGGTGTGCCCGACCCCCTAATAAGCTATGCGTGCGGCGAGCTGAGCCCGGCCGTCATTGCCCAGCTTCCGACCGACGGACGGAGCCTGACGCTGGGCGGTTCGGCGTCGGGAGCCCTGAGCGGGTCGAGCGCTACTGTGACGGATCAGCGCAAAGCCGATGCCTGGTCGCTGGAAGGCCGGGCGGGCGAGTCCGTGACGGTCGTGGCCGAATCAGAGGCCTTTGACACGTACCTCATGATCGTGGGGCCGGGCATGGACGCGGTGCTGAGCGACGACGACGGCGCCGGCGACCTGAACTCGCAGCTCACCATGCGGTTTCCCGCCGACGGGACGTACCGGGTGGTCGTGACCTCGGCGAACTTTGCAGAGTACGGACCCTATACCGTGCGAGTCGAGGAACCGTTGGACATGAGCACGCTACCCACCGATGGGCGGATCATCGAAGTCGGCGGGACCATGCAGGGCGTTCTCAACCCTAGCGACCCGGTGGTTCAGGATGGGCAGCGCGGCCAGGCGTGGGCGCTGGAGGGCCGGGCCGGGGAAACCTACTCGATAGATCTGATGTCTTCGGAGTTCGACGCCTACCTGTTTTTCGTGGGGCCCGGACTGGAGGGGCCCATGTCGGACGACGACGGCGGCGATGAGCTGAACTCGCGGATCATGGTCACGCTGCCGGAGGATGCGGTATACCGGGTTATCGTGAGTTCGGCGGGGATGGGCGGGAGCGGAGAGTTTAGGCTTAGGGTGGTGGGGGCGTCTAGGGAGTAGGGGACTCGACATCGGACAGCGGTCAGCCGTCGCTCGACGGCCGGCGAAGGAGGCGTCTATCGACGGTCCACTTTCGACGCTCGGCATGCGTCGAACAGGTGGCCGTCGGCGGTCCGGCGTCGGTTAGTTGCCTCTTTCGCCGGGCGTCGAGCGACGGCTGACCGCTGTCCGATGTCCAGTCCCCTCTGTTGCTGGGTTGCTGCTTGGCCAATAGATTCCCGGAAATGGCCCTCTTGGCTTGGCGCCGGTGCGGATGGCGGGTAAGGGCTCACTCCTGCTGCGTGCAGCGGCTAACTCATTTCTAAACAGTCAGACATGCATCGTCCCGCACTCGCACGTCTATACCGTCCACGCAACTTCTCCGAGATCGTAGGCCAGGACCACGTTTCGGCCACGCTGCGAACCGGAGTCGAGCGTGGCAGGGTGGCGCACGCCTACCTGTTTTGCGGGCCGCGTGGCATCGGGAAGACGACGGCGGCCCGGGTCCTGGCGATGGCGTTGAACTGCGAGAACCGTGAGAACGGTGAGCCGTGCGGTTCCTGCGACAGCTGCCGCCGGATCTGGGCGGGTCAGACGTCGCTGGACGTGGTGGAGATCGACGCGGCCTCGAACCGGGGCGTCGACGACGCCCGCGACCTGCGCGAGCGGGCGATGTATGCCCCATCGGAGGAGTCGCGCTACAAGGTCTACATCATCGATGAGGCCCACATGCTGACGCGGGAGGCGTGGAACGCCTTCCTGAAGATCCTGGAGGAGCCGCCGCCCCGGGTGATCTTCGTGCTGGCCACGACGGAGCCCGGCAAGATCTTCCAGGCGGCGCCGCCGATCCTGTCGCGCTGTCAGCGGTTCGACTTCCACCGGATCACGACGGACCAGATCCGCGAGCGACTGGCACAGGTGCTGGAGGCGGAGAAGGTGGAGGCCGAGGAGGCCGCGCTGTTGCCCATCGCGCGTAAGGCGGACGGCGCGCTGCGAGATGCCCTCTCGGCGCTCGACCAGGTCCTGGCGTTCAGCGGTGATACGATCGCGGCGGCCGATGTCCGCCTGGTCCTCGGCCTGATCGAAGAAGAGCTTTACTTCGAGCTGTTCGACATCATCTACGAGCGGCGCGCCGCCGACGTGTTCGGCTTTGTGGAGCGGCTCGTCGACGGCGGCTACGATCTCGAGGAGTTCCACAAGGGTCTGGGAGAGGCGCTGAGGCTGCTGCTCAGGGCGAACCTGGAAGGGGTCGAGTCGCTGCGCTTCGTATCCGAGCACCTGGCCGAGCGATACGGCGAGCTGGCCGGGCACTTCGCGCCGGGAGACCTGTTGCGCATGCTCTCGGCTCTGGCCGAGCTGGACACCGACGGCCGCTTCCGCAAGAGCGAGCAGCAGCGAATCCTGATCGAGGTCGTGCTCCTCAAGTTTGCCATGCTCGACCGAACCGTCGAACTGGAAGAACTGATCGACGCCGTCCGCGGCGGTGCGCCTCCGCGACCGGCTCCCGGACCGGGCGGCGGCGAGTCGGTCGGTCAGGCCTCGCGCAAGCCGGCCGGGAACCCTGCGCCTCGCGTGGCCGAGGTGGCGGCGGCGCCGGTCGCCCAGACCGGCGCACCTGCTCCCGCCGGCCCGATCGAGGCGGCTCGCTCCGCCTGGCAGGAGTTGATAGCGGAAGGCCGCGTACTTCGGCCCGGCCAGGGCATCGCCCTCAGAGCCGCCCAGATCATCGCCCTCCTGCCTGACGGTGAGCTGCGCGTCTCGGCCGCCGCCGGCTCGCCCTCCGGTTGGTTGAGGGTGATGAGGGGCTCCAGCAGCTCGTGGACAAGCTGGATCTCGAGTTGATGGACTGAAGGGAGGAGGGTAGGGGGCCCGAAAGCACTGGCCTTGCGTGGGTTCAGGCTAACTGTGATCTTTGAACGGTGACGATGGGTGATCGGGAGAAACCAGGATGAACAGTCTCCACCAGTTGTTCCAGATGGTCCAGCAGGGCCAGGCCAAGCTGACCGAGATTCAGACGCAGCTGGCGTCGAAGACGGTCACGGCCAGCAGCGGTGGTGGGTTGGTAAAGGTCGTGGCGGACGGTCAGGGCCGCATTCGCGAGATCAAGATCGATCCGTCAGTGGTGGATCCATCGGACATCGAGATGTTGGAGGACCTCGTGCAGGCGGCTGTGTCTGAAGTACAGGCGCGGGCCCGCCAGCTCTACGAGGAAGAGGTCAACCGGTTGGCTGGAGGGCTCAACCCGTTCAACCTTGGCAATCTCTTCGGAGGCTCGTAGGGCCCTGGCATGTCGGTCATCGACGATCTGGCCAGTGAGTTCACGCGCCTCCCTGGTATCGGTCGCAAGACCGCCTACCGGCTCACTCATCATTTGCTGAAAGTCCCGCCGGAGGAGGCGTGCCGTCTAGCGCGCGCCATCGAGACGATGGCGGAGCGAGTGAGGCACTGCTCGATCTGCAACAACCTGAGCGAGTCCGATCCTTGCGAATACTGCTCGAGCCCGAGCCGGGACCGGACGGCGATCTGCGTGGTCGAGGAAGCCTCCGACATAGGCGCGATTGATGGATCGGGTGTGTTTCGCGGCCTGTACCACGTCTTGGGAGGTTGCTTGTCGCCGCTCGACGGGATCGGGCCGGAGGAGTTGAAGGTCGATTCGCTGGTCGTAAGGCTGAACGGGGAAGTCCGCGAAGTCATAATCGCGACGAACCCGAGTGTGGAAGGAGAAGCCACCGCCACTTACCTGCACCACGTGCTGACTCCGAAGGGCGTGCAGGTGACGCGCCTGGCCCGCGGGCTGCCGGTTGGCGGTGATCTTGAGTATGCCGATGGCGTAACGATCGCCCAAGCACTAGACGGGCGGCAGGGTATGTAGATGTCTGCAAAAGTGATGGATTGGGACATGACGACGAATAGAGTGCTGCGCACTCTGGGGCTGGCGTTGGCGGGGACAGCGGCTGTCAGCGCGCTGGGCGTGCTGCTGGTGCGCGATCAGATGAAGCGACATCGTCGCAACCTGTTCAGCCCGCGACGGCTGCGCAGGCTTGCGGCCCTGAGCTATATTGGCAAGCATCCGGACATCGAGAACGCTCACCTGCTGCGCGATTTTGTCGGCTGGGAGAAAGAGCCGAAGCTGAAGCGGCGGGCGATGGCGATTCTCGAGCGCATGGAGCAGGCTTTGAGCGCCGGTTCGGACGAGCCCCTCGGTGCCACCGCGTACGGACAAGCGAGCGAATGACGCCAGGCGGAGCACCCAGCTGGTCCTTTGGCCCCAGCGATTCGCAGAGAATCGAGGAGATTCTCAACAATCTCCTTTACGAGGCGAACGCGCGTTGCGCGTTGCTGGTGGACCGCACCGGCCAGCTTGTGACCACCGTCGGTGAGCAGCCCAACTTCGATTCAGCAGCTTTTGCCAGCCTGACGGCCGCCGATTTTTCGGCGAACGACCAGCTCGCGTCGCTGATCGGGGAGGAGGAGTTCAGTTCGCTCTTCCACCAGGGGCGCACCGAGTCGATGTACCTCGCCGATATCGGCAAGCGGCTGATCCTGGTCGTGCTGTTCAACAAACAAACGACGCTAGGCCTTGTCCGGATCAAGATCAAGGATGCGGTCGTTGGTCTGACCAAGGCTTTCGAGGAAGTCTTCGGCCGGGGCGAAGATGAAGAGAGCCCGGCGCTGGAGCGGGGTTTCGTGGATGAAGCGGAAGATGAAATTGACCGACTTTTCCGGGAATAGAGGATCTCGACTATGTCGATGATCAACTACGCCTCCCGGGAGATCAACTGCAAGATCGTGTATTATGGCCCGGGTCTCGGCGGGAAGACGACGAACCTGGAGTACATATACAACAAGGTGACTCCGAACACGCGAGGCAAGCTGATCAGCCTGGCGACGGAGACGGAGCGCACCCTGTTCTTCGATTTCTTGCCCGTGGACCTCGGAACTATCCGCGGTTTCAAGACGCGGTTCCATCTGTACACGGTGCCGGGGCAGGTGTACTACAACGCGAGCCGCAAACTGATTTTGAAGGGAGTCGACGGAGTGGTGTTCGTGGCCGACAGCCAGGTCGAGCGGCTGGACGCGAACATCGAGGCGATGCACAACCTTTACGAGAACCTGGCGGAGTACGGATACGACCTGCGCCAGATTCCATTCGTGGTTCAGTACAACAAGCGCGACCTGCCGAACGTGTCACCTGTGGATGAGCTGGACCGGCATCTGAATCCGGATCGAGTGCCGGCGTACGAGGGTGTGGCGACGAAGGGGGTCGGCGTTTTTGATACTCTCAAGGCGGTCGCGAAACTGGTGATCAAATCCCTCGGCTGATCGGGGGCCCGCCAAGTGAACTTACCCAACTGGATTACGGTCGCTCGCATAGTGGCGGCGCCGGTGGTCTTCTTCCTGATCCTGGGAGGCGGATTCGGGCAGCTGCTGGCGGCGTTCGTGATCTTCAGCGTCGCCGCGGTCTCAGACATCTGGGACGGCTATCTGGCGCGCCGGCGCGGCCAGATCACCGATTTCGGGAAGCTGGCGGATCCGATCGCCGACAAGCTTCTGGTCCTGAGCACCTTCGTTCCGTTCTACATCGTTTCGGTCAGAGAAGCTGCCACGACGGACCTGTGGGTGGTGCCGTACTTCGGCGTGCTGCCGCTCTGGGTTCTGATCGTGGTCTTGGGCCGCGAGTTCCTGATCACGGTCTTCCGCTGGTTCGCCAAGCACAAGGGCGTGGTGATTGCGGCCGGCCGGGCGGGGAAGAACAAAGCGCTGTTTCAGAACCTGTTCATCGGTGGCGAGATCCTCTGGCTGGCGCTGCGGTCGCGCGCCTTGGAGCGCGGCTGGGACACCCCGTTCTGGTCGTTCTGGAAGGTCTTCCACGGCAGCTATGTGGCGGTCACGCTCACGATCGCTCTGGTGTTGACGGCCTACTCGCTGGCTGTGTACCTGTGGAGGTATAGGGCGCTGGTCGCCGGCACCGACTCGGCATGAAGCGAGAACTCACCGCCATAGAGATCGTCGCGATAGGCGAAGAGCTTCTGAGCGGTGCCACGATCGACTCGAACGCGGCACTGATCGCGAAGCAGCTCGAGCCCCTCGGCCTGCGCATCGCCCGCAAGACTACCGTGGGCGATGTGGCGGAGGACATAGCGGGCGCGGTGCGGGCGGCGCTCGATCGAACGGGTGCGGTGATCACCAGCGGCGGTTTGGGGCTCGAGTTCCGCCAGGACCTTTGGGAGGCGCTGCTGGAGCGTTGGGCTCACCGGGGCAAGATACCGGAGTCCAACCGGACACAGGCCGAGGTCCCCGAGGGCGGGGACGTGTTTCCCAACCCTCGTGGCACGGCGCCGGGCCTGGCGATAGACGACGACCGGCTGGGGCTCTGCATCCTATTGCCGGGGCCGCCGGGCGAATTGGCGGCCGTTCTAACGGACTCGGTCGCGCCGTATCTGGCGGAGCGCGTCAGCGGCGGAGCGCGCCGGCCGTTTCGCCGCCAGCTGCGCACGGCGGGTATCGCGGAGTCATCCCTGGCGGACAAGGTGGGCGGGCGTCTCGACGATCTGGGGCTCGATGTCGCTTATCTGCCGGATGTGGCCGGTGTGGACGTCCGACTGACCGGGTGGTCGGCGGACGAAGCGGGGACGGCAGGAGCGCTGGAGGAAGGCGCCCGGCGGCTGCATGAGATCCTCGGCGTCCACGTCTACTGCGAGGGGACGAAGGACCTGGCGGAAGTCGTGGGTGACCTACTGCGGGAGCGCGGATTGGCGGTGGTGGTGGCGGAGAG
>JBDHAL010000265.1:0-4539 GCA_039588075.1 Gemmatimonadota bacterium | reverse complement strand
CCTTTCATCTATGGCTACCTTCTCCACATACGAGGCAAAGGCCAGGTTCAGCGAGGTCCTGCGGATGATCAGGGCGGGCAAGACCGTCTACATCACCTATCACGGCGAGACCGTGGCCGAAATCCGTCCAGTGTCCAGATCGGAGGATCTCCCGGAGCGGTTGCGGCGACTGAGGGAGGAAGGCGCCTTGCTGAGGCGCGCCGAGCGGAGAGGAGCCCTGCGAGTGGTTGCCCGCCGGCCCGGCGCTTTGGAGCGGTTCCTCGACCAGCGCGACATTTGAGGGTTGCCCTGCGCGCTCTCTGCCTTGACGGCGTGAGGCGTCTCTGAGACGTTACCCCCGAACATTGTAGCCATCGGAGGTCGTGAGTGAGCCCAGCCCGTGTGAGGGAGGATGGGGCCCGCGGATATGTCGTGCCTATCGGCGGGGCGGAAGAGAAAGTGCGGGACCGGAAGATTCTGAGCCGGTTCGTGGACCTATGCGGCGGCGGCAGCGCCGTGATCGCGGTCATCCCGACGGCGTCGGAGCTGAAGGACACCGGGCGCCGCTACGAGAAGGTCTTCAAGGACATCGGCGCCCGCGAGGTCCGGACGTACCCGTTCGAGAATCGCGAAGACGGCGAGCGAGATGACTGGCTGGAGAGCCTGGCCGAAGCCGCCGGCATCTTTCTCACCGGGGGCAACCAGCTGCGGCTCTCCACCACGCTGGGCGGGACCCCGGCGGCGCAACTGATTCGTCGTCGCAACGCCGATGGAGTGCATGTGGCAGGCACGTCGGCGGGTGCGGGTTTCCTATCGGAGCACATGATCGCCTTCGGCCAGGAGGGGGTGGCGCCCCGCGCCGACATGGTCACCCTGGCTCCGGGCCTGGGGCTCACGAACCAGGTGATGGTCGACCATCACTTCCGCAAGCGCGACCGATTCGGGCGGCTGCTTACCGCGATCGCGTACAACCCGTTCGCCATCGGGATCGGGCTCGGCGAAGACACGGCCGCCTTCATCGCACCGGATGACATACTCGAAGTCGTGGGCAGCGGCGCGCTGACGATCGTCGATCCCTCGGCGCTGGAATACTCCTCGATGGACTCGGTCCACGAGAGCGACCCGGTCTGCCTGGTCGGGCTCCAGGTTCACTCGCTCGTCGAGGGCTGGTCGTTCGACTTGAACCGGCGCGAAGCACAACGAGCCGAAACCGCCGTCCCGTGAGTCCATCATGAAAGTCGTCGAACGGTCCATCTACCTTGGCCCGAGCCTCTACGCGCTTTTCCCGGTCATCCGCCTGACGCTGGATCTCGGCCCGCTGGAGGAGTGGCCCAGCGCCAAGCTCGGCCCGCGCTTCACCGACGGGCTGCTGGCCGCGTTGCCGGGCCTGCACGAGCACGGCTGCTCGTACGGCGAGCCCGGCGGTTTCGTTCGCCGGCTGACCGAGGAGGAAGGCACCTGGCTGGGCCACGTGCTCGAGCACGTCGCCATCGAGCTCCAAAACGTCGCCGGCGGCCACGTCAGCTTCGGCAAGACGCGCTCGACCGGAGAGCCGGGCCAGTACAACGTGGTCTACGAGTACGAGGAGGCCCGGGTTGGCGTCGAGGCGGGGCGGCTCGCCCTCAACCTGCTGTACCATCTTCTGCCGGAAGAGCTGAGACCCAAAGACGCGGCCGCCGACTTCGAGTTCGAGACGGAACGCGACCTGTTCATTCGCTTCGCGCAGCGCTACGCCCTCGGCCCCAGCACCGACGCGCTGGTGCAGGCGGCGCGTGCCCGCGACATCCCGGTTCTGAGGCTCAACGAATACAGCCTCGTACAGTTCGGCCACGGGCGCCTGCAGCAGCGCATCCAGGCGACCGTGACGAGCCGCACCCCGCACATCGCGGTGGAGATCGCGTCCGACAAAGAGGAAACCAACAAGATCCTCGAGGCCCTGGGGCTCCCGGTCCCCCAGCAGCACCTGGTCTACAACGAGACGGCGGCGGCGCGGGCCGCCGAGCGGATCGGCTATCCCGTGGTCGTCAAGCCGCTGAACGCCAATCACGGTCGCGGCGTGTCGTTGGACCTGACCGACAATGAGCACGTTCGTATCGCGTACAGCCAGGCGCGCGAGCACAGCCGCGGAGTCATCGTCGAATCGTTCATAGATGGAGTGGACCACCGGATGCTGGTGGTGAACGGCGAGCTGGTGGCGGTGGCCAAGCGGGTGCCGGGCCACGTGGTCGGTGACGGCGAGCACAACATCACGGATCTGGTGGAAGAGCTGAACAAGGACCCGCGGCGCGGCATAGGGCACGAGAAGGTCCTCACGCGTATCCAGTTCGATCACCAGGCGAACCGCTTGCTGGAGTTGATTGGCTACACTCGCGAGACGGTTCCGGCCGAGGGCGAGGTGGTGTATCTGCGTTCGACCGGTAACCTGTCGACGGGTGGGACCGCGGTCGACGTCACCGACGTGGTGCACCCCGACAACAGGGAGATGGCGGTTCGCGCGGTGAAGGCCATCGGCCTGGATGTCGGCGGCGTCGATTTTCTGACGCGAGACGTCAGCGTGTCCTACAAGGAATCGGGCGGGGCAATCTGCGAGATCAATGCGGCGCCGGGTTTCCGAATGCACGTTCAACCGGCCGAGGGCCAACCGCGCGACGTGGCGGGCCCGGTGATGGAGATGCTGTTTCCGCAGGGCACCCCGTCGCGCATCCCGATCCACGCGATCACCGGGACGAACGGCAAGACGACCACCGCGCGCATGGTCGCGCACATTTACAAGCTGTCCGGCAAGACGGTCGGCCTGGCGACGACCGACGGCGTCTACATCGACGGCCAGCTGTCGGTGGAGGGAGACATGACGGGCCCGATCGCCGCTCGCATGGTGCTTCGCGATCCGTCAGTAGAGGTGGCTGTTCTGGAGACGGCCCGGGGCGGCCTGCTCAGGGCGGGCATGGGCTACCGGCGCAGCGACGTAGCCGCTTGTCTGAACGTCCAGGCCGATCACCTGGGCCTGCGCGGTATCGAGACGCTCGAGCAACTGGCCGAGGTCAAGCGCGTACCGATCGAGTCGGCGAAGGATACCGTCGTGCTCAACGCCGACGATCCGCTCTGTCTCGAGATGGCGGACTACACGACGGCGGAACACCTGTGCTACGTGACGCTCAACCCGGCCCACGCGCTGGTCCGCGAGCACATCCGCGCCGGCGGCCGCGCCGTCGGCTTGGAGCAGGGCGTCGGCGGCCACATGATCACGATCTACGATAGCGGCCAGCACATCCCGCTGCTCTGGACCCACCTCATACCGGCCACGTTGGAGGGGAAGGCCTTGCACAACGTTCAGAACGCGATGTTCGCGGCGGGCATGGCCTTCAGCGTTGGAGTCAAGCTGGAAGACATCCGGCACGGTCTTCGCACCTTCGACACGACGTTCTTCCAGGCGCCCGGCCGACTCAACATCTACGACGAACACCCGTTCAGGGTGATACTGGACTACGCGCATAACCCTCACGCCGTGGAAGTCGTTTGCCGGCTCGTCGGCGAGATGGAAGTGACCGGCCGCCGCATCGTAGTGATTTCCGCGCCCGGCGACCGGAGGGACGAGGACATCCAGGAGATCGCGGGCCGGGCCGCGCACAGCTTCGATCGCTACATCTGCCGGCGCGACGACTCACCGCGTGGGCGCGACCTCGACGAGGTGCCCCGAATGCTGCGGAACACGTTGATCGACCGCGGCGTGGACCCCTCGCACGTCGATGTCATCCCCGAGGAGCCGGAGGCGGTCGATGCGGCGCTAAGTATGGCGCAGCCCGAGGACCTGGTGGTGATCTTCGGCGACGCGATCGAGCGCACTTGGAAGCAGATCGTCAACTTCAAGGGAGACGGCGAGCAGCAGGTGAGCGAGCCCGAGCCGCCGAGACGTGCGGAACCGCCCGAACTGCCGGAACACCTTTACGATGCTGGGCAACCGCTCGTCCGCGATGAGCGGGGCGTGCGCATCGCGCGGGAGCGCGAAGACTGATCGCGTGAGCGCGCCGGCCCTGGTCGACTCGCGTCGGCTCACCGGTCCCAACCTCATCTCCGATTCGCCCGGCGCGGTGATCGACGTCACCCTCGCCGGAGTCCCGGCCGGGCGTGTGATCGATGCCTGGCGCGAGAAGGCGCGCCTCGTCCTCGGCGCCGTGGGTTGGCCCGACGCGCGTACCTCGGCCCGCGAGTTCCCGGGCGGCGCGAGCCTCGTGATCGACGCGCCCATCGACGCCCTCTACGCCGCAACTGAGGTAAACGAGTGGGCCTGGGCGGCGGCCGAAGCCGACCTGGCCGGAACGCCGGCGCCCGATCTCGATATCGAAGCCGAGCGGCTTCGCGGGGTCATCGCCGCAGAGCGCGATCCCAGGCTCATCGCGCTGCGCGATGCGGCCCTCGAACGCGGCGTCTGCTTCCTCTCGGATGACGAGCTGGCGTCCGTCGGCATGGGTTGCGGCTCGCTCACCTGGCCGGTGGAGTCTCTTCCCGATCCTTCCCAGGTGCCGTGGGATGAGGTACGGGACGTTCCGGCCGCGCTGGTAA
>JBDHAL010000264.1:0-4555 GCA_039588075.1 Gemmatimonadota bacterium | reverse complement strand
GGAGATGTACCACCGAGGGCAGGTGGTGCTCTACGCGCGCCTGTTGGGGATCGAGCCTGCATTGACGCGGAAGATCCGCGCGTCGTCCTAGCGGCGGGACCGTGGCTGTCGAATGTCGGCTGTGGACTTGTTCGTAAGCTCGCCCACCGAATCGGCGGGCTGGACTCGTAGCACATCTCGCGGGGGACAGGCCACGGCTGATATTTGGAAGGACTGCCGACAGCCGACATTCGACAGCCGACGTCTAAGTATTGTTGGACGACCAACGCTCGACTCCCGAGTCGCGACGCTCGGTTGCGGGCCGCGGTAGCTAGGTCGAGCGTGCAAGAGTGCTTGGACGGGGGCTGTCGAATGTCGGCTGTCGATTGTCGATTAATCAATACTTGACACACACCCCGCAACACGAATAGCTTAGGGTCCCTTTCAGCGTAAGAATTGTCGTTCCATCGCTGGGACGGAAACCAGGGTTGGGGAAACTGCCGGCGTGGGGCAGCAGCGTGGGGTGGTGAACTGGTTTCTAGACCACAAACCCGCCATCTAGTAATGAATGAAAGTAAGTTAGTTAACGATTTAGTCGCTCAGGATCCAGAAGCGCTCGAGTTAAACCCGGTTGAGGCGGGAACGGGTAGCGCCAAGCGCAGGGGATCAAAGGCCTGGCTGTTCGGTGCCTACACGTTCCTCTTTGTGTGGGGGATGGCCTTTTTGGTCCTGTATTTTACCGATCGTCTTCCCCTCTAATCCCGCATCGCACATGATCTCTGAGGAGGGATCGTGACAATTCTGATCATCGCGGTGGTAGCGGTGGTCCTGATCGCTGCCGTCATAATATTACGAAGAAAGCCGTCCGAGTCGGGCGGGGCGAGTGAGCGCGTAGCGGGAGAAGTCGCAGCGCCGCCGGCTGAGCCGAAGCCATCGAGTCGAGAGGAGGCGCCGGCGCCGATCTCGCGCCCGGCGCCTGCGGCAGAGGTGGAATCTGGAGTGGAGGAGGAAGCGGCAGAGGCAGCCGAGGCGGTGCCGCCGGCGAAGGCGGAGCCGACGGAGGCGGAGCTTCGGGAGCGTGTGAAGTCGCGGCTGTCGGAGTCGGAGCGGATGCTGGCGGAGCTTCGTGAGGCGGCGTCGGAGGGAGGGGGCGAGGCGGTAGCGCCTGAGATGGTGGAGATCATGGCGGAGGGGCTACAGGAGGTTCGGGCGCTGGCGGACCGGAAGGACTGGGGCCAGGCCAAGGACAAAGGAGAGGCCCTTCACGCGCAGTTGGCGCTGCTGTTGCGGACAGCCCGCCGGGAACCCGCTTCCTGACCTAGCCAATCAGCCTGTTCAAGCCGATATTTGCAGGAGTCGCGAGGGCCGCGGAATGTGGCGGCCCTGTCTTCGGGGGGTAGGAAACCCCCGGCCTGCGGGGTCCGTAGTTAGGGATGATGCCCGTACTGTACCTGTTGGTGCTCGTGTTCTTGGCGAAGATCGTCTTGATCGATTCGCCGGTTGGCAAGGCTCTGGGTGAAGCCATCCGGAACCTGTCGCCGCCGCGAGCGCCCGAAGGGGCGGTCTCACAGAGCGAGCTGGAGCTGTTGCGGCGCGACGTAGAGGAATTGCGCGATAGTGTCGAGCGAGTCGTGGAGGAGCAGGCGTTCTTGACGCGACTACTGTCGCGACCGGGAGAGCACCTGAGCCTCGGCCCGAGTGAGATCGAAAACGAGGACACACGAAAATAGGCGGAGGCCGGAATGGTCACGCGGGAAGATGTCGAAGGATATTTGCTCCGTCTGGAGATCCCGTACCAGGAGCTGGAAGAAGGGCTCTGGGTGATCGGAGACGGACAGGAGGTGGCGCCGCTATTCGTGAACTATGCGCCGCCGCTCTTGCTGGTTCGGGTCGAGGTCATGCATTCGCCGGGCGAAGAGGAATTGCGGAACGCCCTGTTCCGAGAGCTACTCGAGCTCAACGCGACGGACCTGGTGCATGGAGCTTATGGGCTGGACGAGGAAGAGATCGTGCTGACCGACACGCTTCAGCTGGTGGACCTGGACTTTAGCGAGATCCAGGCATCGCTGGAGAGCATCTTGATGGCGCTGCGGTCGCACTACGAGACATTGTCGCGTTACAGGACTCCATAGAGAGAGAGCATATGAGTATCTGGGGCAGACTGTCCACGATGGTTCGGTCGAATCTGAATGACCTCATCGCACGGGCCGAGAATCCCGAGAAGATGCTGAATCAGATCATCGACGACATGCGCTCTCAGCTGGCGCAGGCGAAACAAGAGGTCGCGGTGGCTATCGCGGATGAGCGCAAGCTCCGCCGCCAGGTTCAGGACGAACGGGACCAGGGTACCGACTGGGAGCGGCGCGCCAAACTGGCGCTCCGCGAGGGCCGGGAAGATCTGGCGCGCCAGGCACTTCTGCGCAGCCAGGAGCACGGCGAGCACGGAGGTACTCTGGAAGAGCAATGGCGGGCGCACGCCTCAGAGACGGAGAAGCTGAAGGATACTCTGCGGCAGCTGAGCAACAAGATCGAGGAAGCGAAGCGCAAGCGAAACTTGTTGATCGCGCGCCAGAAGCGAGCCCACGCTCAGCAGCGGATCCACGAGACGATGTCCGGTCTCGCCGATCGCAGCGCGTTCGAGGCGTTCGATCGCATGGCCGAACGGATCGAAGATGCGGAGGTCCGTGCACTGGCCGCTGCCGAGGTGGACGAGGAGCTGGGCGGGGACGACTTGGAGCGTCAGTTCAAGCGCCTGGAGGGCGGCGACATCGATGTCGAGCGCCGGCTTTCAGCGTTGAAGGAAGAGATGGGTCTCCTGACCGCGGGCGAGGAGGAAGAAAGTCACGCTCCGGACGAGGTGCTCGAGGCGGAGATCATAGAGGAAGAGGAGGCGCCGGAGGAAGTGCCCGAGGAGGACAAAACTGGCTGAGTCGACTCGCGGTGTAACCGCGCGCGACCTCTACGGTCTTCTGGCGACGACCGTCTTCGTCGTCCTGCTACTTCTTTTCGTCAACAGCGTCGCCCAGCTGCTTCTCTTGCTCTTCGTGGCGACGCTGCTTGCCGTCTACCTGGGCTCGCTTACCGGCATCCTCACGCGGCGGCTTGGAGTACCGCGTGGGCTGGGACTCGTGCTCGCATTGTTTGGGAGTATTTTGGTGGTCGGCCTGGTCGGGCTGCTCATCGTCCCGCCGGTTGTCACTCAGTTCAAGGACTTGCTCGAGGGCCTGCCGAGCGCAGTGGTGGAGTGGGAGCGCGAGTTGAGCCGGCTGAGCCAGGAGAACCAGCTGCTGGCGCGGATCCTGGGCCCGCTGGGCGAGGTTGGTCAAACGGCACCGCAGGAGACACCCGAGGGCACGCCGGTCGGGCCGTTCAGCATCGTGTTCCGGGCGATCAACGAGGCCGCGGCGGAGACACCACGAGAAGTTCTTCTATTCTTCAACACGATATTCCAGCAGGTCAGCCAGTTCTTCGGCGGAATCGTCCCGTACGTCTTCTCGGGGATCGGTGTTCTGATTCACAGCGTGTCGGTGCTGATCATGGGCATCTACATGGCGCTCAAGCCGACGATCTACCGGGAGGGCCTGATCGCGGTGACGCCGCCGGCGTACCGCGAGCTGGCGCGTGACATCCAGGACGACCTCGGTCACACGATACGGGCCTGGCTGGTGGGCCTGGGCATGTCGATGGTGGTGCTCGGGTCGCTGACCTGGATCGGGTTGGTCTTGCTCGATGTTCCCTATGCACTCGCATTCGGCGTCGTTACCGGCATTGCAGTGATCGTGCCGTTCTTCGGCACGATCGTATCGACGCTACTCCCGGCGCTCTTCGTCATCGGCACCGGCGGTATCACGAAGGCGCTGCTGGTGATCCTGTTGGGCGTCGTCGTGCACCTATTCGAGGCGAACGTCGTCGCGCCGATGATCTTCGAGAAGAAGATCGAGCTGCCGCCCGTCCTTACCATCCTTGCGGTCCTGATGATGGCCGAACTCCTCGGCCTGGTCGGCCTGCTGGTTGCCGTTCCGGTACTGGCCAGCGTCATGGTGCTGATCCGTCGCATCTTCGTCCACCGGGTTCTCGAGGGTAAGGGCTTTCACCGGATCGAGAAAGACGCGCCGGCGATCATCAGCCTCCCCACCGGCGACGGCGTGCTGGTGCACCCATCGGCCTCGGAAACGAACATCCCCGCCCTGCTGGAGGGCTGAGCTGAGAATCTCTGCCGGGCGAGTTCCCTCCCACAACGAGCCATGCCTCGCTTCCTGATACTCACCGCGGGCCAACTTCAGCATGAAGATGCGAAGACCGCGACCGGCGCGATCCGTTATCTGGGAGACCATGTGGCGGCCGTGATCGACGCGGCGTCGGCCGGTCGGACCGTCCAGGAAGTGCTGGGGTTCGGCGGTGCGATTCCGATAGTCGCTGACCTGGCGGAGGGGCTGCGTCATGATCCGGATGCCCTCTTGATCGGCATCGCGCCGGTGGGCGGCAGGTTGCCGGCGGAGTGGCGCGAGTTGTGCCGGCGGGCTGCCGAAGCCGGACTCGACCTGTGGAGCGGGCTTCACGAGCCTCTGGCCGCCGA
>JBDHAL010000263.1:0-4570 GCA_039588075.1 Gemmatimonadota bacterium | reverse complement strand
GTCGGGCCCGGTGGAATCGGGCTTCGGGCTGCACCTGGTCCGGATTCGCGAGCGACAGCCGGGATCGCTTCCCCCGCTGGCGGAGGTCCGTGAGGCGGTGGAACGGGAATGGCGCAACGCTCGCCGCAAGGAAGCCGCGGAGGCGTTCTATCGCGGCCTCCGAGATCGCTACGTCATCAGCGTCGAGCACCTCGAAGAGGGCGACGGTGACCCGAAAGTGGCGGAGGCGCGCCCGTGAGACGAGCTCGATTGCTGCTCGCAGCACTTCTGCTCTCCGGCTTCGTGGCCGGTGTCGAAGCCCACGAGGTGCGGCCGGGCTATCTCGCCGTGCGCCAGACCGATGCCGAGAGCTTCGACGTGCTGTGGAAGGTGCCCGCCAAGGGTAACCTGAAGCTAAGGCTGCACGCCCGGTTGCCCGAGAACTGCCGCGAGTTGGTCCCGCGGTCGAGCTACTTCGGCGGCGGCGCTTCCACCGAGCGCTGGTCGGTGACCTGTCCCGGCGGGCTCACCGGCGGGACGATCGCCATCGACGGCCTTTCCGGAACGATGACCGACGTGCTGGTCCGCATCGAACGTTCCGACGGCACGACCCTGGTGACGCGGCTGTCGCCGGCGGAACCGTCGTTCGTCGTTCAGGCCTCCCCTTCAGCGTTGCAGGTGGCAGGTACCTACCTCGGCCTGGGGATCGAGCACATCCTGCTGGGGATCGACCATCTGCTGTTCGTGCTCGCTCTCTTGATTCTCGTCGAGGGCCGACGGCGTCTCGTGGGGACCATCACCGCCTTCACCGTCGCGCACAGCCTGACACTCGCTGCCGCGACGCTGGGCTTCGTGAACGTACCGCAGACGCCCGTCGAGGCGATCATCGCCCTGAGCATCGTCTTCGTCGCGTCGGAGATCGTGCACGCACGGCAGGGGAGGCCAGGGCTGTCGCAGCGCTGGCCGTGGATCGTCGCATTTACATTTGGTCTGCTCCACGGCTTCGGCTTCGCGGGGGCGCTGACCGAGATCGGCCTTCCGGCGCAGGCCGTACCGCTGGCGTTGCTGTTCTTCAACGTCGGCGTCGAGCTGGGCCAGCTGCTGTTCATCGCCGCGGTCGGTGTCGCGATCGTCGTCGCGCGGCGCCTGGCGCTGCCGCAGCCCACCTGGGCCTGGCGGGTTCCGGCCTACGGCATCGGCGCGGTTGCGGCGTTCTGGGCGATCGAGCGCGTCGCCGGTTTTTGGGGCTGACCGTGAATGACAATGAAGAAACGGTACGCACCGTGAAAGTCGCCTTTGAGTCACGTCGCCACGTTTTCCAAGGAGAAGCAAAAATGAGAATGCACTGCAGGCCGAAACTCACCCATTTACTCGTCGCCACGGCGGTTTTCTTCTGTTCCACCGTGCACGCTCAGCTGCCGCCGCCGACGGATGACGTGAAGGACGCCTTTCCCGCGCAGAAACATTACTCTCCTTACGCGGGACGCAGCTTCCCGACAGAGGTGTTCTGGGGTGACACCCATCTACACACCGGTAATTCGATGGACGCCGGCGCATTCGGGGCGAGGCTCTTGCCCGAGGATGCGCACCGCTTCGCGCGCGGCGAGGAGCTGACTTCGTCGACCGGCTTGAAGGTCAAGCTGTCGCGCCCGCTCGACTTCCTCGTCGTCGCCGACCATTCGGACAACATGGGGTTCTTCCCCCGGTTGAACTCCGGCGACCCGAAGATGCTCGCCGACCCGACCGGCAAGAAGTGGTACGACATGATCCAGGCGGGTGGCCAGCAGGGTGTCGCGGCCGCGGTCGAGATCATCCAATCGCTCACCGGGAACAGCTTCCCCGAGGCCCTTTACCTCGCCCCCGGGACCGCCGCCTACCGCTCGACGTGGGAGCAGACCATCGCGGCAGCGGAGGAGTACAACGAGCCCGGCCGCTACACCGCGCTCCACGGCTACGAGTGGACCTCGACCGAGAAGGGCGCGAACCGACACCGCGTCGTCATCTACCGCGACGGTGGGGACAAGGCGAGCATGATGGAGCCGTACACCACGCTGCCTCCGCACGGTAGCCCGGACGAACGAGATTTGTGGAGATGGTTGCGGACCTACGAGGACAAGACCGGTGGGCGCATCCTGGCGATCGCGCACAACGGCAACCTCAGCAACGGTGTCATGTTCCCGGTGGCGGATACGTTCACCGGCAAACCATACGACCGCGCGTGGGCGGAGGAACGGATCAAGTGGGAGCCGCTCTACGAGATCACCCAGATCAAGGGAGACGGGGAGACCCACCCGTTCCTGTCGCCGAACGACGAGTTTGCCGACTACGAGATCTGGGACCAGGGCAACCTGGACCTCACCGAGTTCAAGACGGACGACATGCTCCAGTACGAGTACGGGCGCTCCGCGCTGGGGATCGGCCTGCAGCTCGAGAAGAAACTCGGCGTCAACCCGTACAAGATCGGCTTCATCGGCTCGACCGACAGCCACACCGGGCTCGCCACCGCCCAGGAGGACAACTTTTTCGGCAAACACTCAGGTGCGGAACCGAATCCCAAGCGTGTCGAGCACCCGATGGCCAAGGTTGGCGATGCCGAGTACACCGGTTGGGGGATGGTCGCCTCCGGCCTCGCCGCGGTGTGGGCCCGTGAGAACACCCGCGCGGCCCTGTTCGACGCGATGGAGAACAAGGAGACCTACGCGACGACCGGCTCGCGCATGCTGGTGCGCTTCTTCGGCGGCTGGGACTTCACCTCGGCCGATGCCCAGAACCGCCTGCCGGCGGCGGTCGGCTACGGAAAGGGCGTGCCGATGGGCGGCGACCTGACCGCGCGTCCGAGCGGCAAGTCCCCGAGCTTCCTGGTCGCGGCGCTGCGAGATCCGATGTCCGGTAACCTCGACCGCATCCAGATCGTCAAGGTCTGGGTCGACAAGGCCGGCAAGCGGCAAGAGAAGGTGTTCGACGCCGTGTGGTCAGGAGATCGGAAGCCCGGCCGCGACGGCAAGCTGCCCAAGGTCGGCAACACCGTCGACGTCGCCAACGCGACGTGGACCAACACGATCGGCTCGCCCGAGTTGATCACCGTCTGGACCGATCCCGAGTTCGACCCGAACCTCAGCGCGGCCTACTACGCGCGCGTGCTCGAGATCCCGACACCGCGCTGGACCGCCTACGAGGCCAAGCGCTTCGGGATCACCATGAAGAAGGAGATCCCGCTGGTGACGGTCGAGCGCGCCTGCACCTCGCCGATCTGGTACACGCCGTGAGCGTTGCTGTTCGAATCACCTAGCCGCACTTCGGTGGCTCCAGTAGGGATCACGAATGGCGCCACGAGTGAGAGCGAAGGAGGATCATATGAGACACTCAAGAGGAAACGCCGCGAATCTGACGGCGCCCGTCACCTTGGTTGCGCTGTCCCTGCTGATCGTAGGGTGTTCCCCATCGGGGCCACAGCCGGGCGCATCGAAAACGGCTGGCGTCGATGAGAGCGCCCAGCCCTTCGGCGGCAAGATCGCCAGGTCGTACGCCGAGTCCGAGGAGTGGTGGGCCGATCCGGTACGACCGCACGAGGACGCTCCGAACGTCATCATCTTCCTCCTGGACGACGTCGGCTTCGCCCAGGTCGGGAGCTTCGGGGGCCTGATCGACACTCCGAACATCGATCGCCTGGCGGCCAACGGCCTGCGCTACAACGATTTCCACACCACGGCCCTGTGCTCGCCCTCGCGCGCCACGCTCATGGCCGGGCGCAACCCGCACGCGATCGGGCTGGGCAGCCACGCCCTGACGGCCATGGGCTTCCCGGGATACAACGCGTTCGTTCCGCCCACGGCGAAGTCGGTCGCGAATTATCTGCAGGAGGAGGGCTACATCAACTACGCCCTCGGCAAGTGGGACCACACGCCGCTGTACGAGATCTCCCAGGTGGGTCCGTTCGAGCGCTGGCCGAGCGGCGAGGGCTTCGACCACGCCTACACCTTCATGGCAGCGGACGTTCACCAGTTCATCCCGGTCATGTGGAACGACCACACGCCCGAGCCGTACCGCGAAACCTACCACCTGGACCAGGACCTCGCCGACCGCGCGATCATGTGGATCACCGGCCACAAGTCGCTCAAGCCCGAGGATCCTTTCATGATGCTGTGGGCCTCGGGTTCCATGCATTCGCCGCACCACGCTCCGCGCGAGTACATCGAGAAGTACAAGGGGAAGTTCGACATGGGCTGGGACGCCGCGCGCGAGCAGATTCTCGCGAACCAGAAGCGCCTCGGGATCGTGCCCGCCGACACCAAGCTCACGGAGAGGATCGACCAGATCGAGGCGTGGGACTCGCTCAGCGACGACGCCAAGCGGCTGTACGCCCGCCAGATGGAGGTCTTCGCCGCCCAGATGGAATTTGTCGACTTGCAGATCGGGCGCGTAGTCGCCGAGCTCGACCGCATCGGGGAGCTCGAGAACACGCTCATCTTCGTGACCGCCGACAACGGCGCCAGCGGGGAGGGCGGCCTCAGCGGAACGTTCAACGAGACCTACGTCCTCAATGGGCTCCAGACCCCATTCGACGCCAGCCTCCAGTACATCGACAACTGGG
>JBDHAL010000262.1:0-4618 GCA_039588075.1 Gemmatimonadota bacterium | reverse complement strand
CGACTCGCGCCGGCGAACCACATCGTACGTTGAGCCGGAAACCAGCACCTCTGCGGCGCGGCGTCGCGAATTGTAGTTCGAGCTCATGACGAAACCGTACGCGCCGGCGTATCTGACGGCCAGCAGGTCACCTTCGCTGAGCGCCGGCAGGCTGCGGCCTCGGCCCAGGAAGTCGCCCGTCTCGCAGACGGGGCCGACGATGTCCGCCGTCACGGTATTCGTATCATTCGCCGCCGGCCGGGCCACGACATCGATCGGGTGCTGGGCATCGTAATAGCTGGGCCGCATGAAGTCGTTCGAGCCAACGTCTGTGACGTAGTAGTTCTGTTCGCCGAGCTTCTTCACATATAGGACGCGTGCCAGAAGGACGCCCGCCGGAGCGACGAGCCAGCGACCGGGCTCGAGCAGGCAGGTCAAGTTGAACTCGGTAACAACCACCTCTACGGCAGCCGCTACTTCTTTCAGGTCGATCTCACTACCGTCCACATAGTCAACGCCGAAGCCACCGCCAATGTCCAGGTACTGCAGCTCCACTCCGCTCCGGCGCAACTCGGCCAGCGTCTCACCCAATCGAAATAGCATCAATCGGTAGGGCTCGGGAGAAAGTATCTGCGATCCGATGTGGGCGTGGATTCCAACGCTCCTGATGTTCCGCAGCGACGAGGCCAGCCGGTAGATGTCGGCGGAATCCTCCCATGCGACCCCGAACTTCGATCCGTAGTGCCCGGTCTGCGTGTAGCTATGCTTTCCGGCTTCGACGCCGGGATTCACCCGTATCGCCACCGGCGCTTGCTCGCCGCGGGCACCGGCCAGCTCGTCGAGACGGCGCAGTTCACCCTCCGACTCCACCACGATGACCCGAACGCCTTCGGACAGGGCCGCCTCCAACTCGGCAGTCGTCTTACCCACACCTCCGAACACGATGTCCGGGCCGTCAAAACCCGCGCGCCGCGCCCGGTACAACTCCCCGAGCGAGACAACATCCACGCCGGCACCCAGGTCACGCACGATTCCCAGCACCGCGAGGTTGTGATTTGCCTTCACCGAGTAGAAGATCCGAGCGGCCAGGCCGGCGAAGGCCGAGGAGAGAACACCGTAGCGGTGTTCGATCGTGCTCCTGCTATACACGTAGCACGGGGTGCCCACCGCTTCGCCGATTTCAGACAGGCGCACGGCCTCGCACCAGAGTTCACCATCGCGTTCTTGGAAGGCGTTCACGGTTCGTGAAGGTAGGACCGTGGGCGTTCAGGCACCACTGTGGCAAGTGTCTACTGTACCACTGCAATTTAGAACACCGCACACCGAACACCGCCTTGAGAAGGTGGCACTACAAGGCTTGATGACTAGCCTCCAAGAACGAACCCCCAAGTCCGATGGTGTGATGACCATACCTTTTGCCTTGGGCTTTTCGGCTTTCGTGATCAATCATTGAACCTTGCTGTGCCACCTTCTCAAGGCGGTGTTCGGTGCGCGGTGTTCGACATTGCCTTTGAGAAACAGTATCACTCGTATCTCAAGGCCATCAACGGATCGGTCCTCGAGGCGCGCCGTGCAGGCACGTACGCCGCAACGAACGCGGCAGCGATGAGAAGAATGGATACTCCGACGAATACTCCGGGATCGGTGGCACTGATCCCAAAGAGCAGACTCGACATGAACCGAGTCAGTACGATGGCGGCGGCGATACCGATAGCGACTCCGACCAGGACCATCTTCAGTCCCCAGCCAACTGTGAGGCGCAGGACCTCGGAGCGCTGTGCGCCCAAGGCCATGCGGATCCCGATCTCGTGTAGACGCCGGTTGACGGTGTACGACATGACGCCGTAGATGCCGACCACAGCCAGCACGATCGCTATCACGGCGAATGCGCCGAGCAAGCGCACGGTGAACCTGCGAGACTGGGTGGAATCGAGTAGGACCTGATCCATGGTGCTCACGGCAAAGACCGGCTGGTCTTTGTCTACGGCGAGCACCTGGCGCCTGACCGCTGAGGCGAGCCCAAGCGGATGGGACTCTGCGCGGACGAAGAGCGCCATGAAGGGCCAGGGGTCCTGTTCGTACGGTACGTAGACTTCCGGCCGTGGCGGGGCCTCGAAGCTGAAGTGGTGTACGTCTCCTACTACACCGATGATCTCCATCGGCTCTCCCCCGAAGCTGAGGCGTTGCCCGACGGGGTCTTCACCGGGGAACTTCCAACGAGCAAGAGCGTCGTTGATGACGACGACCTGAGGTGCCTCGGCGCCGTCTCGCTCGTCGAACGGCCGGCCCCGGAGCTGCGGGATGCCCATGGCTTTAAAGAACCCCGGCGTCACCGGCTGGTACTCGGCATCCGTGTCTTCGCCCGGGGATGCGGGACGACCTTCCACCTCGAAGTTGAGGGTTATCGCCGAACCGCTGAACGGCAAGGTAACCGCCGCTCCCACGTCCGTAATGCCGGGCAGAGCACGTACGCGCTCCGCGACCTCGCTCAAGAACGCGGCTTGCTGTGCCTCTTCTGGATATCGACTCGCCGGCAGGTTCATCCGCATGACCAGCACATTTTCCGGACGGAAGCCGGGGTCCACCGACTGTAGTTTCACCAGGCTCTTGATGAGAAGCCCGGCGGCACAGAGCAGCGCTAGCGAAAGGGCAACCTGGAAGACGACCAACGCTTCCCGGAAGCGCCGCCGCTCTCTCCCCTCGCTAGCGCCACGGCCACCCTCCTTCAGCGACTCGTGCAAGTTCGGCCTGGAGGCATGGAGCGCCGGCAAGCCGCCGAAGAGCAGGCCGGTGAGCACCGAGATAGCGAGAGCGAAGATCAGTACTGTGCTGTCGACACCGATCGCACTGGCCCTCGGGATGTCGCTCGGCGCGAGGCGCACGAGGCCGTCAACCATCCAGACGGCCAACAGCAGGCCAATGGCACCCCCCAAGACGCCGAGCAGCACGTTTTCCGTGAGGAGCTGCCGGACGAGGCGCGCGCGGCCGGCACCGAGTGCGGCCCGTACCGCGACCTCTCGTTCGCGCGCCGTCGAGCGGGCCAACAAGAGGTTGGCTACGTTCGCGCAGGCAATCAGCAAGACCAGCCCAACAGCGCCGAGCAACAGAATGAGCGCCGGACGAACATCGCCGGTCAAAGCTTGGCTCAGAGGCTGGAGAACGAGGCGCGGGATCTCGTGTTCCTCGGCGTCCACTGCTTCGCCGAGCCGACGAGCGATCACGGCCATCTCCGCCTGTGCCTGCTCGAGGTTCGAGTCGTCGGCCAGCCGGCCGATAACGCTGAAGTAGCCGAGAGTGCGGACCGCTGCGAGGTCATCCCCCAGATCGAGCCCCGGCTCCGGCACGCCATCTCGATACGAGCGAACCCACATCTCGACCAACTCGGGATACTCGAACGACGCCGGTGCTACTCCTACGATCGTGTGCGGCTCACCGCTCAGGCTGACGGCTCGTCCGATGATAGAAGGATCTCCGCCATACCGTGTCTGCCACGATCCGTAGCTCAGCACTACCGAGCGAGCACCCGCCGCCGATGGGTCTCCTTCCGGCAAGAAGGATCGGCCAAGCGACGGTTCGACGCCCAAGATCGAAAAGAAGTTCGCCGTCACGCTCTCGCCGCGGATCCGCTCCGGCGTTCCCGTGCCGCTCAGGTTGAAGTTCAATCCTCGAAGCCCCGCAACATCCTGGAGCGTCACGGTCATATCGCGAATGTCGAGATACTCCGCCGGCGCGAATGAGGAGTAGAACTCGCCATCCGACCCCAATTCCGTCACCAGCACGAGTCGATCCGGGCTCGCGAACGGAAGCGGTCGCAGAAGAACTCCGTTCACGACGCTGAAAATGGCGGTGTTGGCGCCGATCCCCAGCGCCAGACAGAGAAGCGCCGTCAACGTAAAGACAGGGCTCTTTACAAGCATGCGAACCGCAAAACGAAGATCTGAGGGCACCCCGGTCATGTCATACCTTCCTCAAACGAACGATGTGACATCATGTTGCTTCGCCTGTACGGGAAGATTGGCAACACCTATGCCATTCGCGGCGGCAACGATTGAATACGGCGGGTGCCCGTCTTCCAACATCTTTTCGCCCAACCTCCGATGCGGAGACCGTTCGAGTCCGGGATCCCACGTCCCATCATCGAACAGAGAAGTTCTTGCCGTGAAGGACTTCGAGCGGCTGCCGACCGTGCGATTCTGGGATTCCGGGGTCCCACAACCGGACACTTGGCGTTCGGCGCCGTTCGCCTTACCTTTCTAACTCATTATGACACAACCAACTGCGGGCGTCGGCCAAACTGGCACGGTTCTTCCCCCTAGCCTGAAGCAAAGGGCGCATAACCGTGTTCACTTGCAGGAGTAAATTGTGGATATACCACGCGAACCGACGCGCAGCATAAAAAAGTGGGTCTACGCTGGGGGTGCCATAGCCGCGGTGGTGGCGATCACGGTGGCCCTGGGCCGCCTCGGGCCCGCCGCCCCCAGCGTCGACAAGAACACCGTCTACAGCGATGTCGTGAAACGCGGCCAGATGGTCCGCCGCGTCCGCGGCCCGGGGACCCTGGTCTCCGAGCAGATCCGCTGGATCGCCGCCCTCACCGCCGGCCGGGTCGAGAGGCGGCTGGTCGAGCCCGGCGAGCGGG
>JBDHAL010000261.1:0-4683 GCA_039588075.1 Gemmatimonadota bacterium | reverse complement strand
CTGCAAGTTCGACCAGACTTCCGGCACCAGGCTGAAATCGTAGTCCGAGACGTCACGCTCCAGCGTGGCATGCCAGCCGACGACGAGGACATCGCAATCGACTCCCACATCGGCCGACGCCTGGCAGACATCCACGCTTCCCGCCATGGCATCCAGGATGGCCCTCACTCCCTTCCAGCCATGACGTTCTATCAGCTCGGCGACAAAACTGTAACCGGCGGCGCAGATCAGCTCACGCCCCAGCTCCTCTTCCGCGAGATCGAATGACGCCAGGTATTCCGGGTACGCCGCCTCCTGCAGGTAGGCATAGGTCGCCCACATCCGCCTCGGCACCGCCACTCCCAACCGGCGCTCGTACCGCTCACCCACCCACGCCGCCAGGCCCTCGTTGAAGAAGCGGTAGCCAGGCAGATCGTGGCCCGGACCCAGGATCGCCCTCAGCGCCGTATCAACTAACAGGCGGGCGAATAGCACCTCCAGTTCCCTGCCATGGTGCAGGCTCAAGGTGATGCCCTCGGCCGACGGGCCGCTGACGCCTGACAATACCAGCGTCACCCGGAGGCGCGACGGCAGGGTGCCCGTGAAGAGCGAATCGATATCGGCGTAGGCCGCCTCGGCGTAGCCCAGGAAAGCGTCGAGCTCGGCTTCGTTGCCTTCAGGGTAGAGCACATCGAGATGCTCGGTGCTCGCTCTGGCCTGGCCGGCCTGTTGTGTCAGGCCCGGCTGGATCGGCGGCTGACCTAGCGCAACTAGAAGAACGAGGCACGCGATCGTTTTAGCCATGTCCTTTCATCATACCGGAAACGGCCTGGCATGTGCTAGGTGCGGGCCGGCGGTTAGGATCCTATGGGGAACCCGCGCATCACAGACCGCGTTGCCCAATTAGGCAATGGACTGATCTCATTGCTCACTCGGTTCGGTTTGAGCCGTTACGGTGATACGAGCGGGTCGGCGGTAGCAAAGCTGTCTCTTCACCCCGGAGAAGGAATACTCTCCCTCTTTCTTCGGTCGTTCCGTTGCCGCTGTGCTTCGAAGCCTCGTTGAATCGCGCGGCCGTTGCGCCGCTTAGCTATCTCGTTAGCGCACTGAGAAGCCGTGCTTCGCAGCTCGTGGCGACTCAAACCGAACCATTAACTCCCCCTCGCCCTCGCGGTTCACACTTCCCCACTCAACTGCCGGACCGCCGCCCGTACCGTCCCGCAGTGGATCTCTACCGTATCCTCGAAGCGATACGCGTAGCCGCCGGCCAGCGTCGCCGCGACAGGGATCCCGGCCGCCCATGAGAGGCGGAAGATCAGCTCATCACGCTGTCTCAGGCCATCGAGGGAGAGGGCAAGCCCGCCAAGCTGGTCGTTCTCGTAGGGGTCGGCGCCCGCCAGGTAGAAGATGAGTTCAGGCCGATGATCTTCGAGAATGTCCGGGATGTGCCGCGCCAGCAGCTCCAGATACACGTCGTCCGTGGTTCCATTCCCCAGACCGATGTCGAGGTCGCTGGGCGGCTTCACCGCCGGGTAATTCATCTCCTGGTGGATCGAAAAGGTGAACACGTCCGGATCATCGCGGAAGATGGCTGCCGTGCCATTCCCGTGGTGTAGGTCGCAGTCGATCACCGCGGCCCGGCCGATCACCCCTTCCTGCATCAGCACGCGGAGCGCTATAGCCACGTCGTTGATCAGGCAAAATCCCTCGCCGTGGTCGGCGAACGCGTGGTGGAAACCGCCGCCCAGGTGCGCCGCGAGCCCCCGCTCCAGCGCCAGCCGTCCCGTCAGGATCGAGCCGCCGGTACACAGCCACATCGCCTCAGCCAGCTCCGGCGAAAACGGGACCTCGAGGATCATCACGTCCTGCATTGTGAACGAGTTCTGCCGGATCTTCGACAGGTAGGTCGAGGTGTGGACCAGGGCCACCTGGTCATCGTTGGCCGGCTCGGGCCGGACGATGTCGGCCTCGTCTACCGTTCCCTCCTCAACCAGGCGGTCCCGCGCCGCGCGGTATTTCCGCGTCGGAAAGACGTGCAGCCCGATGTCGAACTCGTAGGCCTCATCCCAAACGACGGCGAGGCGCGGCGTCGTTCCGTTCACGGAAACCCTCAGCGGTGAAATCGTGTTAGAGGGGCGGCCCGGGAGAAGCTGGTTCTCGGTCCACGCCAGAGTATGAAGATAAGCGACCGGCCTGCGGCCGGCATGAGCATAAAGGAGTGAAGATGTTCAAGGGTTTGAATAGAGATTGGACGAGCCTACCGCTTCGCCTCGTTCTTGGCTTCGGTTTTGTCTTTCACGGTTATCCAAAGCTCTTCGACGCGCAGCATCACGATATGTTCGTCGGGTGGCTCGGCCAGCTCGGAATCCCGGCGCCCGGTTTCATGTCGTGGCTGGTGGGCACAGTAGAGTTCATCGGCGGCCTCGCGTTGATCGCCGGCGCGTTCGTCACAGTCGTCGCTCTGCTGTCGGTGGTGAACATGCTCGTCGCACTGTTCACCGTCCACCTGGGCAACGGGTTCAACGCCATGGGTCCGTCGGGCATCGGCGTCGAGTTCCCCCTGCTGTACATCGCGGGCTTTCTCGCTCTGATAATTGGGGGTGCCGGTGCGCTGTCCGTAGACGGGTGGCTGGCTGAACGGCGAGTGGTGGCGACGAAGCTGGCGGCACAAACCGCGTAAGCTTTCAATCTTCGGAATGGGCCGGCAGGCCCACACGAGACCCCGCCTGCGGTTTTGACCCAGGCGGGGCTCTTTCACGCGCGCCTTCCATGCCATCCGCGGCTCACCTTCTTCCGGCATCGGGTCGCCCACACCTCCAAGCGTTTCACCGCAGGTCTCTAGCGGGCACGGCGTCGGCACGTATTATCTTTGCCTCGTGGAGGCCAAGATGAGAGATGCCCTGAGATTAGGCACGACGCTCGCCACCGCAGCCTGCATGTTCGCCGCGGGCTCGTGCTACGACGACCCCAACACCGATTACCAGGCCACGCTCAGCTCGCTGGTGGACTCCGAGCGCGCTTTCTCGCGGGCGGCGGCGGAGATGGGGATACACGAATCCTTCCTCGCCTTCCTCAGCGCAGACGCCGTCATCTTTCGCCCTCGGGCGATCAACGCCCACGAGTTTCTCCGCGCCCAACCCGAGCAGCCGGGCATACTGGCCTGGGAGCCCGTCTTCGCCGGCGTATCTCAGGCGGGAGACCTCGGCTTCACGACGGGCCCGTGGTACTTCCGTCCCGATAGCTCGTCCGAGCCCGCGGCCCACGGCGAATACTTCTCGTTTTGGAAGCGGCAAGAGGATGGAAGCTGGCGGGTCGTCATCGACCACGGGGTGACACACCCAGCGCCGACGGCCAAGCCGGAGGCCCTGCACGCAGTGGCCCGTGGCTGGAATGGCGCGGCAGCCGACCCGAAAGCAGAACGGGACATCTTGCTGCGCCTGGACGGATCATACACCGGCGCGGCCGAGCAACATGCAATCGCCGGCCTGCGCGTTCTCCGTGACGGTGCGCAGCCACTCATCGGATCCGAGGCCGTGGAGGCGCTACGACACGAACACGAGCCAGGAACGATCGCCTGGAAGTCGCTGGGCGGCGAGGTCTCCAGCTCGGGAGACATCGGCTATACCTACGGAGAGTACGTGGTACGCTCGGATTCAGACGAACCGGAAGCAGGTGTCTACATGCGGGCCTGGCACCGCCAGAACGACGGGTCCTGGCGTGTCGTCGTCGATCTCATGACGCGGACATGAGTCGGCACCCGACACAACTATCGATCGCCGCTCTTGCCTTCTGCGCATCCGCCTGCGGAACGGGAGAGCCACCGGACCTCACAGGCGACTGGCGCGTTCAGCAGATCGAATGGACTCAGGACGACCGCCGCGTGCGCCTGACCGCGGACGGCGAGATGCACATGGGCCGCCTCAAGCTGCCTCAGCGACCCGGGAGCTTCGAGCCCATGTTCCAGGCGATGCAACACGTAACAGTGCGGCTGGAGACTTCGGGTCGTGACTTCACAGGCAGCGTACACGCCGGTGACCAGACTCCTCCGGCGCTGCTGAGGCAAATCGGCGCACAGCCCGGATCGGTGATCGCCGAATTCGAGGGCAGCCTGGTGAACGACACCCTCGGATCGGCCCTGGTGACCGCCACCAACGGACGCGAGCGCGAGGTCGTCTTCAGGATCCAGGATCGAGGACGCCGCGTCATCGCCCGCGCGATACCGGTTTTCGGCGAGTCGGATCGCCAGGCGAGCGACGTGGTTCTGGTCCCGTTGGGCGATCGTCACTGAACGGATCTAGGCCCGAAAAGCGAGTACCCAAATCCAATCGACGCCTGCGTGCGTCACCGCCGCTGCCGTCACCTTCCGCGTCTTCATCCAAACCCACCCGTACGCGACCCCGGCCATCGTGGCGAGCATCACGTACCGGTAGTTGGGGACCGGCGGATTGTTGATGTGCGCCAGCCCGAAGATGACCGACGCCAGTAGCAGCGAGCCCAATCTCCCCCGCGCAACGGGCCAGCGCTTCTCGAAGAGATTCTGCAGCAGACCGCGGAAGAGGAATTCCTCCGGTATCGCCACCAGGAAGTAGATGTTGAGTCCGACAAGCCCCCACTCCAGCGGGTCGAGGGCGCGCCACCCGTAGGTGATGAACCCGAGACCTAAGCCGACTGGGATCGCGATAACGGCAATCGCGCCCAGCCCCA
>JBDHAL010000260.1:0-4734 GCA_039588075.1 Gemmatimonadota bacterium | reverse complement strand
GCCATGTTCGCCGCCAGCGTCTACAAGATCACCCACACGCTGAACGGAGCGGTCGACCTGGCGCTGATCACCGACGGGAGCGGCGGCTTCCGGTACTCGCAGCTGGCCGAGCCGATCTACGGACTCGACCTCACCGACGAGGAGGTCGCGCGCCAGTATCTACCGGCGATCCGCAAGCGCGAGCTGATGGCCGGCGGAGCCATCGTCGGCGTGCGGAACTACTTCTTCCTCGACCAGTACGACAACGCCTACACCGAGAACACCGACACGATACTGAGCTACGTCTGGGACACGGGCGCGATCCGCTCGCGTCTCCGCGAGATCATGACGCGTGTCAATTACGACTACGTCTTCGTCCACCTGCCCATCCCAAACTTCCACGCCCACCACAAGGCCGCATCCATACTCGCCCTCGAAGCGGCGCGCGATCTTCCGGGTCCCGACAGGCCGGTGGTGCTCGGGAGTTTCGTAGGAGCTCGAGAAGGACCGGATCAGTTTGGAGCGACAGAATTCGAAGAGCTTCCGGGCTACCCGGTCACCCGCGTGCGAACCGACGTGGGGCCGTTCATCTTCGACCGAACGGAACCGCTCAGCGAGGACGGGCGACTGGACTACCGGATCGTCGTCAACTGGCTCATCGCCGAGCACAAGTCACAGGGAACCATGCAGCTTCTGGTAAACCTGGGCGACATCGAACGCTTCTGGTATTTCGAAATGAACGATCCGGGCATGCTGCCAAAAACCGAGGAGTTCTTCCGGCGCCTCTCCGTCAGCCGTTTCTAGAGGCGACGGAACCGACAAAACAGGAACTGCTGGCTCGCGCCCGTCGGAGTCACGTGGTCGTCCAGCCGGCTCTCCACCAGCTCCATCTCCGGGCCGACCGCTTCCGACAGGCTGTCGGCGCCATATCGCTGGACGTCCAACCCGCTGCATCGCTTTGGGCCCTGCGGCCCGAACGTCGCGATCACCGCCTGCCCGTTCTCTGCCAGCGCCCGTAGCATCGATTTTCGGTAGGCGCGGACGTCTTCGGGGTCGGTCAGGAAGTGGAGCACCGCACGGTCGTGCCACAGATCCCAAGGCCGGGAGGGTTCAAAGCACGTCAGGTCCGCCTCTATCCACTCAACGTCGGCGGCGCGCCCGGCGAGCCGTTGCCGGCAGACTTCCAGTGCCGCACCCGATACATCGAGCACGGTGAGCTGGTGGTAACCCGCTTCTAGCAGGTTCTCGGTGAGCGTAGAAGTTCCGCCGCCGACATCGATGATGCGGGCTTCCGGTCCGACGTTTGCCTCTTCGATCAGACGGAGCGACGTCTCCGGTCGTGGCTGGAACCAGGTTAGCTGGTCGGGCGCTTTCGCTCGGTAGACGTCATCCCAGTGCTCTTTTCGATCCACTCGGCCTCCAGGTGCAGTCATCGACCTTCACAACATACTAGGCTTCAAAGCGAGGGCAAAGTGTGTGCATTTCGCACGCCGCGCGTTTCGAAGCGACACGAGCCCGCGCGCCGTGACGGTCGCGAGGCACGCCCTCGCCCGAGTTCGGGCATGTCCTTTCCGGCACGGGTAATGCACTTTGTGGGCGCAGGAGTAGGAGGACGCCATGTTTCGCGCACGCCCCGCCCCAGCCGTTCCGGCGATGATGTTCCTCGGGCTCGCGCTCTCTCTTTTCACAGCCGACGCCCAAGCCCAGCCCATCGACCGAGATCATTCCTACGAGCCGCTCGCTCTGAACCTCGCACTCGTGGCCGGTGTGCCGACGGGCGAGTTCGCCCAGCACGTGGCTGCCGGCGCGGGATTGGGCGCGGTCACGGTTTACGATCTCGATCGGCACGGAGTACTGGGCCTGCGGCTGGACGGATCGCTGCTGCTCTACGGGCACCAAACGCGCCGGCGCCCTCACGCCCAGGTCGTTCAACTCGTCGACCCAAATCGCTTCGGCAGGGTGGGGCCGATGGACGTCGAAACGGATAACCTGATCGTGTCAGCGATGATTGGGCCGCAGCTGACCGCGCCCACGGGGCCGGTACGACCGTTCCTGACCGCCGGCGTCGGCTATTCCTTCTTCCTGACCGTCTCGTCCGTGAGCTGGGAACGCTGCTATGACGATGAGGAGGAAACAGAGCGCGCGATAAACTTTGCCGATGCCACGCCCGCCTGGTCGCTGGGCGGCGGAATCGAGATCGACCTGACGGAGAGCATGGCGCTCACCATCGGCGGCCGCTTCCTGCGCAACGGAACCGCGCGCTACCTCAAGGCGGGGAGCATCCAGGAAACTTCAGACGGGTACCTTTACTTCGACCCGATCGAGAGCCGGGCCGACCTATTGACCATCCAGATCGGTATATCCCTGCTGATCGGAGAGCCCACCGGACAAGCTCCCTAGCCCTACGCAATTCCTGCACTGCAATTTCGAACACCGCACACCGAACACCGCCTTTCGAAGGCGGCACCGCAAGGCTGAATCACTGAGCCCGAAGACCAAATCACTTGGGGCTCAAGGATTGGCTATTTGTGATTAGTGATCAAGGATTGCCGTGCGCCCTTCGAAAGGCGGTGTTCGGTGTGCGGTGTTCGACATTGCAGTACCCAGGACGCCTGGCAAACCCGACGCGTATCAAGGCAAAGGATTGCGCATTCCTTGCGAAGCGGATTTCTTGGTGGCATACTCTGCCGTTCCCAGCGCGAAAACCGGAAAGTTGGAAGGACCACAAACGATGCGTTTGTTAGGCACCACAACGCTTTTCTTCACCCTCGCAGCCATCTCGACCCTCCCGGCGGATGCCCGGGCCCAGGGGATGGGCACCAGCACAAACGGCTCCATCGTCGAGGATTACCAGGAGGCCGCCGACCGGCTGATCGACGCCGCCCTGGCCGACAGCGCCGCCTACGCGCGACTGACCGAGATGGTGGACCGCTTTGGCCACCGTTTCAGCGGATCCAAGAACCTGGAACAGGCCCTCGACTGGATCCTCGAGGGGATGGAAGGCGACGGCCTGCAGAACGTGAACGGAGAGCCGGTCCTGGTGCCGCACTGGGTACGCGGCGACGAGTCGCTGGAGCTGCTGTCGCCGCGGCCGAAGAAGCTGCCGATGCTGGGGCTCGGCGGCAGCGTCGGCACGCCGCCGGAAGGGATCCGCGCCGAGGTTTTGGTGGTGAACAGCTTCGACGAGCTGGAGACGCGGCAGGACGAAGCTCGTGGCAAGATCGTGCTTCTAAACGCTCCGTTCACCAGCTATGGACAGACGGTCACCTACCGGGTCCACGGCGCCAACGCCGCGGCCCGGACCGGCGCCGTGGCCAGCCTGATCCGCTCCGTAACGCCGTTCTCGATGAAGACGCCGCACACCGGGCAGATGCGTTACGACCCGGAGGTCAACCAGATCCCGCACGCGGCGATCACCGTCGAGGACGCCGAGATGCTTGCGCGAATGCAGGAACGCGGCGACAAGATCGAAGTCGTTCTAAAGATGGAGGCGGAGACGCTTCCCGACGTCCTGTCGCGTAACGTCATGGCCGAGGTCGTGGGCTGGGAACATCCCGAGCAAATCGTCGTGCTCGGCGGCCACATCGATTCCTGGGACGTGGGTCAGGGCGCCATGGATGACGGCGGCGGCAGCGTCGCCGCCTGGGAGGCGGTCCGTCTCATCCACGCGCTCGGCCTCCGCCCGCGTCGCACGGTTCGCGTCGTACTGTGGACCAACGAGGAGAACGGTCTGCGCGGCGGCCGCGCCTACCGCGACCTCCACCAGGGCGAGATCGCCAACCACGTGCTCGCCATGGAGTCCGACGGCGGAGTCTTCAAACCGCGCGGCTTCGGGTTCAGCGGGTCCGATCGCGCCTACGACATCATTCGCGAGATCGCCACTTTCCTCGACCGCATCGACGCCGGCGAAGTCACCCGCGGCGGTGGCGGCGCCGACATCGGCCCCATCATGAGAGACGGCGTACCGGGGATGGGCCTCCATGTCGAGGGCGCGCGCTACTTCTGGTACCACCACACCGACGCCGATACGATCGACAAACTGGATCCGCGCGAGATGGCGGAGTGCGTCGCCGCCCTCGCCGTGATGGCTTACGTCGTCGCCGATATGCCTGAGCGCCTCCCCCGTTAGTCGTCGCTACGCTCGCCAGCCTGCGTCGACGTCCGTTGACGTCGACGAGGAGAAAGCGGGAACTAGCGGCGCCAGTAGCGGGTGGTGTCCAGGGTGGCCGGTAGGCGGATGGACTCACGGAGGAAGTCGGGGCTCATCCATCCCACCAGTTGCTGGCGTGGGGGCGCTGATTCCCAGGCGCCCTGGTAGCCTCTGATTCCCAGCGGCCGGCTCGCGA
Organism: Gemmatimonadota bacterium; assembly: GCA_039588075.1. Classification (GTDB taxonomy): domain Bacteria; phylum Gemmatimonadota; class Gemmatimonadetes; order Palauibacterales; family KS3-K002; genus JBDHAL01. The sequence continues at coordinate 409 of JBDHAL010000260.1, read as the reverse complement.
CGTCCATCAGCACGAACCACCATGTCTCGCCGTCCGGGCTTTGTCGTTCTCCCAGCGCGATTCCCGTAGCTCCATAGCGATAGGCGGCCAGCACGTTGCCGGTGCGATCGAACGGGCGCGAGTACGGCCACTCATAGTCGTCATCAATTCCCGGCGTGGCCCGAAGGTTGTACGGGCCCTGCCGGATCACGAAGGGCCGCGGGGCATCGTAGACTGTTTCCGGCAGGGGCATGTCGACCACGAAAACGATGTGGTTGTACTCCTGGTAGCCCAGTGATCCCCTGCGCTGAACCGGATACAGGTAGCTGTAGTGAACGAATACGTCGCCGCAGCAACTCTCCGTGCGAACCACCAGCGATACCGGTTGCCACGGCGCTTCGCGCCACATCCCGACAATCGCTCCGCTGCT
>JBDHAL010000259.1:0-4738 GCA_039588075.1 Gemmatimonadota bacterium | reverse complement strand
CTGGCCTACCCCGGAGCCTACACGGTCCTCACGACCGGCGCCCAGGTGGGTTCCACAGAGATCGCAGACGCGATGTACCGCGCCACCTACAGGGCCGATCACGTTGAGGGGTTCTCCATCAGCCTCGGCGAGGGTTTCGAGTTGATGGAAGTCGAAGGTGACGGGTACACCATCATCGGCCTTCTCCCGCTCGACGAACCGGATGCGTTCCGAACGGCCGTAGCGCTTACCGCGGAAGCCGTACAGTGGTACCGGGAGACTTACGGCTTCTTCCCGGTGAAGCAGATCGGCATCATCCCCGGGCCGCGTCAGTGGGGCGGTGGCTTCCCTCTCGCCAACGTCTTCATGATTCACCGTGCAACGTTGACGGAGAGCTTCCTCAGATGGATCACCGCCCACGAGTTGGGCCACTACTATTGGGGTCTGTACGTGCTGGGGACCGGCGGACGGCTCGACTGGCTCAACCTGGCAAACGGCATCTGGATCGACCACCTGTACCTGGCCCGCACCTCGGGGCGAACCGTAACCGATGTGCTGCGGGAGCGTGGCGCCGGGGACATGCTCGTCGACTATCTGGAGGCCATGCTCGAGAACCGCGAGCAGCGGCTGGGCATCAGCAGTGAGACGGAGGACTCACTCGATTTCGACTACAACTCTTTGATCCGACACGGCAAAGCCACTGTCGGTGTCTATCTGCAGGCGCGCCGCCTGGGCGACGAGAGGTTCCTCGATCTGCAGCGCCAGATACTCGAGGATTACCGTTTCAAGCCACTCCCCGTATCGGAGTTCGCCGCTCGCTTGGAGGCCGCCGGCGCCACCGGCGCCGGCGAGTTCTTCGACAAGTGGATCCGTGGCGACGCCCGCGTCGAGTTCGACGTGGACCGTGTCGAGTCGGAGGCGGCGGAAGGCGGCTGGGTGCACCGCGTCCACGTCTCACAGGCGGGAACGATCCCCTACGACCTGGAGGTGGAGTTGGTCGGCGCCGCCGGCGCCAGCGTCGTGCGTACGTTGCCGATGCAGGGCTTCGCCGAAAACGGCGAGGGAGTACTCGAGGTCAGCATTGAGGAACCGCTGCGCGAAGTGCGTCTCGATCCCGCCGGGGCGCTGCCCATGCGGAACACCTCCAACTACGGCATGCGGCGCGCCTGGCTGCATGCCATGTATCGCGCCGACACCACCGAGCCCTTCCTACTGCTGGCTCCCGATTACCTGGAGGCCCGACCCGACGATGACCACATGCGCCTGTTGTTTGCGTTGCGGCTGTTCGACACCGGCCGCCACGAACGACTGGTCGCGGCCCAGATCCCGTTCCTGCGAGGAGTCGCGGGCGGCGCCGCCGCGGCGTGCTCCACTCCCTACAACTGCAGGTCGGCCATTCTGGTCGCCCGCTCGCTCGTCTTCCTCGGCCGGTCCGACGAGGCGGCGGAGATCCTGAACGCCATCGAAGGGCCCGCCGGCTCGCACGGCCAGACGCGGCGCTGGGAGGAGGCGAGCGCAGAGCTGCAAGGGAACGGCGGCGAATAGTCGCCGCCCTTCCGGTCTACTGTCCGCTGTACCAGAAGATGGATTTCCCGGTGCCCGCGTCCCTACCCGAGAACATGTATCCGCCCGCGCCGTCGCTGGCTGCGGTGCCTCCCGCGCCGGTGACGGAACCGTACTGTGAACCGGCGGCGGCCTGTATCGCCGCGCCCAGGTTGACCATGGGCATGGCGCTGCCCTCGGCCCCGAGGTTGCCCTGGGCGTCCAACCAGTAGCGGCCGGGAATCGTGAAGCCAAAGATCTGCTGCAGCGCCATCTGGTCCTGTACGTGGATCTCGCGCCCGTTGAAGAAGATCCCGGTTCCGCCGCCCGAGATGTCCGCCGGCATCGGACCCGGCAGGTCGAGGTTCGCCATGATGAAACCGATGGTCGGTCCGTCCTCGAGGCCCCAGGCTCCGCACTTCACGTCGTACCAGTAGCGGCCGTCCACGATCCGCGTCTGATACTGGCGCTCCATCTGCTGGACGAACTCGCTCTCGAGTTTGACGCGGTTGATGTAGACGCTTCTCTCCGTCGCCGCGCCCGGCGCCCAGGCCTGCTGCGCCGTCGGCGCGGGTTCGGCCCCGCCCGCCGACTGCCGCGCGAAGACCAGAGTCTCGGCGTAGTCGTAGGCCGGGTTCCCGGCGTAGTCAAATGGGAAGAGCTTCAGGTACAGGAGTGAATTCTGCCCGTCGAGCTCGGCCACAAAGCCGTACGTCTCACCGGTAGCCGCCGTCGCCCGACCGCTGACGCCGGGGTCCTCACGGCCGCCCTCGAGGCTCATCAGGACGCCGCCGCCCACCATCGCCATCTGGCCCCGCAGCGCTCCGGTTCCGTCCTGTTCGAATATCAGGGTGAAGGTACCGTCCTCACTGGAGATGACATACGTCCCGGAGAACTCCTGTGCCTGGGCCGAACCCGCCCCTACCAAGAGCCCCAAAAGGACGAGAGCGCTGAAGCATCCACGTACGGACATCGTCGATCCCTCCCTTGGCGGTTGTCGCACCAGGACGCCACGCGGTCCCGGCACCTCGATTCCCCTATGTAAAACCCATGATCGGCTCATTTCCGTCCGGCTGTCAAGCTTTCGCCAGTTCCTACTCCTACTCGTACTCGTACTCGAAATCCCAACCCCGGTGGTTGCGATGGACCACGATTACGATTACGAGTAGGAGTAGGAGTAGGAGTAGGAGTAGCAGAAAGAGTCAGGGGTCGGTCTTATGGGTGCGATAGACGGGAAGATATGCGTCGTGACGGGCGCGAACTCCGGGATCGGAGAGGCCACCTGTCGGTTGCTCGCGGCGGACGGCGCGACCGTCGTCATGGTTTGCCGCGATAAGGGGCGCGGCCAGGCGGCGCTGACCGAGATTCGAGAGCGGACTAGCAATTCAAACGTCCACCTCTACATCGCGGACCTCGCATCGCTCGATGCAGTACGCGCCGTGGCCGAGTCGATCCGCGCCGATTTCGACCGCGTTGACGTGTTGGTCAACAACGCCGGACTATGGCGTGCTCACCGCCAAATCACCGAGGATGGATTCGAGGTGACGCTCGCCGTCAATCACCTCGCACACGTGCTTCTTACACTCTCGTTGCTCGACCACCTGGCGAAAGCGTCCGGCAGCGTCATCAACGTAAGTTCGGAAGCTCATCGCAGCGGAAAACTCACCCGCATGCCGCTCGAACAAATCATTCGCGGCGAGGGAAGATATCGAAGCCTGCAGGCCTACTCGGACTCGAAGCTGGCCAACGTCTTGTTCACGTTCGAGCTCGCCAAACGGCTCGAGGGCAAGGCAGACGTCACCACGAACGCGTTCCACCCTGGAGTGCTGGCCACCCGCATGTGGAATCAGGACATCACTCCGTTGAATCTCGTCTTCCGACTCTTTAAGCCGTTCATGGGCAGGCCCGAGCGGGGCGGCGAAGCGGCCGTGCGGCTCGCCGTCGATCCTGACTTGGAGGGAGTAACCGGTAGATACTTCAACCGGCTCGAAGAATCGCGCGCCTCGGATGCGGCGCGAGACGAAGAGCTCGCCGCTCGACTGTGGAATCTCAGCGCCGAACTCATCGGGGTGCCAGCTTGAGCGACCGGTAGCCTGGATCAGCCGGTCGTGTTGATGATCTCGATGGCTTTCTCCAAGAATTCATCCCGGCCGTCAATCACGCCCTGGACCGTACGTTCCATGGGCACGGTGGGTTGAATTCCGATGAGGTGGTGCTGGGACCCGTCATGCTTGACGACCTTCATGCCCGTCCAGGTAATCCGGAAACCGCCGGGAAGCACAAACGGGTTCACGTTGCCGTTGGTCCCAGCGGTCGGCTGGCCGACGATCTCGGCCAACCCGTAGCCCTCGATGAAGCCCATAAACGACTCGGCATAGCTGATCGCCCTTCCATCCGTCAAGAAGACCACGGTACCGGCGATGTGCGGCTGTCGCACCTGCATGAACCAGCCATTGTTCTGGTATCCGGCCACATTCTCGCCATCCGGATAGATGATCTGCGGAACGCGCATCCAGGCGCCCGAAGTGTCGGGCGACGACAGCAGGTAGCTGATCACTTCATGGTTCCCCCTCGGGTATCCACGAAGATCGAATATCACGCCCCTGGCCGCCGCCAGGTCATCGATTTTCTCCTTGATCGCCGGCATCTGAGCCCGAGCCAGATCCACGTAGTAGATCCCGTCCTCCAGCAACTCGATGTCCTCGGGTCTCGGCTCTGAGATCATTTCTTCGGGTTGCCGTCTCTCGACTGCGATTTCGTGGCGGTCTCCTTCTCGCTCAATCGACAGGACAGCCGTCGTTCCCAAGACGCCCGCGCCGAACGACCCGAGAGCCCTGTATCTCTTCCATTGCGGCGAGCCCGAGATGAAACGCTCGGCATCTAGTAAAGCACGTTCCGCTTCGGTTCCATCGATTCGCTCGATGATATCGCCTCTCCGGACGGCCGTGTCACCTGAGGCAGTGACGACCACGCGGCCCTCCACCCAATCGACAAGCAACGGTAACCAGCCCCCGCGCCTGTAGGCGGAGTGATACACGTTACCATGGCCATCTTGCAGGTTGGCGACCATCTCGTTGAGGGTGTAGAAAAAGTCCTGTCCGCTCTCATCGACCAACGCCCCCCCGATGGCTCGCGTCAGCTCCGCGTCCCAATCGACCTCCACAACATCGAAATAGGGATAAAAGTGCTGGAACACGTTCCAAGCGATCACTACGTC
>JBDHAL010000258.1:0-4781 GCA_039588075.1 Gemmatimonadota bacterium | reverse complement strand
TAGATATGACCGATCTGCCTTGAAACGCATATCAGCAGCCACCGCTTCAGCCTCGGCTCGAGTCAAGAGGTGCGCTTTGGCTGGATTCTGCGCCATGCGAGGGAGGCCGATCTCGGTTAGTGGCCGACCAACTGAGTTCAGCCACGTTCCAGCGCAATATTCGCGATCGACGTAGTTCCCGCAACTGCTCATGTCGTCAGCAACTGGCAGCCCGACGAACACAGCGTATGCGACGTCGGAGGAATCAGAGGATCGGCGACTGGATCGGCCAACAGCCGAAGTCTGTTGTACATACCAGATCTCGCGAATCCGGAGAGTCTGGGCAATCTGCGGCCCTACACGATCGCTAACATAGTCGTTGAATCGCCGAAGCACGTGCGGCGGGAGCGCACCGCCGCCTGGCGCCATTTGCAGGTCGTCGCCGGCATCTTGGAAAGAAGGCGGAAGGGTGCACGTGTCCTTAGCCACCAGGTCCCAGGGTAGCGTCATGCGCTCAACGGTGCACGCGCAGAGACACGCCTGCGAGGCTACTACTGCTGCGATGACGACGTACTCTAGCGTATCGTGCGGTCGGCAACTCATGTCGATATCTCTAATCGGCCCAACGTATGAATAACCTGCGAGCCGGCCTGGCGCGGCCCTGGCAGGTCTCCAGGGCCCCGGAAGACTTCAACCCCTGTGCGGCTAAAGGCCGCACCATTGTCTCCATCAGTATAGCCAGGGGCGTGACAGGACGGATCGTCAGGTTCATTCGCTAGTTAGACGGCCCGGCCAGGCCAGTCCCCTTTTCGATTTACCGAACGACTGCGACCTTCGGCGCGGACTTGATGGCCTCGATCATCGAATGTGACGTCGCATTCGGCCTAGAAAGCGTGGCGATCATGTCTTCAGTGATCGCAGCGATGGGTTCCCTCTTGAGGTTGAGCGCACCGATCGCGATGACCTTCGAATGCTCCCCCTCGTGGTTTATCGTGACGAACAGCTGCCCCAACCCGTCGAGCAACGCTACGATGTCCAGCAGTCGCTTGGGTTCGACCGCTGGGCCGACAGCGACGAGCAGCCCGGGAACCTCGGAGCCCCACTCCGTATTCGACCCAAAAGCCCCGTCCAGAGGAATGTCTGACTGCTCAAATCGATCAACGATCTCCGAATACTGCGGGAGAAGGTCGTTGACCTCGATGTTGTATGCGAGCCAGCGCCTTGGCTTCATGAGCATCGCGTTTTCTCGGTCCGTCTAACGTAATTTATACAGATCTGTGTAACCCAATAAACACTGCAAGGGCGCTACGCTGCATAACACCTTAAGGGATACGCAGTGCCCGCCGTCATCGTGCAGCGCTGGGGGATCATGTCCCCGGTCTCTCCTGCTGTGCGAGGTGGTCTCTTGCAGATGACTATAAGCCAACCGCCGCTTAGTACACAACCAAGACCAATCTGGACGTGCTGGGCAGACGCAGCGACGGCCACATCGGCTCTCCATCAGGCACGGAGAGACAGAGAGCGCAACCGGCCGAGCAGGTGCCCTGGGCGGCACCAGTGGGGCTCTCCGCCCTAAGGCCGTGTACCGGCCCGGTGGCGTCGATGCGCCAAATCTCGCCTGTTTTGGGGATATCCGGGAGGATGACGGAGCGGCCGGCTGTTAACCGACCGCCCCAAATTCCGAAAAGATGATGTCTGGCTCCCCACGTGATCGGTGTTTCGAACCATTCTCTCAGTTCGAAACAGGGTGCGCCTGGGCGCCCACGTTTAGAGAGTTCGAACTCGGGTCTGGTTCGAAACACAGATCATCTGGTAGCCCAGGTGATCGGAGGTTCGGAATCCGAGTACTACAGAGAGAAGGGGTTCCTTCGGGGCTTCATCGCCGAGATCGGCATAGATCTGGACGCCGGCCGGGGGGTCATCACCTTGTACGAGCTGCCGCTTGGTTCTTTAATGGGAGTGCCCGGGGGCGGGAGTCGAACGGTTAGGGACAATACGATCCAAGCACTTGGATGGATTCAGAATGCCAGAGGAGATCTGGCGGGAGGCAGCCTAGCCGGTCCTATAGTCACTCAGTGCTGCATTTCGGTGAGAGCGTGCGCAGCGACGGGCTGTCGAGGGAATATTATTGGCTTACGGATTCATGAAAGGAGCTGCGGACGTGTCTCGCGATTTAAAGGCGGTCGAAGGGACATAACAACCGGGTCACTTTGATCGGCTGAATCAGGACGCGAGCACGCAGTCGCCTCAGTTGGGGCTGCAGGCGGGCACGGCAGGTGGCCGCGTTGTCGGAGGCCCGAGACCGCTCTCCCAGCAGCCGTTGTCCGCCGCGACGAGGAAGTAGTGGTCCCCATCCGGCGCTGCGAACGTGACCGAGTTCGTCGGCTCAAAGCACGAGTCCAATCCGTCGAGGCCGGCTGCCGCGAAAATCGCGTGGCTCCACCAGATCCCGATCGTTCCCATGTACACGTTGTAGCGGATGGCGCCGGGGACAGCATCCCATGTCAGGCTCAGGTTGCCGCCGCTCTCGGTGACGAGCACGGAGGCGCTGACGTCGGGTGGTGGAGCGAGGGCGGTGTCGGCGGCAGCCTCCCCCGTGGTCGTCGCGGCCAGGGAGCACCCGTTGACATAACGCACGCTGTAGGTCGCGGCGATCCCTGGCGCCACGGTCGTGTCGATGCACGACGTGGCGCCATATGAAAGCGTTCCGGAACAGGGACCGGACGCGATTTCGACACCGTCGCGGAGGACCACGTAGCCGCGCATCCCGCCCGCATCACCCCACGCGGTGGGATCCTGGTTCCAGGAGACGAGCACGCCCGAGAGTGCACACATGTCGAAGTCGGCCGCGCTATTGTTCACCAACCCCGACGGATCGGAGCACGTGGGACAGGAACCGGTGTCGCAGTTGAACGTGTCGTACGTCAGGACGATATCGTCCACGTCCCAGCCGGGCGCCGTGTTCGGACCTCCGATCCAGTTGGCAGCGCTCTGGAAGCGGAACCGGATCGCGATCGACGGCCCGTGCGTGGCGTTGAAGGGCGTCAGGTCGAAGGGGCCGGCGAGCGTCATGACCGTTGGGTTGTCGATCCCCTGCCGCCAGGTACCGAGGTTCACGTACGAGCCGTCGTTCTCTGGATCGATGTCGACCTGGATGCTGTCCGTGAGGCTGAAATCGGCGTTGCGATACCCGCTGAACGCGTGCTGGAAACTCAAGGTTCTGAGGAGCGCGCCCGCCGGAACGCCATAGGTGAAAACGATGTCCTGGTTCGACGCGTCGCGCACGATGCCGGTGCAGTCCGCCTGCCCCATGTGCCACGAGGTTGGTGCCGAGGTCGTCCGGCAGCTCTGCAGGCTCCACTCCGCTGACTTCGAGGAAGATTGATCGATTGTCGCGGGGTCGGTGTTGGTGACCGGGCTGAGCGAGTCGGCGTCGAGCGTCACCTCGACGGTCCGCGTCCAGGTGTGCGCCGCGCTGTCGCTGATCGCGAGTTGCAGCACGACCTTCTCCGCGCACAGCGAGCCGGCGTTGTCGGCGAGGCTCACCTGCCAGTTGGGCATCACCGTGGAGCCCGGATCGATCGTCCCGATTGTCTGCGCGCCACTCGGAGTGACGGTCACCGACGCACCGGCCGGAGCCGACAGGACACTCAGCGTCGCAGCGACGCCGCCCGCGGAGTCGCAGCCGATGTTCTCCAGGCCGATCGCCAGCGTGGCGGTCTCTCGCCGATCGAGATAGCCATCACCGTCGCAGCCGCTCGACAGGACTGCGGAGGCAATGTCGACGGACGGAACGCCCACCGGTCCGACGTTCGCGGCGACGAGCGCGAAGTCCTGATCTGTCGTATCGGCGTTCCCGGGCACGCCGTCGCCGTTCAGGGTCTGAGCTCGCACCTTGAACTCGATTGGCGCGCAGGTCGGCGTGCCGGCCTGGATCTTGACTCCTTCGACGTTGTTGCTCGTGTCGGCGATAGCGGACGCGTTCGAGAACCCGGCCGTGAAGTTGTTCCCGCGCCACGTGGTCGTCTCCTGCGTCACCAGAAGGTCGAGATCGTTGACCAGACACGGGTTGCAGTTGACCGCGCCGGCCGGGTCGGTCCAAGCGAGTGTCGCGGTCACCGGCCGGGTCGGATCCTGGACGATACCGTTCACCGTGTACGCCACGGCGTCGCCGGTTGTGCCGAGGATCGTCGTCTGGTCGACGAACAGCCCGCCGCCCGGAATCATGAGCGAGTTCGACAGGTTGACACGGCCCCAGCCCTCGTTGAAGTTCGGGATGTCGGGCGTCTTCATGTCCACCGCGCCATTGATCAGGATCGCCTTTGCCATGGCAGGCGAGGGGAAAACGGAGAAGCGGTTCTTGAACCAGTCGAAGACGATGGCCGCGGCCCCGGCGACCCGCGGGGACGCCTGGCTGGTGCCGGTATAAGCGGTATAGTTGTTCGCGCCGTCCAGGCCGGTAGATGCGCAGCAGCCAGCACCGTTGCCGCCGTCGCAGAAGCAGTCGTACGTGGCCACGCTGGATCGCGCGCCGGAGATCGCGTGCCCCGGGGCGGCGAGGTCCGGCTTGATCCGGTTGTCGACCGTCGGGCCGCGGGAAGAGGAATCGTTGAGCGTGTCGATGTCATCCGCGGGCCCGCCGCACCCCGCGATTCCCGGGCACTGACCGGGACGGTAGTTCTCGGTGTTCCCCACGCTGATAATGTTCTTCGCCGCGTGCGGCGAAGTCAGCGTACCGGCCCCCGGCCCGCTGTTGCCCGCCGAGGACACAACGAGATACGGCTGATTGCCCGCGACGCTCG
>JBDHAL010000257.1:0-9466 GCA_039588075.1 Gemmatimonadota bacterium | reverse complement strand
CCTCTTCCTCGAGTAACTCCCGCTGGATCCACTCCCACTGAGGATCCATCCGCTTGCTGACCTCGCCACGGGCGTTGATCACGCGCTGCCAGGGAACCGCTTCGCCGTCCGGCAACGCGTTGAGGGCATAACCGACCTGGCGGGCATGCCCGGGCATACCCGCCAGTTCAGCGATCTGACCATATGTGGCGACGCGGCCTTTGGGGATCCTCTTCACCACCCTGTAGATCCGGGCGTACGTCCCTTCCGATCCCTCACTCACCGCACGCCTCCGTCGACCGGCCTACCGAATCCTGATCGGAATCGAGTATCGCGTCGTGTCCCAAGTCAGGTGGAGCATTCCACCCTCATCGGTCTCCTCGATCTCGATCGTGAACCGCTCCATCGACTCCGGCAGCGTCTCCATCATCAGGTCCACACGGGCGAAGTCCTGCTCGGCGTCGTACGCCGTGCCCCACTGGCCGGTCTGACTGTTGATGATGAGCTGCGCCGACTCCGGCGTGTAGACGCTCCAGAGCGTGTAGCTTCCCGCCGGCACCATCACGCCACCGATCTCCAGATCGCGGTCGGTGGTGAACGACGTCGCCGCGTTGGCGCCGGTTCGCCAAACCTCGTCAAACGGCACCAGGCCGCCCCAGATCTCTCGACCCCGCTTGGCCGGGCGGCTGTAGACCACCTCCATGCTCGCACCCGCGACCGCGGCATCGACCGTCTCCGTCGGCGACGCCACGCCCATCCCCTCGCCGCGAGCGTCGCGTGCGGCGAAGTCGGAGGCCAGGCTCGCGAAGTCGACATCCCCAACCCGCTCCCCGATCACCTTGAGCGTCGTGCGCTCTCCCGTCCGCCCCACGACACGCCCCGCATCATCGACGCTGGCCACCATCGGGCTGCCGAAGAAGTCGATGCTAAAGCTGTCATCCCCTACTCGTACGAGCTCGTTGTCAGACACCCGAGCCCGCCCCGCCGACAACAAGCTCAGCGGATAGCTATCCATTCCGCTGGTCGTCGCCTGACTCACCGCCTGCTCCAGTACTGCGTAGGAGACCGGCACCCCCCTCACCGTCGGAATCGCACCGGCAGGCACTTCCATGCGCGTCTCGCCCGGATTGTCGCCACCCCGCGTCTCGATGGTCGCGCTGTCTCCATCGAACGTGACGGTGAAGCCCACAGGCGGAGGTCCGTCCGGATTCTCGGCCGGCGTCTGCCAATCCACCTGCATGCGCTCGATCGTCCCTTCCGGCGTCAGGCTCGCCTCGTAGTGCGCGACGCGGGTCACGGGTGACCTGATCAGCAGGTCGCCCTCGAAGCCCTCCGCCGTTCGGGTGTAGGATTCGACGGATACCGTGTCGACGCCCAGGCGCTCAACGAACGCCGTGCGCCCCGACGAGCTCTCGATCCCGGACTCCGCAGGGCATCCGGAGACGAGCGCTACGGCCGAGGCCAACGCTACGATTTGCCAACCGGACTTTGCTAACATGATTCTTCCTCCATGCTGCAGGATGATTCGGACGCTCCAGAAACTCACTTCCAGTCTATCACGTCAACTTTCGCGAGATCATCCAGGTAGCGGGACACGACCGCGATCGAGACCGGGCCGTACTCGGCGGCCAGCGCATCCCGAATCTCTGTTACCGTGCGCTCGCCGTCCACGAAATTGACCAACTCGAACCGCTCGTTACCGCCGAGCGTGAATTCGCTCGTCGCGTACCACGCCGCGTCCTCCGTAGAAAGCTGGCTGGCCGGCAGCCCAAAGTCCAGCGGACCCCGGGTCGTTCGCACCGGCACGCGTCTGTCCTCGGCCTCCGTGCGCTCGGCCGGCGGCGCTCCGCGCTGCGGCAAATTCGCCTCCATCCGCAACGCCGCCACCAGAGCCACTTCCTGCCTGTACAGCTCGGCCCGGATGGCCTCCACGGTCGCTCGGGCACGCTCCGAGTCATTGTAATGGAGCACCGACCCCACGGCCTCCTGCTCCCACCCGCCGGCATGCGTCACCGTGTTGCGGGCCTCGTAGAACGCCTGAAAGGCGCCCAGCTCCGACGCCTGCATCTGCCGGCTCGCGCGTCGCGCCGCCGCGCCCAGCCGCCGCGCGCCGTTCGCCCATACCAGGTACGCCAGGTCCACCGCTTCCGATTCCGACAGGTCCGACAGGTACAAGAACGCCGCGCCGGCGATGATCTCGCTGCGCTCCAGCTCCACCGGGTCGACCTTGTCCGGCGTGTCCTCCGACGTGTGGTGCGTGTAGTCGCTGTGGCCGATCATCATGCCCGGGATCTTCAAGTCGATGAACATCATGTGATCGCTGCCACCGCTGTACGGCGTGATCCGGTAGTTGAAGTCCGACAGGCTCCCGCGCGGCGTCCGCACGTTCATACCGTCCACCATCTGCGACACGTTATCCACGACGTCGTTCAGCGCCGACGGCAGTGACGCCGGCGTCCGCGTGATATACATGCGGGAGTGGAGCAGCTCGAGATTCTCCCCTACCATGTCCATGTTGATGTTGGCGAGGTAGCCGCCACCCAGCGCCGGTCCCTTCAGCTCCGGGTGCGCGTCGATGTAGGCCATCGTCCCGTACCATTCCGGCACCCACATGAACAGCAGCGAGCGCTTCGGCGCCGCCATGCGACCCGAATCGATCAGCGTCTTTAGCGTCGCCGCCATATCGAGTATCGCGCCTGAGCCACTCGCGTTGTCGTTGGCCGACTCCTTCGGATGGTCCAGGTGCGCGCTGAGCACCAGCTCCTCGTCCGGCTTCTCCGAGCCCCGGATCCGCGCCACCACCACGTCCATCTCGTACGGCTCCAGCCCGATGCCCGTCACTTGCCCGCGCAGCACCACGCGACGGCCCGACTCCAACAGGTTCCTCAGCCGCTCGCCCTGGCGGTTCGTAATGTTGAAGCCGAACGTGACGCCATCCAGCTCCTCGGCGCGCGGCCACATCCCCGTGTACTGCAACATGTCGGGGTACTCCTTGGCACGCGTGTCATCGAGGTAGCAAACCACCGCCGCCGCTCCGTACTCCAACACCGCCAGCCGGTGTACCGAACCGCCGTACCCGGTGGCCAGTACGAATTTCCCCTCGACATCTTTCCCCTCGTAGTCGGATTCGCGCGTTCCCGAACCGACCCAGACCAGCTCGGCCGTCACGTCGCCCGGGTTCGAGTAGGTGATCACGCTCATCGCCACTTCCGGATACCCCGCGATCCGTTCCTCAAAGGGCTCCACCATCCGCAGCTCGCCGTGCTCGATGTCCCAGCCGGAAGGCGACTGCCACGTCTGATAGACGATCCTCCCGTCCGACGGGAACGACTCGATCCACGCCTCGTCCTCGCCGTACCCGTAAGCGCGCAACTGCTCCAGCACGTAATGCGCCGCGTCCCGGTATCCGCGCGACCCCTGGATGCGATGATGGCGCGTGATCGCTATCACGTGCTCCTTTGCCATCTCACCGCTCAGCGCCTCGTGCAGCAAGTCGCGCCGCTCGGCATCCAGCAGCGGCACATATTCCTGCCCCTGCAACGTTGAAGTGGCGGCAATCATCAACAGAGAAGCGATAGAGACTGGTCGGATCATGGCTTCTACTCCCAATGTTCAGTTCGACATCGACCAGCGGTGCGCCGTCGGTAACTGATTCGACATCGGACAGCGGTCAGCGATCGCTCGACTTCCGGCGAAAGAGGCGGCTATCGACAGTCGACAGTCGATTCCCCACGCGCGTCGAACCCGGGCGTCGGCAGTCCGCCGTCGATAGTTGCCTCTTTCGTCGGTCGTCGAGCCCCGGCTGACCGCTGGCGGTACTGGCATCCGCCTCGCTGAAAACCAGCGGCGGCCTGAACCGCAGCGACCGCGGCCCACACGTCAACGTCGCCAGGCCTTTCTCCCAGCAATCCGTGCGTACCCGATCGCGGTGCGCGCCGTCCGGCAAGTCAAACGCGAGCATCAGTCCGCGACCGCGCACGTTGCTGATGACGGGATAATCAGCCTGCAGCTTCTCCAGCCCACACTTGAAGGAAGCGCCGACCCTGGCCGCGCTCTCGACCAATCCGTCCTCCTGCATGATCTGCAGGTAGCGAGCGCAGCGCACCATGTCGACCAGGTTGCCGCCCCACGTGGAGTTGATCCGCGACGAAACGGCGAACACGTTCTTCTCGACCTCGTCGATCCGCGATGTGCTCATGATCCCGCAGACCTGGGTCTTCTTGCCGAACGACACGATGTCCGGCGTAACCTCCAGCTGCTCGAACGCCCACATCGTACCGGTCGCGCCCATCCCCGTCTGAACCTCGTCGAAGATCAGCAGCGCCTCGTTCTCATCCGCGAACTTACGCAGCCGTTTCAAGAAGTTCGGGCGGAACTGGTTGTCGCCGCCTTCACCCTGGATCGGCTCGATGAGAATCGCCGCTATGCCGTGCGGGTCGTTCTTGAAGGCGGCCTCGATCTCCTTCTCAGCCTGCGCTTCCGCCGCCGCTACGACCGCCTCGTCTATCGGAAAGTGAATCACCGGGTTCGAGACTCTCGGCCATTCGAACTTCGGGAAGTCCGCGGTCTTCAGCGGATCCGTGTTGGTTACCGATAGCGTGTAACCGCTGCGGCCGTGGAACGCGTCTCTGAAATGCAGGATCTTGTCGCCGCCCCCGTCGATCCCTTTCGCCCGGTTCTTCAAGTGCTCGAATTCATCCGGTACGGCGATCTCACGGAACACTTCGACGAATGCCGCGAACTGACGGGAGTAGACATCGCTGTTCGCGGGGTTGCTCAGGGCCGCCGTCATCAGTGAGCGACGGAATCCCTCGTCTTCCATCTTTGGATGGTTGTGGCCGATCGGCAGCGTCGCGAAGTAGCCGTAGCAATCCAGGTACTCCTTGCCTTCCAATGCGTCCACTATGACCGAGCCGTGGGACTTTTCCAGGTCGATTACGATGTGGAATCCGTCGACCAGGATGTTGTCCTTCAGGATCGGAAAGACCGCGTCGGAAGGTACGGTGATTTCAGGCATGTTATGTACTCCGTTCCCGCTAAGAGTCGAGTAGGAGGCTCGGCCACCGTTGTGGCGCCGATCTCGGCTCAGTTGGGCGGAGCGAAAATGCCCGGACGGGCGTCCTCGGGAAGAGTTCTGACCGGCGGCAGAGGCAATAGCCGGAGGCCCGCCGACCGCCCTGAGAGGCGCGGCGCTGCCCGGCCAAGAAAGGCCACCACGGTGGGGTTATTCCCTTTTGGCATAATGAATATTGGGGCTATGTATGTAATCTATAGCCCGGCCGGCGGCGTGTCTAACCGAGATTTGCCGAGGGCGAAAGGCCTTCCAAATGCTCAATGCGAAAGGACTGTCGAACACCGCACACCGCACACCGATTGATGAAGTTGGGATTCCACACCCGACCCTAAAGACCAAATAGCCAACACCGAAGCCGCTCCGGCATAAACGTGCACGCCAATCATTCGCCGTCCGCTATCAATGATTAATGGTCGAACGTCGAATCCCACCTTCGACAGGCGGTGTTCGATAATCGGTGTTCGACATTCCTTGTACCTTAGACAATAGGGATTTCACGTTACCGTTCACTCAACAACATCCAGTCCCGCCTCCCTCAACCCCAAAGCGACTTCCTCCACCCGCTCCGGCAACACCAAAAGCCACAGCTCCTTCAGACTTTCCGCCGCCCCGCCCTCGAGAGCGTTCGCCAGCAGCTCCACAAACCGCGACCCCTCCAACGAGCCGTGGACCGCTCCCAGCATCGGCATCGCCAGCGAACGCAGCGATCTCTCGCCCACCTCGCGCAGAACTTCTTCGAGCGCGCTGGCCACCCACTCCTCCCGCCACGTCGGCTCCTGATCCAGGTCGTGAACGACCGCCAGTAGCTCGAGCGGCTCGCCGCCCCTAACCACAACGGTCCCCGGAGCCAGCGGGATGCGAGTCGCCGCGTCGCTCAACAGCCGCTCCGGCTCCTCGGTCACTTCTTCCACTACCGGGTCGGCGCTCAGTACCAGGTACGTGTCTTCCTCCGCCGCCACCGCATCGACGAAGAAGACGGGCCGCGCCCCTTTCGGGACCGCGACCAGTCTGATTTCGGGAAGCGAAATAGCTGCCATGTCCTGCTAACCGCCGTAAAAGACTTTGTCGCCCAGATCCCTCAGCGTCAGAGTCACCTCCTCCGCCCGACCCGACGGTTCCTGCTTCACACCCGCTTCAACGACCTCTCCCACGAATACGGAATGGTCACCCTTCTCCACCGTCTCCAACAGCGCGCACTCGACATACGCCGGGCAACTCTCGATGATCGGCGCGCCCGTGCTCCCGGCGCGAAACCGTTCGCCTCCGATCTCGTCACCTTCCCGCTCCACGTGCTTGAAGAACGCGTACGCCGTTCTCTGCTGTTCTTTCCCGAGAACGTTCAGCGCGAAAGAGCCGGCCTCCTTTATCAGTGTGTGCGACCCCGAATCCGCCTTCACTCCTACCACGACCAGCGGCGGCTCGAACGATGCCTGCGTCACCCAGTTCACCGTCGATGCCGCGACCCGTCCGTCCTCCGTCTCCGCCGTCAGCACATACAGGCCGTACGGGATCATCCGCAGAGCCGTCTTCTTGTCATCCGCCTCCATATTGCTATCCTCCCATCTCAATGCATCCGGGCCGCGGCGTCCGCATCAAAATAATCGGCCGCCCCGGCGTGTACTAGAAACGAAGAGTGACAGCGCCTCGTAGGGACAGGCAAGCGACGAACTGGCGACCGGGCTCCATTTCGCGCCCATCGCCTCTCCGGCGCGGCTAAAGACCTGTCGGGGTCTGCACTCCGCGACGACGATCGGCCTGGCCGCTGGCCAGGCGGCTGTCGGCATTGCGGTTAATAATAATCGCTATTGGTTCAATCCCGTACTTCTCTACGGAGGCTTGCATGACACTGCAGAAAACTTGCGCGACCGCGCTGGTCGCACTTTTCGCTGCGGCCTGTTCCGGCGGCGGTGGTGGCAGCGCCGACTGGGCCGGCGCGATCAGCGACAGCGCCGGCGTCAGAGTCGTGTCCAACCCGGCGGAAGGCATCTGGACGGCCGCGGACGGGTGGATGCTCGAGGAAGACCTGCGGATCGGCGCCCTGGACGGCGAGCCGGAGTATCAGTTCGGCCAGGTCGGCGGCATGACCATCGACTCGGAGGGCCGCCTGTACGCGATGGACGTGCAGGCCCAGCACGTCCAGGTCTACACGCCGGAAGGCGAGTACTTGAGAACCGTCGGCGGTCAGGGCGCGGGACCCGGCGAGCTGACCGGAGCGATATTCCTCGTCATGGGCCCGGGCGACACGCTCATGGTTCCCGACGTCAACAACCGGCGCATCAATCTCTTCGGGCCCGACGGCTCGAGCATCGGCAGTTTCCCGCTGGCCTTGGAGCAGGGCATCCCGCTCAATTTCAGGTACACGCCGTCGGGCGTTATCGCCGAGCAGGTTCGGCCGTTGGACCTCCCCAACATGCCCACCACGGACTCGCTGGACACGATCCTTCTGCTCGCCACGGATGGAACCGTGACCGATACGCTCAAGAGATTTCCCTCCGGCGAGACGTTCTCGTTCAGCCGCGGCTTGCCCGAGTTCAAGTTCTACTCGCCGGAAGCTTCCTGGGCTCTCAGCGATGACGCACAGTTGATTTTCGGGATCAACGATCAGTACAGGATCGACTTCTACGCCGATGGTGAGCTCGACCGCGTCGTCACACTTCCGTTCGAGCAACGGCTCGTCGGTGACCGGGATAAGCAGCTGGTCGCCGAATACCTCGAACGCACGTGGACCGAGAGTGGCGTGCCGCCACAGATCCTCGAGCAGTTGAAGAACAACGTCCACTTCGGGGAGTATTTCCCGGCCTTCGCCAACATACTGCCCGGACCCGACGGCTCCATTTGGGTCCAGCACATCCAGGCGGCCTCGGACCTCAGCGAAGAAGAACTCGAGTCCTTCGACCTGCTGCAAGATTCCGGCGCCCCGGAGTGGGACGTGTTCGATTCGGAAGGCCGGTACCTGGGTGTCGTCACGATGCCGTACCGTTTCTCTCCCCGCATCATCTATGACGACTACATCTACGGCGTCTCGCGTGACGAGCTCGACGTTCAGTACCTGGTCAGGATGCGTATCGTCACCGCGACCTGACTCCTCTAAACAAACTCGCCCTCCGCCGCGACGCGTTTCGCCGGTCGCTGCGGAGGGCGAGTCTTTTTCCGCCTAGACCTGACGAGGCAAGCTACCCGTCAGCCCGGTTATCCAGCGGATGCACTTGTGACCGACATCCACCGGCTTGCAGAACATCATCGGGCAACCGCCCGGGATCACCGCGATCCCGTTGTCCCGGCAATAGTCCACTGCGGCCTCTGAGACACTTCCCGCCCCGAACGAACGGTGCATCCAGACTCGGGAGATGCCGAGCTCAGCGCAGTCTTTCACTATTCGATCGGCCACATCGGGATGCGTCGCGATCACCACGCCGTCGACGCCCCCTTCAATCGAGGCCAGATCTGAATAGCACCGATCGCCCTCGACTTCCTCCGCGTTGGGGTTGACCGCGAAGACCTCGTA
The DNA here is from genome assembly GCA_039588075.1 of Gemmatimonadota bacterium. Classification (GTDB taxonomy): domain Bacteria; phylum Gemmatimonadota; class Gemmatimonadetes; order Palauibacterales; family KS3-K002; genus JBDHAL01. The sequence continues at coordinate 908 of JBDHAL010000257.1, read as the reverse complement.
ACCGGCCCCCCTCAGCTTGCGGTACACGGCGTTGGCGGCCTGCCCGCTGCTCCGCGACACGCCCGCAACCGCGATACGCTTCTGAGCGAGAAAGTCGTCCACTGCTACCTTCAACGCCACCATCTCCAGTTCCACCCGGTCGGAGTTCATCTGGCACCCAAGATAGCGGCCGGGGGGCCTGAATTGAAAGACTTGAAAATTGAAGCGATGCGATTCATATTTCCACCTATGCCAAATGTGGCCCGGGCCGCACACCTTAGATCGATCGAACGCCTTCTCCGGGAGAGCCCGGTGGTGGCTTTGTTGGGCGCTCGCCAGGTCGGCAAGACTACATTGGCGCGCGAGCTTCTCCGACAGCGTAAAGGGCCCACCACGTTGTTCGACCTGGAGGATCCTCGCGACCAAGCGCAGCTCGAAGAACCGACGCTTGCCCTCGAGGGGCTACGCGGCCTCGTCGTGCTGGATGAGATCCAGCGGCGTCCCGATCTTTTTCCCGTGTTGCGCGTTCTCGTGGATCGGGCGAGAGCCCCGGCACGGTTCCTCGTCCTTGGCAGCGCTTCGCCGGATCTGCTACGCCAGGGTTCCGAAAGCCTCGCCGGACGAATTGCCTTTCACGAGCTCCCAGGTTTCGACCTGGAGGAAGTGGGAGTCCGGCATCTCGATCGCCTTTGGTTCCGTGGAGGTTTCCCACGTGCGTACCTGGCGAAAAGCCACCGTGAAAGCCAGCGGTGGCTGCGGGACTTCATCCTCACATTCCTGGAGCGCGACATTCCAAACTTGGGTATCACGATCCCGGCGCGTACGCTGGAGCGGTTCTGGGCGATGCTCGCTCATTACCACGGCCAGGTGTGGAATGCCTCCGAGTTTGGGCGCTCATTTGGGGTGTCGCACACGACTGTCCGGAAGTA
>JBDHAL010000256.1:0-4815 GCA_039588075.1 Gemmatimonadota bacterium | reverse complement strand
GGACAAACCCGTAGGGTGCACTCCGTGCACCGTCTTGTGGTCGCGGATGGCATTGCCGTTGACGTAGAAAATGCAACAGGCGGTCGGGCTTTCACCTCTGCGTGTCGCCAGCGCCCGGGCTCGGCACGCCGTGCCCCTACAGGATGGGTTCCCACGCTCAGTCAAGGGCATTGCGGTGCATGGAATGCACCCTATGGGACTGCCTTCGGCGAACGAATACGATACAACGCCGCGTACAGCACCGGCACCAAGACCATGGTAATCAGCGTGCCGAAGGTCAGCCCGGCCATGATGGTCATCGCCATTGCGATCCAGAAGGCATCTTGAAGCAGGGGCATCACCCCAAGGATCGTGGTCCCCGCGCCCAACAGTACAGGACGAAGTCGCGACACGCCGGCCGCCACGGTGGCGTCGTAAGGGCTCATTTGAGCACCAATGTTGGCTTTGATCTCGTCGAGCAGCACGATGGAGTTCTTGATCATCAACCCCACCAGGCTCATGGCGCCGAGCAAGGCCATGAATCCGAATGCTGTCTGAGTGGGCGCCAGTATTGCGGTTATACCGATCAATGCGAACGGTAGGGCGGCCATCATGATCAATAGCGGGCGTATCCCGTTGAACAGGGCGACGATGATGACCGCCATGATGACCCCGGCGGGGACGATCCCCGGAATCAGCGCCAGCTGCGCCGTGCGAGTGGTATCGTACTCGCCGTCCCAGAACATGCTATAGCCGGGCGGCAGCTCCTTCTCCATCTCCTCGAACTTCTCGATCACGTCTTTGCGCAGGGTCGGAAAGGTGACACCGACCGGGCTGCCCTGTATCGCCACCTCCCGACGCCGATTGAAGCGCGTGATAATCGGATCCTCCCACTCGAGCCGAATGTCTCGGGCAACCTGTCCTAGCGGGACACTGTCGAACGCCAGCGACGGTCGAACCTGCAACACGTCGAGCTCGCCCGACGCGCGCTGTCGTTCATCCTCCACGCCACGGGCGATGATCGGCAGGAGGGCGTCGCCTTCCCGGTACAAACCGACCGGTACCCCATCGTAGGCGCGTCGGGTTGCTTCGCCGATGTTGGCCCGGGACACCGCAGACCACCGAGCCCGATCCTGGTCGTAACCGACCTCCACTTTCTGCACGGGCTGGCGCATGTCGATGCGTACTTGCTTGGCGAGCGGGCTCTGCTCGAGGATCGCCATCCCCTTCTCGCCCAGGGCGCGCAGGACACCGAGATCCGCCTCGGCCGGCCCACTGATACGAAGCTCGAATTGCCAGGTGTCGCCAGTGCCAACGTAATACTTGCGTAGCCGAGTCATCGCCTGCGGGTACTGTTCGTTGAGCCACGGCTCGAAATCGGCGATTAGACTGTTCACATCGCCGAAAGTCGGCGTGTTGACAATCAGCTGGGCGTAGGAGGGGTAAGGAAATTCCGGATCCACCGGGAGATAGAAACGCGGCCCGCCGGAACCGATGAAAGCAGTCACGTCCTTGACCCGCTCATCGCCTTCGAGCTTCGCTTCGATCCCTTTGAGATCCGCCGACACGGTCTGAATAGGCGTGCCCTCCGGCGCCCAGTAGTCGATCATGAATTGGGTGCGCGTGGAAGCGGGAAAGAACTCCTGGGGCACTTTACCGAAGCCGACGACGGCAGCGACCAGCAGCACGACTACGCCAGCCAGCGTGAAAACCCGCCAGCGGATCGCGCCCCCTAGAGCGCCCCGGTAAAAGCGGAAGAAGCCGCCGGCGTAGGGATCGGCTTCGGAATCCCCGCTTTTGGGCGCTCGCAGCAGGCTGATGCAGTTGAGCGGGGTCATGGTCAGGGCTATCAGCCAGCTCATCAGCAGCGAGATGGCCACGACCGTGAATAAGGTACGCGCGTACTCGCCCGCGTCGGCCTGTGCCGCGTACACGGGGTAGAACGCCATCACCGCTACGATTGTCGCTCCGAGCAGGGCTACCGACGGTTTGCTGGCGCTCTCGATGGCCGCGTCCACCGACTTCATGCCGCGGGCGAGGCGCACTGCGACACCGTCCGCCACCACGATGGCGTTGTCCACCATCATGCCCAGCGCCACCACCAGCGCTCCCAGGGACACACGTTGGAGATCGACCCCCATCAACTTCATGACCACGAAGGTACCGAGGATCGTTACGATCAGCGCCCAGCCGATCACCAGCCCCATGCGCCAACCCATGGCAAGCGTCAGCACCACGAGCACGATGAGAACCGCCTCGGCGAGATTGACGATGAAGGCGTTGATGGCTTCCCGTACCAGGTCGGATTGCCAAGTGAACTTGTGCACCTCGATCCCCGCCGGAAGGTCGGCGATGAGCTCCTCAAGGCGGGCGTCCAACGCCTTGCCGGTGTCGAGAATGTTGCCCCCTGCGACGTTGGCCAGCTGGATGGCGATCGCGGGCTCACCCTGAAATCTCATCATGTTGAAAGGCGGTTCGAGGTAACCCTGCCTAACTGTGGCGACATCCTTGATGCGTATGAGTTCGCCGGCAACCACGTCAGCACGACTACCCGACCGAGCCTGGCGGATCGGGGCAGTGTCCTCCACGCGACGGGAATATGGGGTCAACTCGGCCGCGAGGTTGGCTAGGGCATCAAGGCCCGTCCGTCGGATCAGCAGCTCGCCAATATCTTCGGGGCTTTGAAACTCGCCGCTGGTTTCGATGCGAAAACGCCGCCCGGGCACCTCGATTCCGCCCGCCTCCACGACCATATTCTGCGTCGCCAGGGTCGCGAGAATGTCCTCACTGGTGACTCGAAGCTCAGCAAGCTGCTTTTCCGAGACATCGAGGTAGATGACCTTCGGCTGAACCCCCCAAAGATCCACCCGCGAGACCCCTGGAACGAGGCTGAGCTCTTTTTTCAGGCGCTTGACGTAGTCTTCGAGCTCCGCATAGGTGTAACCGTCACCGGTGACGGCCAGCACGAATCCGAACACGAAGCTGAAGTCGTCGATAATGTTCGGATTCTGGGCGCCGGGTGGGAAATCTGGAACGATGTCGCGGATCTTTTTCCGCATCTCGTCCCAGATCTGCGGCAGATCTTCCGCGGTGTACTCCTGCCTCATGTCGATCTTGATGATCGACAACCCGGCCCGCGAGTACGACGTGAGATAGCGAAGTTGGGGCATCTCCTGGATCGCTCGCTCGATGCGATCGGTCACCTCGAGTTCGACTTCTGCCGGGCTGGCCCCGGGATACTGGGTGATCACTGCGCCGGTTTTGACCGTAAAGTCGGGATCCTCCAATCGACCTAGCTCGAAATAGCTGTAGATCCCGCCCACCACGAGCAGGAACACCACAAAATTGGTGAGGATCTTGTTCTCGATTGCGAAACGGGTTAGGTTCATTGGGTATTCTCCCCCGTTGCGGTATCAAGAATCCGAACCTGTTGCCCTTCTTCGAGCGAATTGACGCCTTTGGTGACAATCCACTCGCCGGCTTGCAATCCAGACCTGAGCGACACCCCAAAGCGAGCCAGTTGACCAAGCTGCACTTCACGGCGGCTGAGAGTCTTGTTCTTTTCATCGACGACCCAGACGAAGTTCTTGCTCCTATCGTCCCCTGAGAAAACGGCTGTGGCCGGGATCTGGAGACCGGCCAGCTCAGCCTCTTCCGGGGGGCGTGCGACAGTTCTCGCCTCGCCCGCCATTCCCGGCAGGATCTCGGCATCATCGGGTTGGTCCATCAAGAGCGTCACCGGATAGGTTCGAGTGGCCTGGGAGGCCTCCGTGCCGATCTCGCTGATCTTCGCCGGGATCTCGACCCCGGGGAGCGCGTCGAAGGCCACCGTGATCTTCTCGACGTAGCGCGCCAGGCTGATCAGGTTCTCCGGGACATTGACGACAAACTCGATACTGGACGGATCCACCACGCGCAGGATGGGTTGTCTGGGGCGCACGGTTTCGAAGTTCTCCACGTAGGTCTCCACGACGATGCCGTCAAAGGGCGCGCGCAGATAGGTGTACTTCAATTGGTCTTTCGCCGAATCCACTGCTGCTTTCAGGGATCGAATATCCGCTTCTTTCGCCTCGATATCTTCTTTGCGTGCTCCGGCCCCGGCAATGTTCAAGCCTTCGCGAGCCTGCCGGAGGATGGCCTCCGCGTAGTTCTTGTCTGCCGTTACGCGATCGACCATCGATTGGCTGACCGCGCCCGGATCCTTATTGAAGATCCGCATGATCCGGTCGTATTCCTGCTTCGCCAGAGTATTGGCTGCCTCCGCCTTGGTCACCGCGTCCTTGGCCTGCCGAAGTTCTTCCGGCCGGGCCTGCCGCATCGCTTTCAGATTGGCCCTCTCTCGAGCCAGTCGTGCCTGGATGTTCTCGAGCCTCACTTCGTAGTCGCGGGGGTCGATCCGCGCCAAGACCCCGCCCTTTTTCACCTTGTCGCCAACCGTTACAGGGAAGGTGACGAGTGGGCCATTGACGCGAAAGGATTGGTTGACTTCTTTCCCGGCGCGAGCCCTGCCCGGGAAGCTGCGCTCCATAAATCCCGAGGTGTCCGCGACACGCATGGCATTTACGAGACGCGGCAACTTCGGCTGGGGCGGAGCCTCTTGCTGACAGGCGGCGAGCAGCGCGGCTGCCGTGACCAAGGCGAAAACGCTGACCGGTGCCGATCTGGTGGGTCGGTTGCAGTTCTTGGTCATTTTTGCCTCTCCAAGTTGGCAAGGGTCACATTTTCGTCTCACCCCATGGCTCCTGGCCCGTGGATAAGCCGAAAACCGATACTCCAACGCTATCTGAGTACGCCTTCATTCCATCACCCCATTACTCCAATACTCCGGCTTTTCTT
>JBDHAL010000255.1:0-4838 GCA_039588075.1 Gemmatimonadota bacterium | reverse complement strand
TTCGTGAGCTACTGGGCGCCAAGACCCTCGAGGAGTACCGAGATGATTGAGGACAACGATCGCATCGATCTTTCACCGCTCGACCCGACCCGCGACTCGGATCGCTTCGATGCCACCGTCCGCTCGATCACGACGGCGGCGGCGAACGAGCTTGTCGCCCGGCGCTCGAGAGCCGACGTGTTCGGCCAGGTGGCGCGATGGTGGTGGCCGCTATTGGCGGCGGCCGTCGTCACAGGCGTCGTATCGCTCGCCACGCTGGCGCAGGTGCAGGTCGAAACCTCGACGACTTCGACCGAGACGGAAATCACGATCGCCGAGGCCATCGGTGTGCCGCAACAGCTCGCACTCTGGATCGAAAGCGATGAGATGCCATCTTCCGCCGACTTGCTGCTAACCCTGGAGGATGACCGATGAAGGACGGGGTCGAATCGCTGGGCAGGATCCGGACGAAGGGGATCACGCTCCTCGCCGTCACCTTTCTCGCCGGCGCCCTGGCCGGCGGCGCCGCCGAACGCATCCGCGTGGCAAAGCGCCCGCCACCGCCAGTGGAGCCACCCAACTTTGGCATGATGGCGGGAGGCCGGCCGGGCATGTTACCGCGATGGTTCCAGCAGTTGGACCTGACGGAGGAGCAAAGGGACCAGATACGGCAGATCATCGAAAGCCGGCGCGAGCCGACGGAGCAAGTGATGCGCGAGATGATGCCGCGCCTGCGGGCGGCCAGCGACAGCGTCATGGCTGAGATTCGCGCGGTGCTCACACCAGAGCAGCTGGAGAAGTGGGACGAACTGCAGGCCGAGATGCGTCGTCGTGGCGGGCAAATGCGCCAGGGAATGGGACGTGGTAAGGGTCCGGGCGGGCCGCCGCCGCCGATGCCGTAGGCGCCGGGCGGCCTTGACGAGCCTACCCACAGGATTTTCTTACTAGGGTTCGCAAAAGATACCTACGCCGCTGAGACGATAGCATGAGATTCCCCATCGCAACCGCCCTCGCCCTCGCAACGGGCATCGGCCTCATCGCCGCGTGCTCCGGCAGCTCCGGCGGCTCCAACGCCGAACCCATCCCCGAACATCCCGATTTCACGGGTACCTGGGTACTCAACAGCGACCTGAGCGAGGATCCCGAGGCTCAAGCCAGGGGAGGCGGTCGCCGGCCGCCGTCGGGTTCGGGCGACGGCGCGCCACCGCCGGGCGCGCAGGGCCCGAGCCGCGGCAGAGTCCCGTTCGACCCCGGGACCGTGCTGCCGTCCCTCGCCTTCAAGATCGTCGAAGACGACTCGACCCTCACCTTCATGGGCGTCGATGGCAGGGAGCGCGTGATCTTCCAGGACGGGCGCGAAGAATCCCGCCGCGTCGAGGATCTCGGTATCGTCAGGATCTCCGGCCGCTGGAAGGGCGACAAGTTCGTGCTGGACCGCCAGCTGGAAGGCGGCGCCGTCATCAGCGAAGAGTACGAGATGAGCGATGACGGGCTCCAGCTGCTGGTCAAGGTGAAGATCAAGGCCGGCCGCACCATCGAGTTCAGACGCGTATACGATGCCGGCGATGAGAAACACTAACCCATTCGTTTGACCGCCAGGACGCAGACGGCTGCCACCGGTTCCATTTCCTTCAACTCTACGCGGATCTCGACGTAACCTGCTCTCTCCAATGCGGCGGCGATCCGATCACCGCTCTCTCTGGCCAGTTCATCCGTCGCCTTCGATAGGCGCGGCTGATGCGTGATCGCTATCACGCCGCCGGGCTTCAACTTTCGACCCAGGTCCCGCAACCGATCCACCGGCTCCTCCCAGAACATCATCGAGTTGACCGCAAACATCTTGTCGAACGGGTCTCCGAAGTCGGGTAGCTCAACCACCGACCCGAGCCGTAGATCCACCCTGCCCTGACTTAACCCCTCCTCGTTCCGCGCCCTCGCGTGCCGCAGCATCACCTCTGAATGATCGACACCCGCCACCACTCCATCCACCAGCTTCCGACTGATCTCCTCGATCGCTACGCCCGGCCCGAATCCAATCTCCAACACCCGGTCGCCCGGCTGTATCTCCAGCAACGATATCGTCCAACGATTCCGCTCCAGGTTCGATGACCGGTTTGCCATGATCTTCCCCGCCAGGTGACCCAACAGGCCCCTCGGGTGGCCAAATTGCTTCTTCACAGCTCGTATTAGTCCCATCGTTCGGCCTTTCCGGCGATCGTCGCCTTCTCGCGCTCCACCAATTCACTCCAGCCTTCGCTCTCGAAGGCTTCGCGCACTGCCCGCAGTACGTCCGCTGCCTTACGCAGCTCCTCTTCCGTTGCGGCTACATAGAGTTTCGAGAGCAGTCGGACCTCGCGCCGGATCATCGACGCCACCTCTTCCCGGCCCTGTTCGGTCAGGCGCACCAGCTTCGATCGCCTGTGAGCCGGGTTGTGGACCAGTTCCACGTGGCCCTGCCCGGCCAGATCGGTCACGTGCATCTGTATATGCTGCCCCGTTACCGAGCGCACCCTCGCCATTTGCGGAACCGTTCGTGGCCCCAAACGCTCCAGCTCCCTCAGCAGGTTACGTTTCCCGCCTGACAGCGGACCCCCGCCGTGAAGCTCCTCCGCCACTAGGCGCAGCCGCCGAAACAGCGCCAGCGTCTGATCCATCACCGCTCCCACCCCGCGGGGCGAAGGGCGCGCCAGCCGGCTGGCGCGCCCTGTGCTCCGCGGCGCCGGCGGCTCCGACTCCGGTCGGCCGGCCAGACGTCCGAGTGTCAGTAGCCCAAAGTCGCGAATCATGCTTGAAATCCTCAGGTGAATCGTGCCCGTCCGATATTGGTAACCAGCTTCCATAATGACAATACTATTGTCATTCTGCGATGTCAACGCTTTACTTGGCCTACCTGTTTGAGGGCCAGAAGCCCGAACGACAAATGCTACCGGAGGGAGAACCGTGCTGGGACTGAGCCGATGGACGCCACGAGGAGTTGTGTTGGCCGTGTTGCCGTTGCTCGCGACGGTCGTCGCGTGCTCGGGCGGAGGAGACCTGGAACCGGAGCGTCCGGATCTGAGCGGCTACTGGATGCTGAACGAAGAGGAGAGCGAAGACCCTGAGGACCGTCCGAACCTGTCGATGCCGGGTCGTCCGGCGGGATTCGGCGGAGGGATGGCGGCGGGCATGGCGCGGGGTTTCAGCGCGTTCACGATCGAGCAGACGGATTCGACGGTATCGCTGAGAAGCATCGAAGGGATGAACTACGAGGTGCACACCGACGGTCGGAGCGTGGAGAGCCAGGTGGGCCAGGGCACGTCGACGCTGAAGGCGCGCTGGAAGGGCGAGCGTCTTGTGATCGACCGAACGATGGGCCGGGGCACGAAGATGACGCAGAGCTTCGAGCTCTCGGAAGACGGGCGCCAGCTCTATATGAAGATAACGATCGAGATGTCGCGCGGCGGTCCGGTCTACTTCAAACGGGTGTACGACGCGCCGGCCAGCAGGGGCTGATCTCCGCAGCGGGAAGCCGGCAGTCGCAAATCAGGCGCTGAGGGCCAGGTCGACGGCTCTGCTGGCGTGGATCTGAGCCGTGTCGAACACGGGGAGCGGCGAGTCGTCGGGCTTCACCAGCAGGCCGATTTCCGTACAGCCCAGAATCACGCCCCGGGCGCCGGCCTCGGCCAGGCCGCCGATGATCCGCACGTACTCTTCCCGCGAAGCGTCGATGATCTTGCCCTGGCACAGCTCGTCGAAGATGACGCGGTCGACCACGGCACAATCCTCTTGGGACGGGACCAGCACCTCGAGGCCGTGCTTTTCGGCCAACCTGCCTTTGTAGAAGTCCTCCAGCATGGTGAAGCGAGTGCCCAGCAGGCCGACCTTGCTGATGTTCTCATCCCCGATGCGCGCGGCGGTGGCGTCGGCGATGTGGACCAGCGGGATGCCGATCGCTTCCTCGATCGCGGCGGACACCTTGTGCATGGTGTTGGAGCAGAGCAGGAGGAAGTCGGCGCCGCCCAGCTCGATCCGCCGGGCGTTCTCGGCGAGTATGGCTCCGGCGGTCTCCCAGTCGCCGGCGTCCTGTAGCCTCTCGATACCCTCGAAATCGACGCTGTACATCAGGATTCTGGCGGAATGCTGTCGCCCGAGTCGTCGCCGCACTTCCTGGTTGATGATGCGATAGTACTCCAGCGATGATTCCCAACTCATGCCGCCCAGCAGGCCGATCACTCGCATCGTGACTCGCTCCCTCCGTTGTCGAGACGCCGTTTTACACAATCTGGCACGGGCCGCCGTGCGAGGATAGCGCGTCCGCCGCCTGCCGATTCGTCCCGAGATCATCCGCACTGGTCGATGCGAGCCGCCAGTTCGCCGAAGAAGACTGTCCCTGTAGCCCCGGCGTTTGCATGGTACCTCATAGACGACGGCCGGGCTCCCCGAGCGCGGCCTTCAGGTTGAATCGCTTGGCTCGGCCAAACACGGGCATTACCTTGGAGCCCATAGCCCCGCCACACATGCCGGTCTCCACCACCGGGGAGTTTTCATGACCACACTGCTCGTAAACGGCGAGCGTCGTGAGGTCGATGCGGATCCCGGAATGCCCCTGCTCTGGGCGCTCCGCGACCTGCTGGACCTCAAGGGCGCCAAGTACGGCTGCGGCAGGGGCCTCTGCGGATCGTGCACCGTCCACATGGACGGCGAGGCGGTCAGCAGCTGCACCACGCCGCTATCGGCCGCCGAGGGGAAAGCGATCATCACGATCGAGGGGCTCTCCCCGACCGGCTCGCATTCCCTTCAGGAGGCCTGGATCGAGCTGAACGTGCCGCAATGCGGCTACTGCCAGCCGGGCCAGATCATGAGCGCGGCGGCGCTCCTCA
>JBDHAL010000254.1:0-5128 GCA_039588075.1 Gemmatimonadota bacterium | reverse complement strand
CCGGAGACTCTTCGGCGGAGAGAACAGCGTCGGCCGCTCGCTGCGTATCGAAGACCGGGAGTTCCGGGTCGTCGGTGTGCTGGAACCGTGGCGCCCGTTGCCCAACTTCTACGAACCCGACGACGACGTGTTTGACGCGGTCGAGGAGATCTTCATGCCGTTTCGCTTCGGCGAGGAGTGGCGGATCCGCACATGGGGCAACACCTCGAACTGGAAGCCGTACGGTGACGGTTACGAGGACTTCCTCCAGTCCGAGGCGGTCTGGATCCAGATGTGGGTCCAGCTCGATACCCTCGAGCAGCGAGAGAGGTACATGGACTTCCTCGACGCTTACGCGGAAGAGCAGAAGAAGTCGGGGCGCTTCGAGCGGCCGATCAACAACAAGCTGCGCGACGTGATGGCCATGCTCGTGGAACTGGAGGTGGTGTCCGACCAGATCAAGGCGTTCTTGATCATCGGTGTCCTGTTCCTCCTGATCTGCTCGGTGAACCTGATCGGCATCCTGTTGGGCAAGTTCCTGGCCCGGGCTCCGGAGGTCGGCGTGCGGCGGGCGCTGGGCGCCAGCCGACGCTCTGTGTTCGTGCAGCTACTCGTCGAATGTGAGTTGATCGGCGTTGTGGGCGGAATGCTCGGCCTGGGTCTTTCGGTGATTGGTCTGGAGTTGCTCGACGTCCTTTACGGATCGCGAGCCGACCTGCGTCCCGACTGGAGCATGTTCCTCGCCGCGCTCGCGCTTTCCCTGATCGCGGCCTCGGGCGCCGGAGTCTACCCGGCGTGGAGGATCTGCCGCATCCACCCGGCCCACCATCTCAAGATCCAATAGGGAGTCCGCCATGGAGCTTGGCCCAATCCTCCGATCTCTGTTCCACCACAAGAGCCGGTTCTGGCTCATCGTGCTCGAAATCGGTCTCACGCTTGCCGTGGTGGCGAATTGCGTGCACATGATCCTGGACCATCGTCGCACCATCTCCCGTCCCACCGGCATCGACGTGGATAACGTACTGGTCGTCAAGAGCGACCCGTTCTCACCGGAGTTCCAGGACGAGACCTACGTCCGGGCGGGCATCGAGGAAGACCTGCGGACGATGAAGGCCCTGCCGGGCGTGATAAACGCAACCGCAGTCAACACGGTTCCCCTCAGCAATTCCGGGAGTAGCTACGCTCGCAGACCTGCGGGCACCGACGGTGAGTTCCTGACCGTTCCGTTCTTCGACGTCACCGAGGGCGCGTTGCAGGCTTTGGGTGTCGAGCTGTCGGAAGGACGCGACTTCGTGGCATCCGATTTTCCCGGAAGCGAGGAGGAAGAACCTCTCGCCGGCGCGCCCAGATCGCGAAACGCCATCCTCACCCGCGCGATGGCGGAGGCGCTCTTCCCGGATGGTGACGCGCTGGGCCAGACCATCGAGAACCAGGACGGGTCGGATATCGAGACGGTGGTCGGGATCATCGAGCGCATGCACTGCTCCTGGCCGTTGAGTTCGGTGGCGGAGCGAACCATGCTGGCCCCCGGCCGCCCCGGTGACGCGCGCCGAACCCGTTATCTGGTCCGGGCGGAGCCGGGCAAGCTGGAAGGCCTGTACACAACCGTGGAGACCACGCTGCTCGACGTCGACCCCGGGCGCCTGGTCACGGTCCGCTCGCTGCGGGAGGTCATCGCCACGACCTACGGCGACTTGGCGGCAACGATGCGAATACTCGTCGGGGTGAGCGTGCTGCTGATCCTCGTCACCACGCTGGGGATCATCGGGCTGACTGCTTTCTCGGTGGCCAACCGCACCCACCAGATCGGCACCCGACGGGCGCTGGGTGCGACGCGCCTCTCCATCGCGCGCTACTTCCTGGTCGAGAACTGGCTGATCACCACGTTCGGCCTGACGCTGGGAGTGGTCCTGACCTACGCCCTGAGCTACGGCCTTGCCGAGTTCGCCGATATCCCGCGCATCGGCTGGCCGGTGGTGGCCTTTGGTATGCTAGGCCTGTGGGTCATCGGCCTCGCCGCCGCGCTCGCCCCGGCCGTTCGTGGCGCATTGGTACCGCCGGTCGTGGCCACGCGCACGGTGTAGGACAGACTCCGAGAGCCATGGTCAGCAATCGCCTAAAGGTCCTGGCGGTCGACGATGAGTCCGCTGTCGTGCACGCCCTGGGCGTGCTGTTCGAGATCCACGACATCCCCTTCCTGGGGGCGGGCTCGCCGGACGAAGCGATGCGGTGTCTGGCCGGCGGGGAGATCGGCGTCGTCGTGCAAGACATGAACTTCGGACCCGACAAGACCTCGGGCGAGGAGGGCATCCGGCTGTTCCGCCGCATCCGCGAGACCCACCCCCGCTTGCCGGTCCTGCTGATCACGGCGTGGGCCTCTCTGGAAACGGCCGTCCAGCTAATCAAAGAAGGCGCGAACGACTACCTGGCCAAGCCGTGGGACGACGACAAGCTGGTCGCCGCGGTGAAGAACCTGCTGGAGATGCGCCGGCTTCAGTTGGAGAACGAACGGTTGCGGCGGGAGGGCCGGGAGGCCGGCGAGGCGCTGGCCGCCAAATACGACCTGTGTGGCGTCGTCTTTGAAAGCGGCGCAATGCACCGCGTGCTCACGCTGGCGGTCAACGTCTCGGGCTCCGACGCGCCGGTGCTGATCACCGGGCCCAGCGGCTGCGGCAAGGAGAAACTGGCCGAGATCGTGCAGGCCAACTCGCGCCGGCGCGGCAGTCCCTTCTTGCGCCTCAACGTGGGGGCGCTGCCCGAAGGGCTGATGGAGAGTGAGCTGTTCGGTGTCGAGGCCGGCGCCTACACGGGCGCCACGCGGCGGCGCGCGGGACGCTTCGAGGCCGCCGACCGGGGCACGCTGTTTCTCGACGAGATCGACGCGCTCTCTTTGGCCAGCCAGGTCAAGCTACTGCGGGTGCTGCAGAGCGGAGAGTTCCAGCGGTTGGGCAGCAGCGAGACCCGTCGCGCCGACGTACGTCTGATCAGCGCAACGAACAGCGACCTGGTGCAAGCGATGACCGAGGGTCGCTTCCGCGAGGACCTCTACTACCGATTGAACGTGATCGAGCTGGCCGTGCCGCCGCTTGAGGAGCGGCCGGAGGACGTGTTGCCCCTGGCCCGGTATTTCCTGGGGAAACTGGAGGCGCGGGGCGAGGGCCAGCCGCCGAATCTGGACTGCGAGGCCCGCAACGCGCTGCTGCGATACCGCTGGCCGGGCAACGTGCGTGAGTTGGAGAACCGCATCCAGCGTGCGACGCTGACCTGCCGAGGCGGGACGATCACCGCGGACGACCTCGCGCTGGACGAGGTGGTTGTCGCGTCAGCGAACGCGGTGCCGCCGACGGCCGCCGATCCGGCGGAAGACCCGGGGCCGCTGGACGCCGAGCGGAGCCGGATCGAGCGGGCCCTGATCGATGCGGAAGGCGTGGTCGCCCGCGCTTCCGAGGCGCTCGGGCTGAGCCGCCAGGCCCTCTACCGCCGCATGGAGAAACTGGGTATCGTTCTCGAGCGGCGGCCGAGGCCTTGACCGCCCGCCACCGGGAGCAGCATGCGCGCGTTCTCCACGCCGGGTAAGCTCGCCGGGATCCTGATCCTCGTCCTGATCTTCTGCCTGGTCCTCGTCGCCGCGGGGATCTACTTCACTCCGCTTCCGGTTTGGCTGGTCTGCGTGCTGGCGTTCGGCCTCATCTTGCCCTTCGCCGTGTGGATCGCGGACCGCTACCTCCGTCCTCTCACCCGCACCCTGCAGGGGCTTTCTGACGGCATTCGCAGCTTCAGTGATCGTGACTTCAGCGTGCGGCTGGCCAGTAACCGGCCCGACGAGCTGGGCGAACTGGCGCGCCTGTATAACAAAGTGGGGGACATCCTGCAGGAGGAGCGAGGCCGACTGCGCCAGCGCGAGCTGCTGCTGCAGACTGCCCTGGACAACTCTCCGGTAGCGCTGGTGCTGGTCAGTCCCTTGCGCCGCGTGGCCTACTCGAACCAGGAGGCGCGGCGGCTGTTCCTCGGCGGCGGCCACCTGGAGGGACGGCTGTTCGAGGAGCTGCTGGAGCGCTGCCCGGACGAGATGAAGCAGGTGTTGCAGGGCGGTGACGAGGGCGTATTCACCCTCGCCGGCAACGACGAGCTGCCGGAGACATACCACCTCTCGCGGAGGACGTTTCGATTGAACCGCCGCCGGCACGCGCTCTACCTGCTGCGGCGCATCACCTTCGACCTGGCACGACAGGAGGCGGAGATCTGGAAGAAGGTCATCCGCATCATCTCCCATGAACTGAACAACTCGCTGGCCCCAATCTCGTCGCTGGCCCACTCCGGCGCGCTGATCGCCAGCGATCCCGAGCAGGTGCACAAGCTGGAGCCGATCTACGCCGCGATCCGCGAACGGGTCGATCACCTGACCCGCTTCCTGGAGGGGTACGCCCGCTTCGCCCGGCTGCCCAAGCCGGACAAGCAGGCCGTGCAGTGGGAGGCCTGGCTGGCCGGCCCGCGCAAGCTCTGCGCCTTTGCGCTGGACGGCGACTTGCCCTCCGACCCCGGCCACTTCGACCCATCGCAGTTGGAACAGGTGCTGATCAACCTGCTCAAGAACGCCGCCGAGGCCAGCGACGGCGAGCCGGATATCAACGTGAGGATCGACCGCCTGCTCGACGGCGCGGTGCTGTTCCGCGTGATGGACCGGGGCCGCGGCATGAGCGAGGAGGTCATGCGTAAAGCGCTGCTGCCTGCCGCTGTGCCGCGAGATCATCGAAGCGCACGGAGGGCTGCTGAGAATTCAGGCGCGGGAGGGCGGCGGGACGGTGGTGAGCTTCCGGTTGCCGATGCAAAAGAACAGAAGGAGACATTAAATAGTGCCTGAAGTGCGATGGGTCCCCGAACGACACGCGGCCGGCGGGGAAACCGCCGGCCGTGATATTCGTTGATGGAAATCGGGGCCTAGCTGCCCGGAGTCTTCACCGGATCCGGCGGCCGTGTCGGGTACACCTTCGGATCGCGCTCTATGGCATCCAGGATCTCGGCTACCGCACGTTCGAGCTGCGGGTCGCGGCCCTCGATCACGGACTTGGGATCGTTCTCGACCTCGATGTCGGGATCGACGCCATGGCCCTCGATGATGTAGTTGCCGTCGGCGTCGTTGGTCGCCGAA
>JBDHAL010000253.1:0-9982 GCA_039588075.1 Gemmatimonadota bacterium | reverse complement strand
ACGGGAAGTACCGTGGTCCCGACGCTTCACATCTTCGCACAGCGTTTGGGCCTCACGTACTTCACGACGCCCTCCAGGGGCGCCTTTGACGACATGTCGGGTTACACGGAGGCCGAGCGCGAACGGATGGTGAGAGGCTACCGAATCCTCGCCGGCTACGTGAAGCGGATGTACGATGCCGGAGTCCGGCTCGCCGTCGGTACCGACTGGCCGGATCCTGGGAAGGCGGTGCTGTCCGAGATGCTGCTGTTGCATGAGGTCGGGATCCCGATGCCCGATGTGATGGCGATCGCGAGCATCGGCGGCGCGCGCGCGATCGGGCGCGAAGACCTCTATGGGTCCGTCGAGACCGGCAAGCGTGCCAACTTCATAGTCTTCGAGGAGAGCCCGCTCGATGATCCGCGTGCGCTGTTAGGTAGCAGGCTGGTGGTGAAGGATGGTGTGCTGCTGAGCATGGAACATTGAACATCCCAGTTCCAAATCCCACGTTGAAAGGAAGCGAGCTTTCCACTTCACTGTGGGATGTCGGATGTGGGATGTTCGATGTTCCGTAGAATAACTCGAGCGATCTCTCCTGCAACGCGCGCGTTGTTCTCCAACAGCGCCAGATTCGCCCGCAACGAACGCCCTTCCGTGCGCTCCGCGATCCGCGCCAACAGATACGGTGTCACGGCAGGACCGGCGATCTTCTCGGTCTCTAGCTGCTCGTAGGCGCCGGCCACGGCAGACTCGACTTCGGGGCGCGACAGCGCAGCGTCGGCCGGAGGCGGCACGCAAACCAGCAAAGCGCCGTGTACCTCCAGCCTCCGCGCCTGAGCCCAAATCTCCGCAACCTCTTCCGGGCCCTCTACCCGCAGGCCGACCTGCAGCCCGCTCTGCGCCGACCAGAACGCCGGAAGCTCATCGGTCTGGTAGCCGGCGACGGCCACCCCCAGCGTCTCCAACCGTTCGAGCGTCGCCGCCAGGTCGACTATGGCTTTGGCGCCGGAGCAGACCTGAACGATGGGGGTGCGTGCCAGTTCGCCCAGGTCGGCGGACTCGTCGCGAGGGCCGGAGCCGAGATGCACGCCGCCGATGCCACCCGTGGCGGCCACGTGTAGGCCGGTGCTGTGTGCAAGAAAGGCGGCGGCGGCGACCGTGGTACCGCCGTGGCCGCCCCGGGCCAGCGCCGCCGGAAGGTCTCTTGTGCTGAGCTTCGCGTCTGTGCCGGCCAGGATGTCCAGTTCACCGGGTTTCAGGCCGACGATGGCCCGGCCACCGACGACGCCGGTGAACGCAGGGACGACGCCGCTGGCGCTGACCGCCGACGCCATGCGTTGGGCCGTCGCGAGACGGACATCGGCGGGGAGGCCGCTGGTGAGAAAGGCAGTTTCGAGAGCTACGGCCTTGGGGCCGCTGCGAGCCTCGATCATGGATCTGTGCGTGTGGTGCTGCGAAGCCACGTGAGATATGAGAGTTGAGCGTCGAGGTTGTTGAGTGTCCGCCTCCGACATCCGTGTTGAACGTCAAATGTTGAACCCGGATGTTCAAGGTGAACACTCAACAGCCTCAACACTCGACTCTCGAGTTCCTCACACTAGAACGTAGCCGGCTCCGCGGCGTTCGCTGCGCCGCGGTAGACGGCGTTGAAGAGGATCTTGAACGTCTCGTGTGGCTGGCCGCGGTGCTGTGGCCGGAAGCCGAACAGGATGGCCCGGCCTTCGCCATAACGCGCCTCTACGATCGCCGCTTTGCCGGCGAGAAAGTCGGCGTTGAGTGCGTAGCCGCTGAGCAACTGGCCGCTTTCGGGGTAGCGCGCCACCACGATGACGTCCGACGACTCCGAATCCACCTCGAAGATCGGACCGTTGGAGTAGTAGATCGCCCAGGCCGCCGGCGTACTGTGCCGGGACCGTGCCGGGCTTCCGCCCCTCGGTGATCGAAGTCGGCGAAAGGTCGGGTAAGACGATGACATCGTATCGATCGCGAAGCTCTCCCCTGCGGATCTCGGCGTCGCGCACGGTTGGATACGGCATGTCCCAGGTATCGAATACCCAGCGCGTCCAGCCTTCGTCCATCGACGCGGTCCACGGCTGGTAGAGACCGACGCGCAGCGCGTCCACGCGGTAGCCCTCGACATTCCCGGAGATAAAATGTCCCGAAAGACCTTCGGTCGACGCCAGCTCCGTGACGATCTCGTTCACTCCTGAACCGCTCAACACGACACCGCCGGGAGGCAACGAGCGTCCGCCGGTCGCCAGCGAGTCCGCAAGGAACGTCGCCGTCCCTCCCGCAGCGATGGTGCGGTGGATCGCCAGGTTCGCGGCGTTCGCGGTGTTGGCCAGGGCAACGTTCGGGCCCGAGCCGTCGACGCTACCCGCCGGCGCCTGTATGGCGTCGCTCTCGAGGGCAAGCTCGGCATCGAACGGCGAGCTCACCTCTACGGCCTCGACGCCCATCTGCAGCGGCAGAGTCCAGCCCGACACGTCGTAGGGCGTGTCCGGCGGCCCACCGGGATAGAGACGCAGATCGGGATAGTCCTGCCGCTCCAGAAGATCCTTGGCGTGGGAGCGATAGGGCTGCGCCATCAGCACGACCCAGTCGCCGGCAGCGTACGAGAAGCCGTCCGCTGTGAAGGGTGCCTCGGCGCGATGGATCTCAACGCCGCCGCGCCGGAGTACTTCCAGCATCGCGGCGGCGCTTCCGGGATCACGTTGTTCGGCCGGAATCACGTACGCATGAGGCGGCTGGCTTCCGCCGGCTTCGACGGCGCGGCGGCCCAGCTCTACGTAGTTGCGGATCAGGATGCGGCGTTGGCGCGCCGACAGCCCGATCAGCGCTTTCGCGGCGATCAGTTGGTAATCGATGATATCGCGGATATGCCACCAGCCACCCGGCCACGGGTTGGGGAATGCCACGCCGAGCTCGGGCTGTCGGACCTGGTCGGGCTCGAGGAAGATCGGAGATGCCAGACGCGCGCTCGCCGACTCGGACAGGATGCCCACCATGTTGTGCCGGGCAGGCGCCGTTCGCAGTCCACCATGCCACCAGAGGTCGAACCGCTGGGCGTTCACCACGCCGGACTTCCCAGCCGCCTCGAGATCGGTGGAGATCTGCATCCCGAAAAGCGAGATCATACGGACCACCAGCGGGTCGAGGTTCGGGTTCGACGGGTCGTCGAAGGGAGGCACGAAGAAACGGGCGCCCGCGCTACCCATTTGGTGGACGTCGTACACGACTTCGGGGTGCCACGTCGCGTAGAGCAGGTCGGTGAGCAACTGAGTCTCGACCTGCGTGAGCATGTACCAATCCCGGTTGTTGTCGTGCCCGACGTAGTAGTGGTACAACCAGGGCATCCGCGTCCCCTCGTAGGGCGTCCCCACCGTACGCTCGTACCAGTCCGCCACCATCTGCTGCCCGTCCGGGTTCACCGACGGGATGAGCAGCACCACGACGTCCTCGAGAAGGCCGCCAAGCTCGGCGTCGGTGGCCAGCGTATAGGCCAGCTCCATGACGCCCTGGCTCGAGGCGATCTCGGTCCCGTGGATGTTGTGCGCGATGAGGACCACGGCCGGCTGGCTTTCCAACAGCCTGTCCAGCTCGCCTTCGGCCAGCTTCCGTGGGTCGGCCAGCCTGGCCTGGCGAGCCCGGATCTCGTCAAGCCGAGCCATGTTCGACGGGGCCGTCACCGTCACCGCTATGAAGGGGCGCCCCTGCGTGGTGCGTCCCAACGTGTCGACGCGCACGGACTGCGAGGCGCTCCCCAGCTCGTTGAAGTACCCGGTGATCTCGTTCCACCCGGCCAGCTCGAAATCGACACCCACCGGATGACCCAGGTAGTCGGCGGGCGCGACGGGCACGGTCTCTTTGCCGTTAGTCGGATTCTGCGCTTGGAGTGGGCCGGCCAGCGTGAGGAGCGCGAGGAGCGCGAGGAGCGCTATGGTCAGGTGTTTGGTGTAGTTCATTGTGCGCATCGTGACTTAGGTAGACGGCGGATAGTGCGCCGGTACGCCGGTACGCCAGTACGCCGGTACTCGCCGAACTGCTGGATCGAGAACAATAAACGGTGGGAAGCTACCCGTCGCCAGACCCGTGGCCTGCTGGTCACCGGCGTACCGGCGTACCATATCCCACAAGGGCAAAAAAAGGGAGGCACCCCTAGGTGCCTCCCATCCGCTCGAAGCCTACGACCCTCAGGCCGCCGCGAAGCTGGCGAGCGCCGACCCGCGGTCGCCCTCCCGAAGCTCCTTCAGCGCGCGGTCGCGCAGCTGCCTGACACGCTCCCGGGTGATGCCGAGCTTCTGGCCGATCTCCTCCAGAGTGTGCTCGCGGCCGTCGCCCAGGCCGTAGTAGAGTCGCAGGACCAGCGCGTCACGCTCGCGGAGCGTGCTCAGAGCGTCGTCGATCTGCTCACGCAGCAGGCGATCCTCCACCTCGGTCACCGCCGTGGTGGCCCCTTCGCTGACGAAACGCTCTACAAGGCTGCTGTCCTCGCTGTCGCCGATGGGCGCGTCCAGCCTCACCTCGCCGGCGTTCAGCGCCTCGAGCATCTCCACCGTCGCCGGGTTCATCTCGAGATGCCGAGCGATCTCCTCGCTGGTAGGCTCGCGGTCCATCGCCACCTTCAGCGACTGACGCGCCTTCAGGATCTTCGACAGCTCCGCGGCCCGGTTCAGCGGCACGCGTACAGAACGCCCATGATGCGCCAGTGCCGAGAGAATGGCCTGACGGATCCACCAGACCGCGTAGCTGATGAACTTCACGCCCTGGTCCGGGTCGAACTTGATCGCCGCCGTCACCAGCCCGAGGTTGCCCTGCTGGATCAGGTCGGAGAGCGGCAGACCCCGGCCCTGGTACTTCTTGGCCACCGAAATCACAAAGCGCAGGTTGGCCTTGCACAGCGCCTGGATGGCTCTCGTGTCGCCCTTCTGCGCCTTCCGAGCCAGCCGGATCTCCTCGTCAGGCGTGATCAGGTCGTGCTGGCTAACATCCTGTAGGTACTGATCGAGGGCAGAATCCTCCCCCGCCACCCGGCTCTTCAGAGCCTGGCTGGCCAGCTTCTTCTTCCTCGGCCCCTCCCGATCCATAATCATCTGTCTGTCCACAACCCCTGGTGTAAAAGTCCTTTTCCTACTGCGTTATCACGAGGTCTTGGGGCCAAGACCCCGCCCCTGGCGCGGCGACGCCAGACTGCTCAAGCGCCACCTATGCCCGGCGGCAAGTTATAACACTTATAGGGTCGAAAAGTTTCATCGCCCTGCCGCAGGTGGGACAGCCATGGAGGATACAGGCAACTCCGCAACCTGTCAAGTTCAACGAACGTGAGGAACCGTACAATTTTGAGCCGCTCCGCCCGAATCTCGTGGGAGCTTCGAAGTCGAGTAATTGAGTTGAGTACTTGAGCAATCGAGCCTGCGAAGTCGAAGTTACTTCGCGGGTGGAATGTTCGAGAACTCAAGTACCTACTGGTCGACTTCGACGCTCCCACGAAGTCGGGCGAAATTCGCTACTGAACCTCGACTTCTAGGTCCAGCGGAAGAGCTTGAGGGCGGCGACGAAGGCGAGTCCGCCCCAGGCGGTGACTACGCCGAGGTCGGGCAGGACGGAACTCATGGCGGCGCCGTCGATCATGATTCCGCGGAGGGCGTCGATGAGGGGAGTGAGAGGCAGGAACTGGATGAAAGGCTGCATGGCGTCGGGGAAATTGGCGTAGGAGAAGAAGACGCCTGAGAAGATCCACATGGGCATCATGACGACGTTCATGATGCCGGAGACGCCTTCGAGGGTGCGGGCGCGGCTGGCGGCGAGGAGGCCGAGTCCTGCGAAGGAGAGGGCGCCGACGACAGAGACGAGCAGCAGGTCGAGGAAGGAACCATGGACACGGACGTCGAAGACCAGCCAGCCGAAGCTGACCAGAGCCGCGACCTCGAGAATCATGAAGACGAAGCGGGACAACATGTAGGAGAAGAGGTAGTGGCTTTTGCGCATCGGGGTCGCAAGGAAGCGCTTCAGGAGGCGCTTCCTACGGGCCTGAACGATGTTGAAGCCGATCCCCCACATACCGCTCCCCATGAGGTTGAGCCCCAGCAGCCCCGGGATGAGGAAATCGATGTAGCGGGACCCGGGCTCGGTGAGGTGCTCCTCGCGAACGGAGCGGGGGTCGGTGCGCCCGGCGGCGCGCTGCACGGCGTCGTCGACCAGGCGGCGCGCGAGGCGGCCCTCGCTGCGTGTGGGATCGTACACGTAGGTGACAGAGTCGCCGGGAGCCACGACGAGGGCGACCCTTCCGGTGCGAAGCTCGGCGCTGGCGGAGTCCGGCGGCAGGACCCTGGCACGCAGAGCGGGCGAGTCGTCCAGTTTCTGCGCCAGTGCTTCGGCTCCCTGCCCTTCCCGGACGGCAACGCGCAGGGATTCCGCGGGCCGATTGCGGAAGGCGATGCCGAGGCCGAGAGCCAGCAGGACGGGGAAGACGAAGACCCAGAAGATCGCCTCGGGCTCCCTGATGAACTCCCGGACGCGGGCGCGCGTGAGCTCGAGCAGAGGGTGCGTCGGGTTAGCCATCCCTCAGGTGCCTGCCGGTGAGGGAAACGAAGACATCTTCAAGCGTGGCGTAATGGGTGGTGAGCCGTGAGAGCTCGAGCTCGTGCTGCTTGAGAGCCGCCATCAAGGCGGGCACGGTGCGGTGAACCTCGCTTACGGTCAGGAAGATCCCTTCCTTCCCTTCCTTCTCGCGGCGCACGTCCTGCACCCCCGGAACCTCGCGCAGCCAGGATTGCTGCGTGGGGTCGCCCGCTTCGACGTCGAACTCCACGACGTGCTCGGCGCCCAGCGCGGCGATCAGCTCGGCTGGCGTGCCCAACGCGATCACCACGCCGTGATCGATCACCGCGACGCGATCGCACAGACGGTGGGCCTCTTCCATGTAGTGAGTGGTCAGGAGAACGGTGCGGCCGGCCGCCTTGAAATCCAGGATGATGTTCCAGAGCTGCCGCCGGGACTGGGGGTCGAGGCCGGTGGTGGGCTCGTCGAGGAAGAGAAGCTCCGGCTCGCTCACCAGCGCCGTCGCCACCGCCAATCGCTGCTGTTGGCCGCCGGACAGCTTCGACACCCACGCTTTGCGCTTTTCCTCCAGCTCGACGATCCGCATGACCTCGTCGGGGTCACGGCCGTGGCTGAAGAAGCTCCGAAACAGCTTGAGCGTCTCCTCCACGGTGAGCTTCTCTGCCAGCTGTGTCTCCTGAAGCTGGACGCCGAGCCGCTGCCTGAGCGCGTGGTCATCGCGGCCCCAACTCATGCCCAGCACCTCCACCTCGCCGTCGTCGGCCGGGAGCAGCCCCTCGAGGATCTCTACCGTGGTCGTCTTGCCCGCCCCGTTCGGCCCCACGAGCCCGAAGCATTCACCGGTGTGTACTTCGAGGTCGAGGCCGTTCACAGCCAGCACGTCGCCGTAGCTTTTCACGAGCCCGCGGCAACGGACGGCTATCTCATTTTGGACAGTCATGTTCGATTCAATAGTCGATAGACAATAGTCGACAGTCGACCAACAAGGGATGGCCGCACCACTTGATCGTCGACTATCGACTGTCGACTATCGACTATCGACCTACTCCTCGATGCCCAGCAGTTCGACGTCGAAGATCAGCGTGGCGTTCGGCGGGATGGCCCCGGGATAGCCCCGCTCACCGTAAGCGAGCTGTGGGGGAACGATGAATCGCCGCTTCTCGCCGACCTGCATGTCGGCCACGCCCTCGTCCCAGCCGCTGATCACGTTGCCACGCCCCAGCAGGAACGTGAGTGGCTCGCCCCCGACGGAACTGTCGAACTTCTTTCCGTCGGTGAACCAGCCGGTGTAGTGGACGCGGACCTGGCGGCCCAGCTCGGCTGCGGGGCCGTTACCGGCCTGAATCAGGATGTACTGAAGGCCGCTATCCGTCGTGACGGTGTCGCCGGCTACCGGCGGTGGTCCTGCTTCGCTCATATTGGCCTCCGATTCCGTGGCGCCCTGTTCCATCTCGCTGGTGTCCTGGTCCGCCTGGGACGAGCACCCGACGGCGATGACGAGGGCCGGGATCAGGATACGAGCTTTGCTGACCATGAGCAGCTCCGTTCTTATGCGTGCGATGGTGGAACCGGGAAGATGGCAAAGAGAGCAGAGAGGGCAAGAGAAGAGTGGGACAAGCATTGCACATCGCACATTGCTCATGCTGCTACCAGTAAAGGCAGCGGGGTCAGTCGCGCACGAGGAGGTGGCGGGAGACGGCGCTAGAAGTCGAAGTCGACGTTAGAATTTCGCCCGAATTTCTACTTCTAACTTCAGTAACGACCGCGGCGTCTCTCTTTGGCGGGTAGCACTTCGTTACACGTCGTCCACCAGCCGCTGAGTATCGTCTCGATGAACTCGGGGGACAGGCCTTCATCGGCCATCTCGGCGGCCAGGGCTTCGTGGTCGTACGATACGGGAACGAATTCGACTGAGACGCTCCCGTCTTTCGCCTTCAGCATCGCATACCAGGTCTCGGTGCGCCCGTCGTTGGCCGGGCGCCCGATGGCGCCCACGTTGGCGAAGTGGCGGCCGCCGGGCAGGCGGCGCTGCCAGTGCAGCCCGGTGTGCGTAGCGAGGACGACATCGGTGTCGTGATCGTCGCACAGCTTCTCGAGAAAGTGCGTCGGCGTTGTGGACTCCCATAAGAACTCGTTCGTTCGACGCGGGCTGCCATGACAGATGAGCACGCGACGGCCGCCCAGGCTGAAGCGCAGCTCGGCGGGCAACCGGCCGAGCCACTCGCGCCAGCGCGGGCTGGTCTTCGCGAACGTGTAGCGATAGGAAAGCTGGGCGAAGTGATTATCTCGCGGGTCGGTGTAACCGCACTGGCAGTCGTCCAGCCCCCTGGCGATGGAGTCGTCGTAGTTGCCTTGTATGGTGGAGACCTCGTTCGCGACGAGGAGCGGGAAGACGCGGTCGGGGTTAGGCCCGAAGGCGCCCAGATCGCCGAGGCAGAAGAGAGCCTCCGCGCCCCGGGCGTTGGCATCGGCGATGACGGCCTCGAGCGCCAGGTGATTCGAGTAGACGCCGCCGAACGCGGCAACGCGCGTGTAGACCGGACTCTCGCTCACCGGATGGCGCCGTTCAGCCAACACGTGTAGCAGGCGCGCGACCGCAGCGTGTAGGGCCGTGCGGCCTCCTCCAGGCTCGAGCCGAGCAGCGCGTCTTCGCGGTCGATGAGGATCGGGCAGACGAAAACCCCGCGGTTCGTCACGACGCGCCCGGTGGAGCAGAGCAGTTGGGACGAGTCATAGCCGTCCATCATGGCGGCGGTGACGATCTCGGAGTCGAGATAGCCTCGGGAGCGCCGCTCCTCGCGGCCGATGCGCAGGGAAGGCAGGATCTTGATTCGGGGCCGGTCGTAGCCGACCTTACGCAAGGCGTGGACGAACTGTTGATAGACCTCCTCATCCTCGTGCGGGCTCCACACTTGGGCGGCCGTGATGATGGGCAGGAAGCCATGCTCGACGAGGCTACCGACGCCCTCCATGGCGCGCTCGAACGTCCCACTCCCACGGATCGGGTCGTTGGTCTCCGGGGACGGGCCGTCCAGGCTGACCCGAAGTTCCAGAGAGAAGGGAGAGCCGGCGTCGATGTCGGCCAGTCGGCGCACGGTCTTTTCGGGCAGCAGCGTGGCATTGGTGAGCACGCTGGCCGGGCCGATCGCCAGCGTCGAATCCAGCATCGGCAGCAGCTCCCGGTTCATAAAAGGCTCGCCGCCGGTGAAGTAGTACTCCTTGACCCCCCAGGCCATCGAGCGTTCCAGGTACCCGCGGACGGTGTCGAGGTCGAGGAACCAGAAAGCGTGGTTGTCCGGGGCGCAGGAGATGAAACAGTGATGGCAGCGCAGGTTGCAGACGGTGCCTGCCACCTGAAACCAGAGGTAGTCCAGGCTCAGGAGCGGCACCTGGGGAGCCGGTTCAGAGCTCGCGGCGGGATCGCGAGGCGCGGCGGCCGGAT
>JBDHAL010000252.1:0-4941 GCA_039588075.1 Gemmatimonadota bacterium | reverse complement strand
CAGGCATAGGCGACGGCCCGGGCCGCGCCGCCCGCCCCCAACAACAGCACGCTGCAGCCGCTCAGGTCGGAGCCCAGGACCGCTCCCGCGGCCGCCCTGAACGCGGCGACATCCGTGTTGTCGCCGCACAGCCCTCTTCCCTGTTCCCACCAGAAGACGTTGCAGGCGCCGGTGGCTCGCACGGCATCGCTGGGCCGATCGAGTGCCGCGGCGGCGACGAGCTTGTGCGGCAAGGTGACGTTACCGCCGGCGACCGATCGCATCAGCGGTTCGACCAGCTCACGCCAGGCGCGCAAAGCAACGTATCTAGCGTGTCGATCGAGAGCGGCGAACGCGGCGTTTTGCATCGCCGGCGAAACAGAGTGGTGAACGGGATCGCCCAGCAGGACGTAGAGGGCCTGGAGGCTGGAAGCGCGACTCACGGCGCCAGAATCGCCTCCAAACGATCGAGAAGGCCGTCGATAGCGGCCGAAATGATGTCGCGCGACTCGGCGTATTCCTCCGCCGACCCGCCGAACGGATCGGCGATGGGCTCGCCGGCGCCCGGCCCAGCCATGAACTCGCTGAGCAACGACACCTGCACATCGTCACCCATGTCCGCGACGGCGTACATGTGATTCTCGGTCATCGCAAGAATGATATCCGCATTCGACACCAGCTGACGTGTCAGCGGCTGCGACCTGTGACCCGACAGGTCCAGCCCGATATCCGCAGCGGCCTGGAGCGAACCCTGCGATGCCGGGGCGCCCCAGACAGCGCCCGTGCCGGCTGAGTCTACCTGAACGTGATTCCAGCCGCGCTGCTCTAGCGCTTGCCGCGCGATCACCTCCGCCAGAGGGCTGCGACAGGTATTCCCCGTACAGACGAAGAGGATGTTGAAAGTTGTCGGCTGGTCTTTCGGCATCGTGTCGTTCAACGCTACCCGAGCTCCGGTAGCCATCGTTCAATCTCACGCCGGCCCGCGGGCCCCTCGCGTAACAGTCGAGGCGGAGACTCCACAAAGCTAACAATCGTCGAGGGCGCGCTACCCTCGGTCGTGCCCCCGTCCAGACCCAGGACGAGGACCCCCTCGGCCAGGTCGGGCCGCCCTTCGAATACCTCGAGCGCCTGCTCCAGGGTCCGCGCCGGTTCGTCGCCACTCAAATTGGCGCTGGTCGAAGTCATCGGACGCTTCCATCGGGTCAGCAAGATGTCCAGCGTCGGCTCAGGCGTGACCCGCACCGCCAACCCACCGCCAGGCCCGAGCAACCCGGCGGGGGCACCGGGGCAGCGGACAACCAGGGTGAGCGGCCCGGGCCAGAAGCGACCGGCCAGCTCTTCGGCACCGGGCGGCCACTCGAGTCCTGGATACGAGTCACGCAACGCCTTCAAGCTCGGCAGCAGCAGAATCAGAGGTCGATCCGATTCGCGGCGTTTGATACGAGAGATCAGTGCGTTGTTCTCGTCGGTGCCGTCGCCGCCGATTCCGTACACCGTCTCGGTCGGGTGAACGACAATGCCGCCGCCGCCCAGAACTTCCACGGCGCGAGCAACCGCCGCCGCCCGCTCTTCCGCGTTGCGGGCGGAAAGAACCTCAACCTGCATCCCCTGCCGGCCCACCTTCCAGGACTTCTCTGCCGCGTCGCGCGATCCATGCCTCCACCAGGTCGACATCCTCCGACCGCGTGACCTTCGGGTTCGGATCAGTGATATCGACCGCCACGACCTCGATTCCGAAACGCTCGCACAACGCCGCGCAGTCGGACTCGTGCACGCCCTCCCTCTCCGCCCGGCGGTGAGCCTCCACGATCAGTTCGCGGGGGAAGATCTGCGGTGTCTCGGCGCGCCAAAGACTCTCCCGGTTCACCGACCGAATCACTCGCCCCTCTCGATCGATCTCCTTGAGCGAATCGGTTACCCTGCGACCGGCGACGGCGCCATGGTTCGCGCCCGCCAGTTCGAGCACTCGGCTGATGGCCGCACGCGTGATCAGCGGACGCGCCCCGTCGTGCACTGCGACCAGATCGGTCTCGGGCGGCACCGTGGCGAGCCCGAGGCGTACCGAGTCGGTACGCTCCGCGCCTCCGGCCGTCAGCAGGATGCCCGATGCCCGCAGGTTCGCCAGCCACTCCGGGGGTCGCACGGCGTATTCCGCCGGCACCACCATGGTGATTCCGGCGAAGTCCGGATGACTGAGAAAAGTCTCGACGCACCAGAGGGCCAGCGGTCGCCCGGCAAGCGGAATGAATTGCTTCGGCAGATCGGAACCGAAACGAACGCCGCGGCCGGCCGCGACGATCACCGCCCAGGCCTTACCCGAATAACTCATCGACCAGACGGCCCACGTTCGATACTCTTTCCAGCGTCAACGCTGCCTTCTTCCCCGATGAATCGCTGGACCTGGCCAGAAACGCCCGCGTGAATCCGAGACGGCCCGCCTCGCCGAGTCGCCTCTCCAGTTGGCTCACCGGCCTCACCTCGCCGCCGAGCCCGACCTCGCCCACGAACACCGCTTCTGGGTCGAGGACGACGTCCTTTATAGCCGAGGCCACGGCGGCCACCACGGCCAGGTCGGCGGCCGGCTCGCTCAACCGCAGGCCGCCCACCACGTTGAGAAACACATCGAGGTCCGAGGTCTTGAGTCGCGCTCGCCGCTCCAACACCGCCAGCAACAGCGACAAGCGGCGCCCGTCGAACCCGGTGGCCACCCGTTGCGGAGACCCGTACACGGAACGGTTCACCAGCGCCTGGACTTCTACCAGAACCGGGCGAGTACCTTCCAGGGCGGCGGCAACGGCCGAGCCGCTGGCCCGATCCTCACGGCCCTGCAGGAAGAGAGCTGAAGGATTCTCCACCGGCTCGAGCCCTCCGGCGCCCATCCTGAAAAGCGCTATCTCGTCCGCGGCTCCGTACCGATTCTTGGTGCCGCGGACGATACGATGGTCCAGGCCGGTGGGCGACTCGAAGTACAGCACGACATCTACGATGTGCTCCAGCGTCTTCGGTCCGGCGATCCCGCCTTCCTTTGTCACGTGCCCGACGAGAAACGTGGCCATCTCCCGGCGCTTGGCCACACGCTGCAAACCGGCCGCCACTTCCCTCACCTGCGCCACGCTGCCCGGCGCTCCGTCCAGCCGGTCGGTGTACATCGTCTGAATCGAGTCGATCACCAGCACGTTCGGGTTCAACTCTTCGACCCGCTCGACGATCGCTTCGGCCGACGTTTCGGCCAACATCAGGACGTCGTCGGTGGGCTCGCTCAGTCGCTGGGCACGCAGCTTCACCTGGTAGGCGGACTCCTCGCCCGACACGTAAAGCACCCTGTGCCCCGCCGCGGCCAGCCGGGCCGACACCTGGAGCATCAGGGTCGACTTCCCGATCCCCGGCGCGCCGCCCAGCAGCGCCATCGACCCGGGAACCACGCCGCCGCCCATGACGAAGTCGAGCTCGGCCAGTCCGATCTCCCAGCGAGCGCGGTCGACTCCAGCTACGTCTGAGAGGGCTACGGCGCGTGCATCACCTGACTGGTCACGACCGATTCGTTCGGATGGAGCCGGCGGCCGCACGCGCTCTTCTACGAGCGTGTTCCAGGCCTTGCAGTGCGGGCACTGGCCCTCCCAGCGGTGGGTATCGCCGCCGCAGTCAGTGCATAGGAAGAGCGTTCTGGCCTTGGGAGACATCATTTAGATGTTAGAGTGAACATCGAACATCGTTCATCGAGCATCGAACGTCGAGAATACGGCCCGATGTCGACCATTGGACGTCGAAACGTGAACATGAACGTTGAGGCCACTGCCTCCGTGCCGGTGCCGCGTCAACGTTCACGTTTGATGCTCAAAGTCCAAGGTTCAGAATCGGGCAGTGCTTCGACGTTCGATGCTCGATGAACGATGTTCGATGTTCACTAAGATATGCTAATCCGCCGGCCGGCGACTAACCGACTCAAACCGCGTATACTCCTTCCGGAAGAACAAATTAACGGTACCCGTCGGCCCATTCCGCTGCTTGCCGACAATCAGCTCCGCCTTGCCCTCCAGCGACTCATCACCGGCCACGGCATCGTCCCGCGCATAGGCCTCGGGCCGAAAGAGGAACAACACGAGATCGGCATCCTGTTCGATGGCGCCCGATTCGCGCAGGTCCGAGAGCTGCGGCCGGTGCTCTGTCCGCTGCTCTGGTGCGCGCGACAGCTGCGACAAGGCGATGACCGGTACGCTCAGCTCCTTGGCTACGGCCTTGAGCGCGCCGGATATCGCGCTGATCTCCTGGACGCGGCTCTCAGCCCTGGGCCCGCGCATCAGCTGAAGGTAATCGACCACGATCAACCCAAGATCAACTTCGGCTCGCAGGCGCCGCGCCTTGGCGCGCACCTCGAGGGCGGTGATGGCCGGAGTGTCGTCGATCCACACAGGTGCGGTGTTCAGGTGGCCTGCGGCGGTGGCCAACTGCATGTATTCCTGCTCCGTGAGCTTGCCGTGCCTGAGGTGCGATGAGTTGACCTGGCCTTCGGCGCAGAGGAGGCGCTGGACGATCGCCTCCTTGGACATCTCGAGGGAGAAGAAGGCGACGGGCGTTCCGCCCTCGATAGCGACGTGCTGGATGAAGTTGAGGACGATCGAGGTCTTGCCCATCGAGGGACGCCCGGCGACGATGACGAGATCGGCGGGTTGAAACCCGGCCGTGAGCTGATCGAGGTCGGGGAACCCGCTGGGCACGCCGGTGATTCCGCCACCTGCCTGTTGCAGCTTCTCGATGTGCTCGAACGCCGGCCAGAGTATCTCCTTGATCCAGACGAAGCCCTTCCGTTGCCCGGACTGCGAGACCTGGAACACCCGCTGCTCGGCCCGGTCGATGGTTTCCTCGACCGGATCACTTCCCGTCGCGTACGCGTCGCGGATCGTATCCGTCGACGCTTCGATCAGGCGGCGCAACTGAGCCCTGTCGCGGATGATCCTCCCGTGG
>JBDHAL010000251.1:0-4955 GCA_039588075.1 Gemmatimonadota bacterium | reverse complement strand
CGACTACCTTTGGCGTGTTGTGGATGTTCCAGACGGGATTGCTCGGGTCGACCCGCTCCGGGCTGAAGGCGAGGAAGAAGTCGGCGCCGACCGTCATGCCACCGCGCACCAGAGCCGGGAGCAGCACTTCGCGGGTCGTGCCGGGATAGGTCGTGGATTCGAGGACGACCAGCTGCCCCGGCCGGATCGTTTGCCCGATCGACTCCGTGACGGACATGATGTACGAGACGTCCGGATCACCCGTCTTGTTGAGCGGTGTGGGCACGCAGATGCAGATGGCGTCGACTTCAGCCAGCCGGCCATAGTCGAGGGTGGCCTCGAGTCGTCCGCCCTTCACGACATCGGCGAGCTGCCGGCTCGGCACGTCACCCACGTAGGACTCGCAGCGGCCGATGGCTTCGACCTTGTCGACCGATACCTCGAAGCCGACGACGGAGTGACCCGCCCGGGCGAACTCCACGGCGAGCGGCAAGCCCACGTATCCGAGTCCCACCACGCCGATGCTGGCTTCGCGGGCCTCGATCTTCTCGATCAGCGCTCGAGCTTCCTCACTCACGGTTCAGTCTCCAAGCAGTTTAGCCAGTTCGCCGGCGTAGTAGGTCAGGATAATGTCGGCGCCGGCCCGCCGTATCGACCCGATGGCCTCTTTCATCACCCGCTCCTCGTCGATCCAGCCGCGTTCCGCCGCCGCCTTGATCATGCTGTACTCGCCTGACACCTGGTATGCGGCCACGGGGTAGCCGGTCTCCTGCTTGACCCGGAATATGACGTCCAGGTAAGGCAGCGCCGGTTTCACCATGATGATGTCAGCGCCTTCCTCGATATCCATCAGCGCCTCGCGCACTCCCTCGTCGGTGTTCGCCGGGTCCATCTGGTAGGCCTTGCGATCGCCAAACTGGGGCGCCGAGTCCGCCGCCTCGCGGAACGGTCCATAGAAGGCGGAAGAGTACTTAACCGCGTACGACATGATCGGAGCACCGGCGAAACCCGACTCGTCCAGCGTCCGCCGGATCGCAGCCACCCGCCCATCCATCATGTCGCTCGGCGCCACCATGTCGGCACCGGCCTCCACGTGGGACAGCGCGCTGAGCGCCAGAAGCTCGAGGGTCGGATCGTTGTCGACTTCACCCTCAGGCGTGAGCAGGCCGCAATGGCCATGGTCGGTGTACTCGCAAAGACACACGTCGGTGATCACCAACAGGTCGCTCGTACGTTCCTTGATGGCGCGGACCGCACGCTGCACTATTCCGTCAGCGTCGTAGGCACCGCTGCCTCTGGAATCCTTGGATTCCGGTATGCCGAAGAGGATGATCCCGCCCACGCCGAGCGACTCGAGTCGCGCCGCTTCCTCGGCCGTCGCGTCCACCGACATCTGCTCGACGCCCGGCATGGCCGCCACCGGATGCCTGCCGTCCTCGTAGGTCACGAACAGGGGAGCGATGAGGTCGATGGGCCGGACGCTGGTCTCGCGGACCATGGCCCGCAGTCGCTCGGTCCGGCGGAGGCGTCTTGGACGATATATAGGAAAGCTGGACATCAATTTGCGGCTCCCGTGGTGGTATTCGGAGAGTGAACATTGAACATTGAACATCGAGCATCGACCGTCGAGAATGCTGCCCGAGCCTGAACGTCGAACGTTGGACGTTTTACATCGAACATTGAGGTGCTAAGCAGACCTGCGTGCGCAATGGGCATCAATGTTCGATGTTCAGTTCTCGATGCTCGAGGTTCAACATCGGGAAGTATTCTCGACGTTCGATGGTCGATGTCCGATGTTCGACGTTCACTATAATATACCAGCAAAGTAGTTGCTGATCTCCCGCAAAAGCCCTGCAACGGTGTATTCGCTGGCCTCGGCGTCGACGCGAACACCGGCGTCGCGCGCCGCTCGGGCGGTGATCGGGCCGATAACGGCGACGCGCGCCGCTCCCATGTCGGGGCCGGCCACCTCGACATAGTGCCGTACCGTGGAAGCCGCGGTGAAGGTGACCATATCGACCGAGTCGCTCTCTATAGCGGCCCGCAAGGCTTCTATCCCTTCCGGGTCCGGTCGTGATTCGTAGGCGACGATCTCGTCCACCTCGGCGCCCGCAGCCCGCAGGCGCTCCGGCAGAACCTGCCGCGCGCCGGCCGCTCGCGGCAACAGGATCCGCCGACCCGCCATGCCGTCGGCCGCGGTGAGGGCCTCGGCCACCGCTTCGGCGACGTATTCGGAAGGGACCACATCCAGACGCAGGCCCCGTCGTTCCACGGCCTCCGCCGTCGCCGGCCCGATCGCCGCCAGCCGGATGCCTTCCGGAAGTTCCCCCGCCGAGCTCGACCTGTCCAGCTCCGCCCAGAAGCGCTCCACCCCGTTGGCGCTCGTGAAGACGATCCAGTCGTAAGCGCCGAGCCGTTCCATGGCTCGTCGCAGCGGCGCCGGATCGGGCGGGTCTTCGATACGAATCGTCGGCGACTCGATCGGCGTGGCGCCGAGCTCCAGCAGGCCGGTTATGAGCGCAACAGCCTGGGCCGGCGGCCGCGTCACGGCGATCCGACGGCCCTCCAGTGGGCGACCCTCTATGTTGCTCAGCTTGGACATGCTTTCATGTTCTCTCTTCGCCACCGACCCGCTCGTCCCGGGCAAAATATGGGCCCGCGCGTCCGGCGCAGCAACCGATGCCTGCCGCAAGTTGCCGCAGGGGAAGCAGTTAGACCATCGGGCGACCGGCCGGTTTTCGCTTCGGCGGCCGCCGGGCGGCTGGCACTAGCGCCACCGATGGGGGCGTTATTGCACGCCCCTGTCATCGGCCTCATATTGCAGGGTTCAGAATCAAGCAAACTGCGCTGCGTGGTGAAACTGCCGGTGCTCGCTGCTAGCACGAAAGGAGCCGACCTATGGCGAGCTTCATAAGCGCCAACCTGGATCACGAGCTATCAGGAGAGTTCGTGATCTTCAAGCTGGAAGCAAAGATCCGCTTCGAAGAGAAAGAGGTAGGCCACCGCTGGCTCTTCCAGTACGAGTTCATGGAAGAGGATACCGTTTCAGACGACCGGCTTTCGCAGTTGACGCCGGCTGAGACGTTCGGCCAGCCCGACGCCTATGTGAAGCGGCACTACATCATCCCGTCCAAGGCAGAGGTGGAGCTCTCTTACACGGAGGAGTTCCCGAAGCACCTGGTCGATACCGAGATCGGCAAGGAAGAGGTGTACGTGAACGTCCAGATCCTTCCGCTCGAGGCGCCTCCCGGCTTCGTGCCCGGGAAGACGCGGACCAACGTCACCCAGGTAGACGTCTAGCGGCCGAGAGAAGCCCGGCCACCCAGCGCAGGCGATCGTCCGCGGAAGTCCGGCCGCCAAGCCAACGAGATCGGCCGGCGTGGTTCATGCGCTCAACAGCGCGACCACGCCGGCCGATTTGCCCATCGCCTGTTTGTAGCCGTCAGGGTGCCTTGCGGATCTTATCCGACTTAATACAGCGACAGCAAACGCGAACATGCTTCACCTGCCCGTCCTCGAGGACGCGCACGCGCTGCAGGTTCGGCAACCAGCGCCGTTTCGTCTTGTTGTTCGCGTGGCTTACGTTGTTGCCCACAGCAGGGCCTTTTCCACACGAGTAGCAAACCCGTGCCATTATGCTTCTCTCCTCATATTAGTGCTCGTCGGACCACCCGGGCCGTCACATCCCGGGAGCGCCGCCGGTCTCCTCAGGAAACACGAAGTCGAGCGAGTCGACCAGGAAGAACGTGCTCTTCCCCTCCAGCTTTTCTCTCTGCTCGGGCTCGAACAGACCGCGCTGAGCGTACACGTTCAGCAACGAGTCGTTGAGCGCGTAGACCCAGCCGGCGATCGACAGATTGTCGCCACCGATGATCGTCATCTCGGACTCGAAGACCGGACGGTCGAGTATCAACGGGTAGCCCATCGTGTCGGCCACTGTCACCAACACCGCCGCCCGCCCGAGCAGCTCTTCGACCTTGACCGGGGTGATCAGGATGCGACGACCGTAGTAGGCCTGCGGGTTGGCGATGAAGGCCGTGTCGGCGATCATTGGAACGGCGGACACGGTCGTATCGGCGACCACGTCTCCCGTGCCCAGCGAGGACGACTCTGCGTAGAGCCAGATCATGAACCCGAAGACCATTAGCGTGGCACCGACCGCCCACGGCCAGGTGCGCGCCATCAACTTCTCCAGCACACTAGACATGTGCTTTCCCTCACGCGAAGCGGTTATTTATTCGACCAGCTGAACCACAGCGACCTGGGCACCGTCGCCCTTGCGCTGACCCAACTTGAGAATGCGCATGTACCCTCCGGGGCGGTCCGCATAACGCGGTCCCAGCGTGTCGAAGAGCTTCTTCAGCGCTTCCTTGTCGTGGATTGTGCGTGCCGCTTGCCGGCGCGCATGCAGGTCACCGCGCCGCGCCAGGGTAATCAGGCGCTCGGCGAACGGCCTCAACTCCTTCGCTTTGGCCGTGGTGGTGTTGATGCGCTCGTGCCGGAACAGGCTCGTTGCCATGTTGGACAGCATCGCCTTTCTGTGGCTCGCGGTCCGGCTAAGCTGTTTTCCCTTCCTTCTATGCCTCACGACAAGTTCCCCGTCGAAACGTTACTCGTTATCGCCGTCGATGCTCTCGCGCTGGAGGAAGAGCTCGCCGTCGTCGCCCTCCTGGAACTTCATGCCGAACTGCAGGCCGTGCGTGGCGAGCAGGTCCTCGACCTCCTGAAGCGATTTGCGGCCGAAGTTCTCGATTTGCAGGATGTCGTCCTCGGTCCTGCGCGCGATATCTCCGAGTGTGCGAATATTACCCTTCTCCAGCGTGTGCCGCGAGCGGACCGAGATGTCGAACTCTTCAAGCGGCCGGTTGAAGACGTCCTTGACCTTCTCGCTGACCGGGACGAGCTCCATCTCGGTCGCGACCGACTCACCATTACCTGAGCCAAAGCGGCGCAGGTAGTCGAGGTGCGTGCTCATC
>JBDHAL010000250.1:0-5066 GCA_039588075.1 Gemmatimonadota bacterium | reverse complement strand
GGACGCCGACCAGTTTCTTGTTGATCTGGATCGGCACGTCGACTTCCGATCCCTCGTTGCGGGTGGGCAGGTAGCGGCTGTCCTGAGTAACCTCGGGAGTGTAGTGAAGCTGCCCATCGAGTAGCGGTCGCTCGCTCAGGCCTTCACCCGGTTTGACCCGCAGGCCGCGCGGCGCCTCGGCCCAGCCGATGGAAGCGGTCAGAACCCGGTCGCCGGTATTCTCATCGACCAGGAGGACCGCCACGAAGTCGTAGCCCAGCGATTCATCGTAGAGACCGTGGGCCACGGCTTCGCAGATTTCCGTTTCGGTGCTGGCGGCGGCGATCTCGGTGCTGAGCCGGAGCAGCGCCGCCTGTCTGCGGGCCGCCTCGCCCTTCGGCGCCGTCGGTGCCTTGGTGCCCCCGCGCGCCCTGCTCATGGGGCCGCTCCGCCGGCGGAGTAGGACGCGACGAGGTCGCGGACCTGGGCCAGAAGTTCATCGCGACTGTACGCTCCCTTCTGCACCACCCGATCGACCCCTCCGTTGAGCCGCTCCCGGTCCTCCTTGGTCAGGTCCTTGGCCGTGATGACGACGGTGGGAATCGGCGTCTGGTTCTCGCGCCGCCGCAACTCGTCGATGAACTCGAAGCCGTCCATCTCCGGCATCATCAGGTCGAGCAGGATGAGTTCCGGCTGCTCGCCGTTCAGGCAATCGAGGGCGACCCGTCCGTTCTCGGCCTCGGTCACCTTCCAGCCCTCCTTCTCCAACAGGCGGCGCAACAAGGTACGTGTGGCGGAGTCGTCTTCGACGACGAGAACCGAACGCGACCCGCGCTCGGTTGCGAAGCGCTTGAGTATCGCGGCGAGTCGCCCGCGATCGATCGGCTTGGTCACGTAGTCGGACGCCCCGAGCGCGAACCCCATGTTCACGTCGTCGATGATGGAGACCATGATCACCGGGATCTCCGAGAGATCGGGGTCGGCCTTCAACGCCGACAGAACTTCCCAGCCGTCCATGCCGGGCATCAGGACGTCCAGCGTGATGACGTCCGGTCTCAACTCCCGGGCGCGCCGCAGGCCCGCCGCGCCGTCCGCCGCCTCCTCGACCCGGAAGCCTTCCTTACCGAAGAACCGCCGCATCAGCTCTCGGGCGGTCGGGTCGTCGTCGATCACGAGCAGGGTCCCGGCCTGTAGCGCCGTGGCGGCCGCCGTGTCGATCGGTTGGTGGGCGGCCGCCGCCGCGGCCTCGCGCCGGCTGCCCGGGACCTCGGCGGGGACTCTTGCCGTGAACGTGGAGCCCACATTCTCCTTGCTCTCGACGGTGATGTCGCCGCCCATCAACTCGCAGAAGCTCCGTGAAATAGCCAGGCCGAGGCCCGTGCCTCCGTACTTCTGGGACGTCGATGCCTCCGCTTGCGAGAAGGCCTCGAACAGCCGGCTCAGCTGCTCGGGCGTCATGCCGACGCCCGTGTCGCTCACCCGGAAGTTCATCCAGTCTCCCGTACCATCACGCTCGCGGGTGACGTCGAGGTTGATGGTCCCGTTCTCGGTGAACTTGCTGGCGTTGGAGAGCAGGTTCAGCAGCACCTGGCGGATGCGGGTCGTGTCGGAGTGCATGGAGCCGGCATCGTCCGCGCAGTTCACCACGAGCTGATTGCCGTTCTTCTCAACCAGGGGGCGCACGGTGGTCGCCACATCTTCGACCGCGGGCGCCACATCGAATGCTTCGACGTACAGCTCCATCTTGCCCGCCTCGATCTTCGACAGGTCGAGCACGTCGTTGATCAACGAGAGCAGGTGCTTGCCCGCCGAGCGGATCTTGTGCAGGTCGGGTGCGAGGTCGCTGAGTCCCAGGTCCGCCACTTCCTCCTGCAGCATCTCGCTATAGCCGATGATGGCGTTGAGCGGCGTGCGCAGCTCGTGGCTCATGCTGGCGAGGAACTGGCTCTTGGCGCTGCTGGCGGCTTCGGCGTCGTGGCGCGCCTGGAGCAGCTCGCCGATGTCGTGATAGAGCGCCATGATGCCGACGCGCTCGCCGTCCACGATGACGGGGATCGTGAAGATCTCCACATTGATATAGGTGCCGTCCTTACGCCGCCGTCGCCCGATGCCCATAGACTTGCGGCCGGCGAACGCCTCCTCGGTGTAGCCCTCGGCCTCGGATAGGGTCACCTCGTCGGTGACGAGATGGTCGAGGTTGGTGCCCATCACCTCGCCCTGCTCGTACCCGAACAGCTTCTCGAAGGCGGGGTTACAAGAAGTGATGTTCATGTCGAGATCGACGCTGACGATCGCGACGGGGTTGTTGAGGACGAGATCCTCGAAATACCGGTGCGCCGACGCGAAGAGGCGCGCGTTCTCTATGGCGATGGCGGCCTGTGGCGCGAACATGTTGAGTCGGCGAAGGTCTGCCTCGCCGGACACCCGCGTCGGATCCGAGTGCACGCTGGCGATGGCGCCGACAAGTCGGTTGCCGATGAGCAGCGGTGCTGCCATCACCGACTGGATCTCGCCCTGCGTGTACTTGGATGAACGGCCCGCCCACTCCTGGTATCGCGGAATGATCAGGGGCTCGTGTGTCTCGGCGACGTGGCCCATGGCGCCTTCCCCGATTCGCATCCGCGTGCCCACCGCGTCGCTGGGCATGTTGTGGCTGGCGCGGATCACCAGCTCTTCGGCGGCTTCCTCGTAGATTGCCAGCTCACCACCGGTCACGTCGAGCAGGCTGACGGCGCGCTCGAGCACGGCGTGCAGCAGCTTATCGAGCTCCAGCTCGCCGGAGAGGTCGGCGAGGGTGTCGAGGAGTGCCTGCTGTTCTTCGGCGCGCAGACGCTCTTCGGAGAACAGGCGCGCGTTTTCGATTGCGATGGCGGCCTGGGCGGCGAAGAGATTGATCAGCCGTAGGTCCGCTTCGCCGAACTTCCGCGTCGGGTCCGAGTGGACGCTTGCGATGGCCCCTACCAGGCGATTGCCGATCATGAGCGGGGCCGCCACCACCGACTGGATGGTGGTCTGCGTGTATTGGGAAGAGCGACCTTCCCAATCCTGGTAGCGTGGGATGATCAGCGGCTCGTGCGTCTCGGCCACCTGGCCCATGGCGCCCTCGCCGAGGGCCATGCGCGTGCCCGTTTCATCGGTGCCCATGTTGAAGGTGGCTGCGATGACCAGCTCCTCCTTAGTCTGCTCGTATATCGCGAGCTCGCCGCCGGTCACATCGAGCAGGCCGACAGCGCGCTCCAACACCGACTGGAGAAGTTTGTCCAATTCCAGCTCACCGGAGAGATCGGCGAGCGTAGCGAGCAGCGCGCGCTGCTCATCGATCCGGTGACGCTCCGCCGCAAGCAAGCGCGCCCGGCCGATGGCGATGCTGGTCTGGTTGGCGGCGGCGCCAAGGATCTCGAGATCGCCCTTGTCGAAGGCGCGGCCGCGGCCGCGCCGCACCACCAGCTCACCGATGGCGCTTTGGTCGATTCTAAGGGGAATCTTCAACTCGGAGACCGAGCCGCCTGCGCCAGCGAATTCCCCGGCGCTCGCCTTGAGCGCCGGCTCGAAAGAGGCGGTTCCGGCGAGGAAGATGCCGACGCCGTCAAAACCGAAGATCTCATTGTGCAGAGCGCCCACTACGCTGCGGCAAACCGCTTCTTCATCCTGGGCCTCGGCGATTTGGGTGCTGAGGCCGAGCAGCGCCGAACGCATCTGCGCCGGGGCGGCGTCGTGATGAGATCTGTTCATGAGCGGTCCTCTTCACCGCCGGCGGCCACCAGACGGCGGCCCGGCTCGGATTCTTGATCGTCCTGAGAGAGCTTGGCATTTGGGTCGGTGACCTTTGCGGGTAGGCGGACAGTGAAGGCGGAGCCCACGCCGATCTCGCTATCCACGGTGATGTCACCACCCATCATCTGACAGAAGCGGCGGCTGATCGGCAGGCCGAGCCCCGTGCCGCCATACTTTCGAGTGGTCGATGCCTCGGCTTGTGAGAAAGCCTCGAACACGCGACTCAGTTGCTCCAACGTCATGCCGATCCCGGAGTCACTAACACGGAATACGATTTCATCGTCGCCGTCGCCCTCCTGGTCGCGATGAGCCTCCAGCGAGATGGTGCCTTTTTCCGTGAACTTGCTGGCGTTGGAGAGGAGATTGAACAGCACCTGGCGGGTCCGCGTCAGGTCCGCGTGCATCGTTCCCAGGTTGTCGGAGTACTTTATCTCGAGCCGGTTATCGTTCTTGTCGACCAGCGGGCGGACGGTGACGGCCACGTCTTCTATGACCTGTTGGACGTCGAAACTCTCCAGGAAAAACTCGGTCTTACCGGCTTCGATCTTCGACAGATCCAGTATGTCGTTGATCAGCGCCAGCAGGTGCTGGCCGGCCGAGTGGATCTTCTGCAGGTCGGGGATGAAATCCTCCTGCCCGACATCCTCGGCCTCCTCCTCGAGCATCTCGCTGTAGCCGATGATGGCGTTGAGCGGTGTGCGCAGCTCGTGGCTCATGCTGGCGAGGAACTGGCTCTTGGCGCTGTTGGCCGCCTCGGCCTGCTCGCGGGCGTGCGACAGTTCGGTGATGTCGTGGTAAAGCCCCATCAGGCCCACCCGCTTGCCGTCCACGAACACCGGCACGCCCAGCACTTCGACATCCACCAGGCTGCCGTCTTTCCGTTGCCGCTGTCCGATGCCGTGTATCGTGTGGGCCAGGGCTTCCTCGGTATAGGAGACGGCTTCCTCGAGCGTGGCCTTCGTGGTGATCAGCTCGTCCAGGTTGCGGCCGATCACCTCGTCCTGCGAGTAGCCGAACAGCGTTTGGAAGGCCGGGTTGCAGGAAACGATGTCGTGATTCACGTCGAGGGTGACGATCGCCACCGGGCTTTTGTCGACCAGCTCGGCGAAGTACTGCTTTTGCTGTTGAGCCTCGGTGTAGAGCCGGGCGTTCTCGATGGCGATGGCGGCCTGCGGCGCAAACATCTCGAGCCGGCGCAGGTCGTCGGGACCGAACAGCCGCTCGGGATCGGCGTGCACGCTGGCGATGGCGCCGACCAGTCGGTTGCCGATCAATAGCGGCGCGACCATGACGGCGTGGACCGTGAGGTCGGA
>JBDHAL010000249.1:0-7134 GCA_039588075.1 Gemmatimonadota bacterium | reverse complement strand
CGTCCGGCAGGGCAGCATCGTTCAGACGACCTTCACCATAGGAAAGGTGTTCGCGATAGTCGTGATCATCCTGATCGGCTTCGCGATCGGTCCGCGATCGCCCATGCCGGAGGCGACCGGCGGCCTGACCCTCGGTGAGGTGCCCGCCCAGGATTTCGCGCTGGCCCTGGTCGCCGGCCTCTTCGCTTTCGGCGGATGGCACATGGTGACCTACGCCGCCGGAGAGACGGTCGACCCAAAGAAGACAATCCCGAGGGCGCTGCTGCTCGGGACGCTCATCGTCACCGCATCCTATGTGGCGCTGAACGCCGTCTACTTTTTCGTGCTACCTCTCGGAACCGTCACCACGTCCACACGGGTCGCCGCCGATGCCGCGGCCGCCGTCATGGGTGCCGGTGGCGCAGATGTAGTTTCCGTCCTCGTCATCTTCTCGACCTTCGGTGCGCTCAGCGGCATCATCCTGGCCGGCCCCCGGGTGTACTACTCGATGGCGCGCGACGGACTCCTGTTTGGCTGGCTGGGAGAGATCCATCCCAAGCACCGCACTCCGCACAGGGCCATCATCCTCCAGGCCGTCTGGTCGTCGGTCCTCGTCGCCACCGGTACCTATCGCGCCCTGTTCACCCGCGTCATCTACACGGAGTGGATCTTCTTCGGCCTGATGGCCGTGGGACTGTTGCTTTTGCGCCGGCGCCCGGGCTACGAGCCATCGTATAGAGTCTGGGGCTACCCCGTCGTTCCGGTCCTCTTCACCCTGTCGTCGGCGGCCATCGTGCTGAACCAGATCGTGTCCGACCCGACCGAGAGCGCCTCGGGACTCTTGATCGTGGCGCTGGGTCTTCCGGTCTATTATTTCTGGAGAGCGAGACATCCTGAAACAGGAGCGGCGACACAGTGAGGATCATCGACTTTCACAACCACTACTACCCGCCCGAATACATCGACGCGCTGCAATCACAGGAGACCAGCGTGAGCGTCACCCGGGACTCCGACGGCAACCCGGTCCTGCACTCTCCAGGTGACGCCAACATCGCCGTGAGGGGCCATCGCGACATCGAGTTCAGGCAGGGCGTGCTGGACGATGCCGGCATAGACATGCAGGTGCTCACGTTCACTTCCCCTGGGGTTCAGGTTCATCCGGCGGACCGGTCAGCGGGTTTCGCACGTATGGTGAACGACGCCCTGGCGGCGATAGTACGTGACAGGGGCGACCGCTTCACGGCGCTGGCAACTCTCCCTCTCAACGATCCCGCCGCTTCGGTCGTCGAGCTCGAGCGTGCAACCGGCGAGCTCGGCTTCAGCGGATTCATGCTGTTCGGCAACGTGAACGGCGTTCCGCTGAGCGACGAGCGGTTTTGGCCGCTCTACGAGAAGGCCGAGGCGGCCGGCGCGACCCTTTACATCCACCCCACCCATCCGGTTGGCGTGGAAGCGATGACGGAATTCTGGCTGATGCCCCTCGTCGGGTTCACCTTCGACACCACGCTGGCGGCGGCCGGCCTGGTGTTCAGCGGCGTCGTCGAGAGATTCCCCAAGCTAAACTGGGTGCTGGCGCACCTGGGCGGAGCGATCCCCTACCTGGCCGAGAGGCTGGACCGCGGCTACCACGCCTTCGAGGAGTGCCGGGCGAACATCACGCGACCACCCAGCGAATACCTCAAGAAGTTCTACTACGACACCGTCAACTTCGATTCACGAGCGCTGCAGTTCGCCATCGATTTTGCCGGCGCCGACCACCTGGTAGCCGGCAGCGATTACCCGCACCAGATCGGCAGTCTGAGCTCGATGGTCGAGAGCATCCGAACTCTGGACATCTCGGACGAAGCCAGGGCCGCTATCCTGGGCGGAAACGCCGCCCGGCTGCTGGGGCTATGAACGAGTTGATCAAACGCTAGATGGACAGCTTTGGCAGCTGTCTATTTCGACAACGACAACGACAACGAGAAACGAGAAGCGAGATGCCCAGCAGCCGAGCAGACTCTTTCTCGCTTCTCGCTGTCGCTGTCGCTGTCGTTATCGTTGTCGTTGTCGTTGTCGAAACAGTACCCCTTGAAGGCGTGACCGTATATATCCCATATCGTCACGAACAAGGCCGCGATGATGGGACCGATCACGATCCCCGCGGCGCCAAACAGGAGGAGTCCCCCGAGCGTGCCGAGCATGATGAGCAGGTCGGGCATCTTGGTGTCCTTCCCGACCAGCCACGGCCTCAAGATATTGTCGGCGGTTCCTACGACCGCGGCACACCAGATGAACAGCAAGATACCAGCGGTGATATGGCCGCTGGCGAACAGCATGATGTCCGCCGGAAGCCAAATGAGGGCCGTTCCGACACCGGGGATGATCGATAGCACCCCCATCACCGTGCCCCAAAACGCGGCTCCCTTTATTCCCACCACCGCGAAAGCCAACCCGCCCAGCCCGCCCTGGACGATTCCGATGATCAGCGTGCCCTTGATCGTCGCGCGGGCGACCGAGACGAACTTCTCGACCATACGGTTCTCATCTTCAGGGGCGAGCGGCATGTAGTAGAGGATCTTGTTCAGAAGCGTGCGACCATCCATCAAGAAGAAGAACATCGCATACAGCATGACGAAGAGGTGAAAGAAGAACGTGGCCGTACCCTTGGTGCCGGCGGCGAGGCTGTTGACGATGAACGTGCCGATGTTCCCTGCCAACTGAGCCGCCTTGGTTGCGATCTGGTCCTGGTAGGGCGCCAGCGGCTCCGCGAAAGGTAGGCGCTCGAGCAGTCGCTCGAGCTCATTCGGTTGCTGAATCTGTTGCTCCACCCAGGGCGCCACGCCCTGGGCGATCTGTACCGCCTCTGCGGTGATCAAGCCGAAGAACGCCGTTAGCGGCACGATGATCACGACCAGCACGATGACGATCGTCACTCCGGAGGCAATCGCCTGGTGGCCCCTACACCAACCCAGCAGCTTCTTGTAAAGCGGATAGCTCATTCCGCTGAGTATCGCGGCCATAAAGAGCGTTACCAGGAAGCTGTCGATCATCCGGAAGAAGAGGAACGAGATGAATGCCACCAGGATCAGCAAAAAGATCTTCCGAAACTTCTCCTGGTCGATGCCGGACATGTTCATGTCGATGGGCTCCGTTTCAATGCGGCGCGTGTACCGCCTATCTTTCAAACCGCCTACTCATTGCCAAAGACGTCCGCCAGTGAACTCGCGTTTTCCCGCATCACCGAAAGGTAGTCGCCGCTGGCAGGTGCGTTGGCGCAGGGATCGAATACGACGCTCGTCACGCCCAGCTCCGAAAGCCGGTCTGCCACCGGTGGCAGGGGTTCACCTTCCCACACCATCCACTTCGCCGGATGTTCGACGAGCAGCTGCCGCAGGTCGTACCAGCCGCGGTCGCCGGGATCCGCGCCGGGCTCGAAATGCACGCTCTCTAGATCGAGGTCGTAGCGCCGCGCAAGGTACTGGTACACGGGATGCGAAGCCACCAGCGGTAGCCCGCTTCCAGCTGTCAGCTCGGCAAAGCTCGCGTCGAGATCCAAAAGATCGCGCTCGAGCGAGGCGAATCCATCTCGGAAGCTCGCCGCGCCTTCCGGCATCCGCCTCTCGAATGCAAGCTGGATGGCACGAGCTTGCTCCACGGCGAGGGTTGGATCGAGCCAGGTGGTGAAGGCGATCTCGCCGTGGGCGTGCTCGCCTTCCGGCCCGTGGCTATGCGTCACCGAGCCCTCGACCGGCAAATAGGTATCGGCGAAAGCCGTCGATGTGTTGACCAGCTTCGATGCGGGAAGCGTCACCCGCCCAACCCACTTCGCGTAGTCGGCCCCGTTGAGCAGGATGAGAT
This sequence comes from Gemmatimonadota bacterium, assembly GCA_039588075.1. Classification (GTDB taxonomy): domain Bacteria; phylum Gemmatimonadota; class Gemmatimonadetes; order Palauibacterales; family KS3-K002; genus JBDHAL01. The sequence goes on along the minus strand of JBDHAL010000249.1, from coordinate 3,315 downwards.
CCGCCCCCTGATAGGCGGAGACGGCTTGCATGTCGGGTGACCAGTAGGCCGGGTCTTCGCCGGGCGGCGCCGGGAACGCGACATCGACCAGGTCACCGCCGATTCGCTCGGCGAAATACTGAAGCGGGTAGTTGACGACATAGACGGTCAGCCTACCGTCTTCAAAGCTCGCGCTCCCTGATGACTCGTCTCCCTGCCGCGGTTCGCCGCAACCGCCTGACAAGGCCGTCATCGCAATGGCCGTTACGCTTGCGAATGTCAACCGACGACACATCACGAACACTCCGCTAGTTCTCGAATGGGAGCTCCCACTCTCTTAGGACACCGATGGCCAGCACATAATCTTCACCCTCCGTCTCGGGGCCGTCGAGCGGCAGTCTCAGCGATGCGCCCACCATGAAGCCCCCCGGGAGCTGCCACTGAAACCCGGGCGCGACCCAATAGCTCGGGTCACCATCGTCGAACGAGAATTCGGTGATCCCCTCGACCAGCACGGTGACGGCGATCACGGTCGTCCAGGCGAGCGCGACGTTCACCTCGCCAGTGGTGCTCTCTCCGCTTTCTAGCGGGATCGTGACCGGAGCGTGGACCTGGAATTCAACGCGATCCTGCGGGCCGAACGGCAGCCAGAGCCGCGGCGCCAGCTCGAGGTTCCATGAGCCCTCGCCCAGGCCTTTCTCCTCGTCGCCGGTTGGCATTTCCAGCACTCCCGCGAACGACAGGATCAGGTTGGGCCGGTTGATCGCCGCCGCTTTGGCCCCGACGGATATGTCGCCGAGTCCGGCCTCGCTCGAATCCCCCTCGATATCGTTACCATTCAATGGGACGTCGAGCGTCAGAGCGAAATCCGGTACGAGCGCCCACTCCGCTTCGACGGGTGCAGTCCACCTAGATCCGCCATCCAGTTGCTGGAAGAAAAACTCGGGGCGCACCTTTCGCATGATGAAGGCGTTTTCTGTATACCACATGTCGACGCGATAGGGGCCCGGCCCTCCGCGAAGCTCCGTTCTCTGCCTGCCCTGACCCTCGTCTTCTTGCGCAAACAGCGAGACCGGCGCCAGAATCGTCGCCAGACCGAGCGCCGCCACCAAGACACGCATGTCGCCTCCAAGCCTTTCCTTTGTTCTCACGATCAGGGACGTCACATTCGGATGAAGGCGCGGATCGCTGCCGACCCGAACTGGCTGGTAAGGAACGTCAAGCCGCCGGCCAGCAGCACACCCGCCAGCAGAACCACGACGATCTCCGAAGTCATGATCGTCGCAACGCTGGCCCGCGAGCCGCCGATCTTGAACAGCGTCTCGATCTCGCGTCTCCTCAGTCGCAGCGAAAGCATGAACACCAGGGCCGCCGTCGCCAGAGTCGCCAGCCCGACGATGACAGCGCCAGCGGTGATGAAGCTCTGCACGGTGAGGATGGTCGCGAGGAGCTCATTCATCACGTTCTCGGGCCGGGCGACCTGGGCGACCTGGTCGGCGGACTCGTATCGTCCCTGCAGAATCGCCGACGAGCGCTGGTCGGGCGGCACAACGACCACCGCCGTGACCGGATACTCCGACAGGTCACCGTGGAAGTGAAAGCTCTCGATGTTCTCCTCGGTGATCTCGTTGTACTGCACGACCGCGGCGTTGGCTACGACGTTCGTCGAGTCTCGCATGAGAACGCCGCCACGCGCCTCGGGTCGGGTCAGGTCCTGGTGGCCGTGTCCCAGTCCCTGGATGATCCAGGCCGTCTTAACGTCGACAAAGATCGCGTCGTCATCCGCGCTGTCGGAGTAACCGAGAACACCGACCACGCGCATCTTCAGCGGGTAGACACCGGCGAGGTCGAACACGCTCTCGGGCGACGACAGAACATAGTCACCCGGCGCGGCGCCCAACGCATCGGCCACGCGCGATCCGAGAACACACTCCCCCAGCATGCCGAGCTGGCGACCTGCGGCGATTTCCAGGCCGCGATACTCGAAGTACTCGAAGCTCGTCCCGACGATCGCATTACCCTGCGCCTGGAAGCGAACGTACATGGGGATGGCGAGGGCGAGACCGGAGGTGTCGATCTGGATGGCCTGCTCGAAGCGCATCGGCTCGGGCCAGTCGGACCGGAAATAGAGCGTGTTGAGGACGAGCTCGAGCGGGCTGCCTTTCGCTCCCACGATCAGCGGCGTGGCCGCGGCGCGGGCGGTCAGCTGTTTCGAGCTCTGGTCGACGAGCACCCGCAGGCCGATCGGCAGGTAGACGATCAGCGTGATCGACGTGACGAGGATGGCCGTCTTCAGACGATGAAACGCCAGGTAGCGCCAGGCGAGGTAGAGCGTTTGCCTCATCGGCCGCCTCCGGCCGGCTCGTCGCCGAAGGCGCCGAACTCCTTGATGTCGATCACCCGCTGGAAGCGGTCAAGCAGATCGTGGTCGTGCGTTACCGTGAGCAGCGTCGCGCCGCTCTCCTCGGCGTAGTCGAGTATGATATCGAGCACGCGACCCTTGTTGCCCGGATCCAGGTTCCCGGTCGGCTCGTCGGTGAGCAGGAGTGTCGGCTGCGGCAGGACGGCACGGCATACGGCGACGCGCTGTCTCTCGCCCTGCGACAGTTTGCCGGGATGACGCTCGAGCTTGTCGGCGATCCCCATACGCTCGGCAAGCTCGACGGCGCGACCGCGGACGTCCTTCTCCAGGCGAAGCGACGGGTTGATCCGGTAGGGCAGCAGGATGTTGTCGAGGACGGTCAGGTACTCAAGCAGCTCGAATTCCTGGAAGACGAGGCCGATGTTGGCGATTCGAAAGTTGCGTCGCTCCCGGTCGGAGAGGTCTGTGACCCGGATCGCATTCGTCACTATACGGCCGTTCTGAGGGATGATTATCCCGGCGATCAGATTGAGGAGCGTGGTCTTGCCCGAGCCGCTGGGTCCGATGAAGGCAGCGGTCGTGGCGCGCTCGACCTCGAGATCAGGCACGCGGAGCCGAAATTCTCCCTCGCCGTAGTTGAACTCGAGATCTGTTACGCGGATCATCCGGCGGCCCGTCCCTCCTGACGGCTAGATACGTTGCTCCTGCAACAACTCCAATCCGGTGAACTTCCAGGCGCCGTCGATCGCCATCACCGTGAAGCGGGCCTCGTACTGGTTCGTACGCCGATGGATGTGACCCCAGTGGCCGACCGATCCGGAAACGTTCCAGGTGAGCTGGGTGACGAATCCCAGCGCCCCGGAAATCGACTCGGCATCGGAGCTCAGCACCTCGACGTCGTCTACTTTGACCCGCGCACCGCCCTGGTTCTTCAGCTCTAGGCTTCGCCGGGTCTCCAGGTAAACATCAGTGAG
>JBDHAL010000248.1:0-5097 GCA_039588075.1 Gemmatimonadota bacterium | reverse complement strand
CATGACCGCGCCCGTCTTCCTGGTCGAGTTCGCGCGCGAGCGGCTGTCGAAGCGTCACCTGCAGCGCGCGACCGTCCAGGCGGAGATGTACTCGCCCGAATCCGCAGTCGATGCGGGCTTCCTCGACCGGGTGCTCGCTCCGGACGACCTCTTCGCGGGCTCACTCGAGGAATCGCAGCGTCTGGCGCAGCTCCCCCGCGCGGCCTTCGCGGGCACGCGCGGGCACCTGCGCGAAGCGATGCTCGAGCGGATCGAGGCGACCCTGGCCGGCGACATGGCCCGCGCCTTTCCGACGGGCTCCTGACGGGGAGAGGGGGATGATCGAGCTCTTCACGGCGGCCACTCCCAATGGCTGGAAGATCACGATCATGCTCGAGGAGTGCGGACTCCCCTACAGGGTTCGCACGGTCGATCTGTTCCGAGGCGAGCAGCGCGAGGCTTGGTTCCTCGAGATCTCGCCCAACGGCCGCATTCCGGCCATTCGCGACGGCGACTGCACCCTGTTCGAGTCCGGCGCCATCCTGCACTACCTGGCCGAGAAGAGCGGACGCTTCCTTCCGACCGAGCCGGAGCGGCGTTGGGACGTCTTCCAGTGGCTGCACTGGCAGATGGGCGGCGTCGGGCCGATGGTGGGCCAGTCGATCTCGTTCAACCGCTACATCGAAGAGCCCGTCCCCTACGCGATCGAACGCTACGGCCGGGAGAGCCGCCGTCTGTTCGAGGTGCTGGAGCGGCGTCTCGAGGGGCGCGAATACGTGTGCGACGAAGTGTCGATCGCGGACTTCGCGCTCTATCCCTGGGTGCGCGCACACAAGTGGGCACGGGTCTCGATCGACGGACTCGACAACGTGCGCGCCTGGCTCCAGCGCATGCGAGCGCGGCCCGGCGTCGAGCGCGGGCTGGCCGTGGGTGTACCGAGGGACGAGATCGACCAGTGGAGCGCGGAGCGCAAGGAGAGCTATCGGCGCGGCGGAGCGTCGATCGTCACAACCGTCGCCGAGAAGCCGGGTCCCTCGTAGCACCCACAGCGCTGAGCGAACGGATCACCGGGCGGCAGCTTCGTTGGCTTCGGGCGATTGACGAAGCGCGCTGCGCAGCGGCGCTTGTGGTACGGTGAGCGCCGTCGGATCCCGGTGGAGGAAGACACATGAAGGTACGACGCGTGGTGACCGGGCATTCGCCCGAGGGCAAGGCCATCTTCGCCAGTGACAGCGAGGTCGCGCCCGTGACGCTGGAGGCCCTGCCGGGCAACGAGTTCCACCTGCTCTGGGCGGGCGACGAGGTGTCGCGCTTCCCCGACGATGGCGGACCCAGGCCCGCGCCGCGCTACTTCCCGCCCGTGGGGGGCTTTCGCTTCGCCATGTTCACCGTGCCGGCGGCGTCCGCCGTCCCGGCCGGGGGCATCGACCCGGTGGCAATCACCGCGGAGCTCGACGCCAAGCTGCCGGGCCTGACCGAGCACATGGAGCCCGACGCCCCCGGCATGCACACCACCGATACGATCGACTTCGAGTACGTGATCTCGGGCCGGGTCGTGCTCGAGCTGGACGACGGAGCGACCCGGGAGCTCGGACCGGGAGATACGGTCGTGCAGAACGGAACACGCCATGCCTGGCGCAACCCGTTCGACGAGCCGTGCCGCATGGTCGTAATGCTCATCGGCGCCGAGCGCAAGAGCTAGGCGCCCCGAGGACCGGAATGGACCGATTCGACGGGCGGCTCGCGGTGGTCACGGGTGGCGGGACGGGCTTGGGCCGGGAGCTGACGCGCCAGCTGGGGACTCGGAACCCGAGAGGAGCACGACGATGAGCGTCTACGACCCGTTCGAGCGGGGCGACTATCCGGCCGGCGTACGGACCTTCGAGGTGACCGACGCATCGCGCGAGCGCACGCTGCCGGTCGAGTTCTGGTACCCGGCGACCGATGCGCACCGCGGTCAGGACCTCGATCCCGAAACGCAGGACCGGTACCAGCCGATGGCCGTAGCGCCGGAGACGTCGCAAGCGGCGGTGCGCGACGCCGCGCCGCGCGACGGCCGCTTCCCGCTCGTCCTGTTCTCCCACGGCTATGGCGGAGAGCGTCGCCAGACGACCCACTTCTGCACGCACCTCGCAAGCCACGGCTTCGCGGTCGCGTCGCTGGACCACGTCGGGAACACCATGGCGGACGTGTTTCAGCAGGCGATGGAAGGGCAGACGACCATGCCCGACTCGCTCGAGACCATCCAGCGCTTCATAGAGGATCGGCCGCTCGACGCGAGCTTCGTGCTCGACCGCGTCGTGGCCGGTGACGGTCCCGTGCAGGTGGACCCCGACCGCATCGGGATGACAGGCCACAGCTTCGGCGGCTGGACCACCCTCCAGACGACAGGGCGCGACCAGCGCATCCGCGCGGCGCTCCCGCTCGCCCCGGCCGGAGGCTCCGCGCCGTTCAGCGAGGGCGGCACCGGTACGAACCCGCTGCGCGACCGGCTCGATCTGGGCTGGAGCCGCAAGGTGCCCACACTCTACCTCGTCGCCGAATTCGACACGCTGCTCCCACTCGACGGGATGCGCGAGCTGATCGACCGCACGCCCCAGCCCTGCCGCGCGGTCGTGCTGCGCAACTCGGACCATTTCCACTTCTGTGACGGTGTCGAGCAGGTCCACGACCTGTTCAAGAGCATGGGTCCGATGATCGTCGCGAACAGCCCGGACGCCGAGGCGACCGGCGCGATTTTCGAGTTGATGAAGACGAGCGCCGAGCTTTGCCCAGGCGAGCACGCCTACGCGATGATCCAGGGACTGGGCCTCGCGCACCTGGACGCCAGCCTGCGCGGGAACGAGGAAGCGGCGAAGCTGCTTGCGGGCGATCTCGCCGCGCTCCTCGCCGCCCGGGGCATCGAGGCCGAGGGGATCGGCTAGGCCGAGAGCGACGCGAGCAGCGCGGGGATCTACTTGGCCGGCTTGACCATGCTCGCGTACCCCGCGATGAACGGCGACAGGCTCACCTGGTCCACCTCTACATTGATGATCGACGGCCTCCCATTGGCCACCGCCCGCTTGATGGCCGGCACGATCTGTTCGGGGTCAGTGACCACCTCGCCGTGTCCTTCCCACATCGCCGCCATCTTCTCGTATGCCCGCATCGGGTGAAGCTCGACATTGCAGTGGCCCTTCTCCTCAACCTCATCAGGCCGGACGTACTTCTCCGCCAACCGGATCATGCCCCAGGCCGAGTCGTTGGAGATCACGCAGACCACTGGAATCCCGAGCTTTGCCATCGTGTCCAGCTCCATGGCATAGAACCCGAAGCTCCCGTCGCCCGTGTACCACAATACCGGCTTCCGGTTCGCGACCCATGCCCCGATAGCCAGGCAAGGTCCCGTGCCGATCGTGCCATTTGCACCCGATCCATGGATCTGCCCCGGGTGATACGCCGTCGCCGCACCCCCCATCCACACCGAGGCCTCGCCGCCATCACAGATCAGCGTCCAATCCCGCCCCTCTTCGGCAAGAAACCTCGCCACCTCACCCGCACATCGCGCGGGATGAACGGGAATCCCGTCCGCCGCATACGCCGGGGCGAGGGTCCGCTGCTGCCCCTTCTTGCCCTGACCGGTCCATGAGACAGTCGCTGGCTTGTCCCGCTTGCTCTTGACCGCCTCGAGCAGCTGACTGGCTACGGGCCCCGCTCCCCCAACGATGCCGATGTCCGCCCGCAGGTTGAAGCCGATCTGCCTCATATCCGTGTGAACCTGAATCACCTTTGCATCCCCTGGGATCATCGCACCGGACGCCAGCCGGAAGTCGAACCGGCAGCCCAAGGTCAGGACCACATCCGCCTTCGCTACCGCGTTCATTCTCAAGAGCGGGTTCTCCGATTCGTCACCGAACAGCCCGCGACATGAGTTCCCGGCAATTCCAACCGGCATCCCCAGGAACTCCGAGAATGCCGCGACCGCCGTCGCGTGATCGCCGACGCTCAACCGGGCTCCATCATCCACCAACGCTGCCGGTCGCTCCGCATTGGCAAGGAGCTCCGCTGCCGAATCGACCAGGGCCGGATCGCCATACGGGATCGCATCGGTCCGGTAGTTCACCGGGAACCGGACCTTCTCCTCCTCCACCTTCGCGAACAAGAGCTCCGTTGGGACCTCCAGATAGACCGGTCCCGGGCTGGAATCCATGGCGTGCCGAAAGGCCATCGACACATACTCCGGAATACGGATCGTGCTGGTGATCTTGCGGGCCCACTTCGAGCATGTCTCCATTACGTTGAGCGTCGACATGTCCTGCAGATCTCCCGCATCTCTCTTGTTCATCGATACGGCGCCGCCGATCTGCAGTACCGGTATACCCAGGGATTCCGCCTCCATCATTCCAGCCGGGGTATTCCCCACGCCGGGTCCCGCAGTGGTCACGACCACCGCCGGCTTTCCCGAGGCTCGCGTATACGCGGTGGCTGCATACATCGCCGCGCACTCGTGGCGCATATCGATGATCTCGATCCCCGCATTCCTCATCCCGTAGAAGATCGGCATGATATGCCCACCGCACAGTACGAAGGCCTTCTCCACTCCCTCGTTTGCCAGCGCCTTCCCAACCAGCGCCCCACCATCAACTAGACCCATTCTGGTTCATTCCTTCTGTTCCGCGGCGGATGCCTGAAGACCCGCCCGACGCAAACGCCTGAAGGGCGCCGCTGCGGACGCCTCGGCAGGGGCTGTTCTATCTCTTCGGTGACTTCTTTTGCAACCCGGTGCGTCGGGGTAGGATGGAAGCGGGCGAAATCCAGGAGGTGGAGGTGTCGAGGAACCTGAACAGGCTCCTGGTCGCGAACCGGGGCGAGATCGCGGTCCGCGTGATGAGGGCGGCTGCCGAGCTGGGCATCCCGACGCTGGCCGTCTACCCCGAGGACGATGCCGACTCCCTTCACACGAAGAAGGCCGACGAGTCCGTCCGGCTACCCGGGCAGGGCGCGCGCGCCTATCTGGACACCGAGGCGATTCTGGCGGTGGCAAGGGAGCAGTCCTGCGACGCGCGCCACCCCGGGTACGGCTTCCTGAGCGAAAACGCCCGGCTAGCCCGCCGCTGCGCCGAGACGGGCATCGTCTTC
>JBDHAL010000247.1:0-5131 GCA_039588075.1 Gemmatimonadota bacterium | reverse complement strand
GCGCAAGATGAAGAAGTACGGGCTCTATTAGGGACTGGGAACCGAGAACCCATGATTAGTTTGGGAAGATCTGAGAATCCGCGAGTGTCAGCGATGTCGTGACCGTCGGGACTGTCAACGATGTCCTGACAGTTATCACTTACTCCTACTCGTACTCGTAATCCTACTCGTACTCGTAGCTCCTTCGAGGGTCGGAGGAGTACGAGTACGAGTAGGAGTACGATTAAGAGTAGGAACTTACGGCCCGGATTGGCGGCGCTCTCGGGTTTGTTCGGCTTGGGCGAGGCGGCGCGCGACGGACCAGGTGTAGAAGGCGATGATGATCGCGGTCACGCCGTAGGCGCGGACGATGAAGCTCGAGTCGCGCATCCCCTGCCCGACGATCACTGTCAGTACGATGGTCGCCAGTGCGAAGACGATCGCGATGATTCCCGTTTTAGTCACCGGCCACCTCCAGTCTGAGAGCCTGCATTTCTTCTTCGCCCCGGATGCGCGCCAGCATGAAGCGGCGCGTCAGCAGGAAGATGAACAGTAGGAAGAACGCCACCATCATGGTCCTCAGCGCCCAGACGATGGGGCTGTCGACGGTCTCGGGGCTCGACTGGACCTGGTGCAGCGTGCGCCACCAGCGGACGGAGAAATAAACGATGGGCACGTTGACGAAGCCGACGATGGCCACCAGCGACGAGACCCTGGCGCGCGCTTCCGGGTCCTCGAGAAAAGCGCGCAGCACCAGGTAGCCGGCGAAGGTGATCGCCATGATCGCTGTGGTGGTGAGCCGCGGGTCCCACGTCCAGTAGACGCCCCAGGTCGGCCGGCCCCAGAGCGCGCCGGTGATGAGCCCCGTGACGTTGAACATGAGCCCGATCTCCGCGCCGGCCACGGCGACGTAGTCGAAGCCAGCGTTACGCGTCTTGAGGTAGGCGATACTGGCGGTGAACGCGATCAGGTAGCCGGCGGCGGTGCCGACCCAGCTGGGGAAGTGGATGTACATGATCCGGTAGACGTCGCCCATGACCAGCTCGGCCGGCGCCCAGACGAGGCCCAGGTAGAGGCCCAGGGCCAACAGGACCAGCGCGATGATCCCGGTCGTCGTGCCCAACTTCCTGACCTTCTCCTCAGGCATGTTGGTGAGTCGCACGCTGAGGATCAGCAAGCCGACGGTGATGATGGCGACGGCCGAGAAAATGATGATGTTTACTAACATATCTTATCCCCTGTCTTGAACGCTGCGCCGCCCGCTAATCCTCGAGTGCGAACTCGAAGGTGAGCGTGCAAACGGTCAACAGAACCAGGTCTACTAGTCCCAGTATCCTAAGCCAAGTCCACATCTCGCCCATCGGATCTCCACGAACCACCAGCGTCGTCGCCTTCACCGCGGCAACCACGACTGGAACGAGGACCGGGAAGATGAGGACCGGCAACATGACGTCACGCGCCCGCAGGTTCGCGGTGAGCGCGGCATAGAAGGTCCCGACGGCGGCGAACCCCAAGCTGCCCATCGCCACCACGCCGAGCAGCGCCGGCAGCTTCACCCACAGGTCTATGTTATAGAGGATCGCCGACAGCGGGATCAAAATCAGCTCCATGGCGAAGATAACGATCAGGTTGGCGACCAGCTTGCCGGCGTAGACCGCCTTCTTGTCGCCCGGGTAGAGGCGAAGCGCCTCCATGCCGCCGCTCTCCATCTCCATCTGGAAGGAGCGGTTGAGCGCGAGGATGCCGGTGAAGAAGATCGCCACCCAGAGCAGGCCCGGCCACAAGTACTGGAGCAGGGTCGTACCTTCGCCCGCCGACATTCCGGGCGCGTCGGGCCCGAGCGCGAAGCTGAAGATGAAGAGCACCATCGCGGCGAAGAAGGCCATGGCGTTGAACGCCGCCTTGCTGCGCCGCTCGGTGAGCAGATCCTTGCGGACCAGGGCCAGTGCGCGTCGTACGTCGCTCATCGGCCCCCCAGCTCCAGTCCCACCGCCACGGTAGCGCCGGAGATCGCGCCCTCGTAGTCGGCGGTGGGTCCATCGAAGACGGCGCGACCGCCACGCAGGGCGACGGCGCGATCGCACAGGGCGAGGGCGCGGCCGATCTCGTGGGTGGCGATGACCAGCGTCTTGTTGGCATCGCGCAGTTCCGAGATGAACCGATCCACCCAGCCGATGCCTTCCACGTCGAGAGCGCCGTACGGCTCATCGAGTAGAACCAGCTCGGGATCGTGCAGCGTGGCGCGTGCGAGGGCCAGCCGCTTGCGCATTCCGCTTGAAAACGTGCGAACCTGTTCGTCGACCACGTGGGCGAGGCCGACGTGGGCGAGCGCATCGGTGAGCTGCTCGCGGGTCGGCCGCACGCCGTACATGGTGGACGCGAAGCGCAGGTTCTCGAAGGCCGTGAGCTCGCCGTACAGGTAGCTCTGGTGCGGCAGGACTCCGAGCCGCTCGCGCACGTTGTTGCCGTTCTTGGGCGGCGCGCCGAACAGCTTTATATCGCCGTAGGTGGGCCGGGTCACGGCGGTCAGGATCCGCAGCAGGGTGCTCTTTCCGGAGCCGTTCGGTCCCAGCAGCGACACCAATTCGCCCCGGGCGACGGTCAGGTCCACCGCCTTGAGGGCCCAGGTCCGGGCGTACCTCTTGCTTACCTGCTGCGCCTCGACGACCAGTTCCCCGGCACCCACCCGGTCCCCCGATCCCGCAGCTTTGGCTATATCGGTCATCCAGCTTCCTTATGTCTGTTTTGCGAACCCCAAGTGATATCTCAACACCCCGTCCGGGTCAAGGCGGCCGCCCGATCTCTTGCACGGTCCGTGGGCGGGACGCACTATACGCCGACCTTCGAGCGGCGCTCGAAGCAACCCGGGAGAGATTATTCCTAGATCGCGCGCGCGAATATCGCCGGTTCTCGGCCTGACGCTCCTGCTCGCGGCGGCTCCGGCGGCCGGCCAGGACCGGGCGCCCGACCCCCGCAATTACCGGTTCGCATCGGAGCTGACCGACAACGCGGGCCTCTGGGTGAATCCGGGCGTAGCGGGCTTCAACGAACAGGTCCGGCTGAACGGCCACATCACCTTCCTGCGGCCCGGCGAAGACAGCTGGGAGACGGGCCAGTACCTGCTCGGCCTGCAGTTCCAGGGCTTCGGCTTCGGCTACCAGCACGACGAGTTCGACCAGGAGGCCGGCTACGCGCAGGGCGACGCCTACACGCTGTCGTTCGGCTTCGCGGGCAAGGGCAACGGGCTGGGTGTGACGCGGACCTGGCGAACCGTGGGACCGGCGGACGGCAGCTGGGACATCGGCTACGCCTTCGCCTCACCGAACGGCGTAACGCTGGGCGTGGTCTGGCGCGACATCGGCTCGACGGCGGTGCGGGACACCATACTGGACGAACGCGTGGTCGGCGCCCTCACCATACGCCCGACCAACGCCATTTTCTCCGTCTCCGGACAGGTGGACTACAAGACCAGCGTCGGCGACTTCCGGGCCTTCCGGCTCGGCGGCTCGCTCACCTTCCTAAAGGTCGTCGACGCCCTGATCCTGGTAGAGTGGAATGGGAATGGTGACTTCATCGGCTTCCAGCTCGGCGCCTACCTGCCGGGTCCGAAGTGGTTCGGGACGGCTGTCGCGGGGCTCGAGTCGAACGGGGATGCGCGGAAGGCGAGCCTGGGCTTGTCGGCGGCGGGAGAAGCGGGGAGAAGATAGTAACCGGTGATCGGTAACCGGTGACCGGTAATTTGGAATTCGTAGTTGTGAAGTTTGAACGCGCCCGACCGCCCCCGCGCCCGCGCTAGTCGAACAGCGGCTCCATCCCCACCTGCACCGCCGTGGCGGCATCGGTGCACTTCTTGGCCCAGGGGTTGAAGCGGTTGGCCATGGCGCCGTCCCTCCAAACCGAGATCGCCTCCGCCTTTCGCCCCGCCAAATACCGCGCTCGCCCCAGCTGGAAGTAAGCTTCGCACATCGCGGGACCCAGCTCGACCGTAGTCTGGAAGAACGACTCGGCGTCCTCGTACATCTCGCGCGCCAGGTAGACGAGACCGAGGTAGTAGTTACCGTAGAGCGTCGCCTTCCGATCCTCGTCGTTCTGAATCGCCTTCGACAGATGCTCGATCGCCTCGCCGAAGATGCCTTTCTTCAGACAGACGTAGCCCAGGTTGACGCGGGCCAGCGCGTCGTCGGGCTTCGCGGCGAGAACGTACTGGTAAGTCATCAGCGCGTCGTCGTAGTCCTCTGCCATCGCCTGGGCCCAGCCGAGAGACGAGAGGGCCTGGAAATCGTCCGGCGCCAGTTCGAGCGCCTTCTGCAGATGTTTCTTGGCTCCCTCGAAATCGCCGGTGGCGATGCAGTCCCAACCTTTTTGTCTGAACGTGGAGCTGCCCAGCTTGTCGCTCCGCGACATGGGATCCGTGGGCGTGCCGCTGAACACCGGGCGCGGCGCATCGGACAACCACATGTTGCGCTCGACCAGGCCCTGCAGCTTCTTCTTCAGATCGAGGACCTGCTCCTCGATCACCTTCAGGCCTTGATACAGCTCCGTGATACCACTTATGAGCTTGACGCTCTCACTCTGACTGGTCGCGTTCTCGAGCGCCTGCTCCAACTCCTGAAACCGCGCCAATAGCTCAGGCAGCGAAGCTCCCGCGCCTCCGCCTCCGCTCTCGCCTTTTGAGCTAGACCCACTCATGACCTTTTCCCAACACTTTTCCAGAGTTCAGGGCGTAATCTCCCCACGGACACTGAAGGAATCCCGGCAGCCGCCAATAGTCAAGCAGACGGTTGGACGCCGAGATGTACCGCAGGCTACGAACTGCTTGACTGATACGCGGCCTTGCGCCTATGTTTATGCGTGTTTCGGCCCCCATCCCCGCCAACTTCCCATCACCATACGTGGTTTCCCGAACGCCGGTCACACCGGGCGCGGCCAAGCCGCCGGAGCCAGTCTAGACACGAGCAACGAGCCGTAAGGAGGGTGGGAGAATGGGTCAACGGGTCCTGGTTGCGGACGACGCGATGTTCATGCGGACCATGCTGGCGAACATATTGAAGGAGGCGGGGTTCGAGGTGGTGGGGGAAGCGTCGAACGGCGTGGACGCGGTGGAGATGTACAAGGAACTGAAACCCGACCTTGTCACGATGGACATGGTGAT
>JBDHAL010000246.1:0-5148 GCA_039588075.1 Gemmatimonadota bacterium | reverse complement strand
CGGTAAGTCGGTCTGCATCAACGCCATCATCTCCAGCCTTATCTTTCGCTACTCGCCCGAACGACTTCGCCTGCTCCTCATCGACCCGAAGATGGTCGAGCTGGGTGGCTACAACGTGTTACCGCACCTCCGGCACCCCGTCGTCACCGACAACAATGACGCCGCCACCGTTCTCAAGTGGCTCGTCTACGAGATGGAACGCCGCTACGAGTGGCTCTCGGCCAACCACTGCAGGAACCTGCGCGAGTTCAACCGCCGCATCACCAGGCAGTTGCCGATCAAAGCGCCCAAGTCGCACGGCGGCGATGCGGTCGAGGAGCCCGAGATACTACCCTATGTCGTGCTGGTCGTCGACGAGCTCGCCGACCTCATGATGACCGTTCAGAACGAGGTCGAGCGACCGCTGGCCTACCTCGCGCAGAAAGCGCGCGCCACCGGCATCCACCTCGTCGTCGCTACTCAGAGGCCGTCGGTCAACGTCATCACCGGCCTCATCAAGGCGAACTTCCCCTGCCGCATCGCTTTTAGGGTCGCCTCCAAGGTGGACAGTCGCACGATCATCGATCAGAACGGCGCCGAGACTCTACTGGGCAACGGCGATATGCTCTTTATGCCGCCCGGCCAGTCGGAGCCTGTTCGCATTCAGGGTACGTTGGTGTCCACCGAGGACACCGAACGCCTGATGGACTGGTACAGGGCCCAGGCGGAGGCGCGGGAGGCGATGATGGCGGCCGAGGAAGAGGATATCCTGGAGGCCGTTCACCTGCGCGAGCTCGAGGAGGCGGAGGCGGAGCTACCATCCGAGGCGCCCGAGGACCGCGACCCGCTGTTCCGTCGCGCGGCCGAGGTCGTCGTCCAGCATCAGCAGGGATCCACCAGCCTGCTGCAACGCCGAATGAAGATCGGCTACGGCCGGGCGGCCCGGATCGTCGACCAGCTCGAACAAGCCGGGATCGTTGGGCCGCCCGAGGGGTCCAAACCAAGAGACGTATTGGTTACACTTCAAGATCTGGATAGAATCTGCTCCGCCGGTGGCGGCTAGAATGGGTATGGTGTGAAATGAACCACCTTTCTGCTCTCTTGATCCTCGCTGCGGCGCTCGGCGCCCAGGACGTCCCCGCTCAGGACCAGGCCGACCGCGTGCTTGCCAGCGCCGCTCAGGCCTACGCACAGGCCACGACGATCCGCTCCGAGTTCCGGCAGAAGATCGAGATCCGAGCGCTCGAGACCGAGCGGGAAGGGCGCGGCGTCGTCTATCAGAAGAAGCCGAACCTGTTCCTGATGAGATTCGAGGAGCCCGAAGGCGACATGGTCCTGGCCGACGGCGAGTACTTCTGGATGTACTACCCCAGCGCCCAGCCGGACCAGGTGATCCGCACCGCCATGCACGAGACCACCGAGGCCGCCACGCTGGGCGGCCAGTTCTTGCAGAACCCGCGCGAGCGCTACGTGCCGACCTACGTCCAAGAAGAGGACCTGAACGGCAGGGCCGCCCACCTGGTCGCGCTCGTACCCAAGTTCGAGGCCCCTTACACGCTGGTTAGGGTCTGGATCGATTCGGAAGACTACCTGGTCCGCAAGTTCGAGATCTACGAAGAGAACGAGACGGTCCGGACGATCGAGCTGCAGAACGTCGAGGCGGGCATCGATCTGCCCGACGACATCTTCCACTTCACGCCGCCGCCGGGCGTCGAGGTGTTCACGCGGTGAAGTTCTCCGTCATAACGCTTGGGTGCGACAAGAACACAGTCGACTCTGAGCGCATCGTGGCCTCGCTCGTGGGCCATGGAGCCGCGTACGCGTCCGATCCCGCGGACGCCGACGTCCTCATCGTCAATACCTGCGCCTTCATCGACGCCGCGAAGGAGGAGTCGATCGACACGCTGCTCGAGGCGGCACGTCTAAAAGATGCAGGCTCGCTTCGCGTCCTCGTCGCCGTCGGCTGCATGGTCGAGCAGTACCGCCAGGAGCTGCAGAGCTCGCTTCCCGAAGTCGACCTGTTCCTCGGGCTGCGCGATCTGACCGAGCTCGTACCGCAGCTCGTCGTCCGCGGCTTGCTGGACGGACGCGTCCACGACCATCCCGGTTCGCGCCTGCCGGTTGGCGGTCTCCGTCACATCTCGTTCCTGAAGGTGAGCGAGGGCTGCGACCACAAGTGCGCGTTTTGCGCCATCCCGTTGTGGCGCGGCAAGCATCGGTCGTTCGAGCCCGATGCGCTGGTGGAGGAGGCCCGCGCCCTCGAGGCGCGAGGCGTTGTCGAGCTCAACCTGGTCGCCCAGGACCTGGCTCACTATGGCCGCGACCTGGGTGGCGACGCAGGCCTCCACGACCTGCTCGAGCGGCTCATCGAGGCGACGGAGATCCCCTGGTTCCGCTTGCTCTACATCTATTCGGCCGGGCTACGGCCGCCGCTGGTCGAGTTGATGAGCCGACAGGACCGTATCGTCCCCTACCTCGACATGCCGATCCAGCATGCCAGCAGGCGGATGCTCGAGGCGATGCGCCGGCCGGAACGGCCCGACAAGTTACGCGAAAAGATTGCCTGGCTGCGCTCCGAAATACCCGGCCTGACGTTACGCACGACCGTTCTCGTCGGCTTCCCCGGCGAGTCTGATGAAGACTTCGAGGACTTGCTCGACTTCATCGGCGAGGTCGAGTTCGATCATCTCGGCGCCTTCGCCTTCTCACCTCAGAAGGGGACGCCGGGCGCCGAGATGACCGGGACCGTGCCCGAGTCAGAGAGGATGGAGCGGCTGGCAGCGGTAAACGAACTGCAGCGCTCGATCGTGGCCGCGCGCAACCAGGCTCGGATCGGCCGCTCGCTGGACGTCCTCATCGACCGGGTCGCCGATACCGTCGAAGGTCGCATGCAAAGCCAGGCGTTCGAAATCGACGGCGTCACGTATGTGGACGCGCGGGACATGGATGTCGCGCCCGGTGACCTGGTGAGCGCTACGGTCATCAACGCGGATGATGCGGACGTTTGGGCGGAGGCCGGCAAGCTGGTCCGGTCGGCGCGACCGGTCGTCGCTCACACCGAATCCATCGCTCTCGACCTAAACAGCGCATGGGGCAGATGAACTCTCAGGCGAAATCGGACAGACTCTTCGAGCGCGCCCGGAAGGTCACACCGGGAGGCGTCAACTCGCCGGTTCGGGCCTTCGGCTCCGTCGGCGGCCGGCCGTTCTTCACCGCGCAGGCAGAAGGCTCGCGCCTCCGCGATGTCGATGGCGCCGAGTATATCGACTACGTCCTGTCGTGGGGACCGCTGATCCTCGGTCATGCGCATCCGCAGGTGCACGAAGCGGTGCAGCGCGCGGTTCGCAAGGGGACGCACTACGGTACGCCGACCCCGGAAGAGGTGGACCTGGCCGAGAAGGTCGTCGCCCTGGTGCCTTCCATCGAGATGGTCCGCTTTGTCAACAGCGGTACCGAGGCCACCATGTCGGCGGTGCGGCTCGCCCGGGCCGTGACCGGGCGTGACCTGATCCTCAAGTTCGAGGGCTGCTATCACGGCCACGGCGACAGCTTCCTGGCGAAGGCCGGCTCGGGGCTCGCCACGCTCGGTATCCCATCGACGCCCGGCGTGCCCGAGGCGATAACCGCGCTGACGCTCACGGTGCCGTTCAACGATTTGGACGCTGTGAAGCAGGCGTTCGACCGGAACGGAGACAGACTGGCGGCGGTGATAACCGAGCCGATCGTCGGCAACTCCGGCTTCATCCCCCCGCTGCCCGGCTTCCTCGAGCTACTCAGGGAAGAGACCCGGCGCGTCGGCGCGCTCTTGATCTTCGATGAAGTGATGACGGGCTTCCGGGTCGCCTTGGGCGGCGCCCAGCAGCGCTTTGGCATCGACCCCGACATCACGACCCTCGGCAAGGTAATCGGCGCCGGCTTCCCGGTGGGCGCCTACGGCGGCTCCCGAGAGATCATGTCCCGGGTCGCCCCCGAGGGTGAGGTCTACCAGGCAGGCACGCTTTCCGGCAATCCCGTGGCCATGGCGGCGGGCCTGGCGCAGCTCGTGATTCTGGAGCGCGAAGACCCCTACGCCGGTCTCGAGGCCCGGGCGACACGGCTGGTCGACGGCATCGTAGAGGCGGCAGGGCGTTATGGGATCCCCGCCACCGGGGCCGCCGCCGGCTCCATGTTTGGCGTCTACTTCGTCGAAGGACCGGTTCATAACTTCGACGATGCAGCGACGGTCGATCGCGACTTCTTCTCCCGCTACTACCGGGAGTGCCTCGCCGGAGGCGTGTTCTTTGCCCCGTCGCCGTTCGAGGCCGGCTTCATTTCGGTTGCCCACAGCGACTCCGATGTCGAACAGACCCTCGATGTGGTCGATCGGTCGCTCGCGAAAGCGGCCGGACAGAAGTAGATTCCGGCGCCGGCCACGTGGACTTGGCCGCCTCTGTCGTACCGCTTGATCTTAGGGATTTATGTTGAAGCAAATAGACATTGAAGCGCCGCACCGCGAGAGCACGCGCCGGGTTCTGATCGGCGATATCCCCGTTGGCGGGGGCGCGCCCATCTCCATCCAGTCGATGACGCTGACCAGCCCGGTCGATGTCGCCGGCTCCCTGAACGAGATTCAGCGCCTCGCCGATGCCGGCGTCGACATCGTCCGCACCGCCGTTCCCAACGAGGCCGCCGCCCAGAAGTTGCCCGAGCTCGTCAAGAACTCGCCCGTCCCCTTGGTCGCTGACATACACTTCAACTACAGCCTCGCTATCAAGGCCGCCGAAGCCGGCGTGGCGAAGCTGCGGCTTAATCCGGGCAACATCGGTGATGCCAAGCGGGTCCGGGCCGTGGTCGATGCGGCCAAGGAACGCGGCCTGCCGATTCGCGTCGGCGTCAACGCCGGCTCGCTCGAGCGTGACCTGCTGGCGAAGTTCGGCAGCCCGACCGCCGAAGCGATGGTCGAGAGCGCCCGGCGCCACGTGCAGCTGCTCGAAGATGAAGGGTTCGAGGACATCGTCATCTCACTCAAGGCGTCGCACGTGCCCCTGATGATCGCCGCCTACAGGCTGGCGGCTCGACACTTCGACTACCCGCTTCACCTCGGCGTCACCGAGGCCGGTACCCCCAGCGCCGGTAATATCAAGTCGGCCATCGGGATCGGAACCTTGTTGGCCGAAGGGATCGGCGACA
>JBDHAL010000245.1:0-5152 GCA_039588075.1 Gemmatimonadota bacterium | reverse complement strand
CGGTCATGAGGTCGGCGAGCCGCCGCTCCAGGGCGCGGGCTCGGAGCCTGGCGACGGCGTCCTCCATCACGGCCGCCGGATAGGTCAACTCCTCGGGGTCGGCGGCGATCTCCCGCACCCGCTCGTACAGCGGACCCGGCAGGCCCTCCGCCCAATCGAGAGACTCCTGGACTCCCCGTTCCGTCGGATCGAGTGGGTGCGTCTCCACCGAACCCAGCAGCGCCCTGTATATCTCGCGGTATTCCGGCGTGTTGAAGTTATCGGGCTCCACTTGGCCGGCCACCCTGGGAACCAGCCCACGGTCCCTGAGCAGCAGGAGTAGTAGCTTGCGCTCGGCTCCCAGCTTTGGAACCTCTACGACGGGCGGCGCGGTTTCCGCCGGCGGCTGGCCGGCCGCGCCACGCCATCTTCCGGGCGGACGCTCCGACCGTTTCATCTCGCGCTCGAGTGTCGATCGCCTGACGCCGGTCACGGCGGCGACGCGATCGAGGTAGATGTCGCGGAGCGCCTCGTCGGCCGTGGCCCGCACGGTGACGAGTAGTCCGTCGACGGCTCGACGCTTGCCTTCGCTGGTCTCGAGGTAACCGCGCTGCTCGAGTATCTGGATCTTGCGGTCCAGCACATCGATGGCGGTGTCGGTGTACTTCGCCAGCTCGGCCGCGCCGCCTTTCCGCATGATGGAATCGGGGTCCTCGCCGCGAGGTAACGTAGCGACGCTGGAGTGCACTCCGGCGCGCAACAGCTCATCGGCCGCTTTGAAGGTGGCCACGAGACCGGCCTTGTCGCTGTCGTAGAGCAGGATCGCCTTCTTCGCGTAGCGGCTGAGCAGGCGAGCCTGGTGCTCGGTCGTAGCCGTGCCCAGCGGGGCGATCACGTTCTCCACGCCGCCGGCCATCAAGGAGATGAGGTCCATGAACCCCTCCACCACCATCAGCACTTCTTCCCTGCGGATGGCGTGCCGGCTCCAATTGAGACCGTAAACGATGCGTCCCTTGTGGAAGATGGCGGTGTCGGGCGAGTTGATGTACTTCGGCGCATCATCCGAGTCGACGAGCAGCCGGCCGCCGAACCCGATCGGGCGGCCGCGCAGGTTATAGATCGGAATCATCAGGCGGCCGCGGAACAGGTCGAACGGTTCCTTGGCCCTCTCGCTGACTTTGATCAAACCGGCGCGGAGCAGGACATCGTCCTCGATCTCGTGGACCGCCGCCGCCTCGCGGAGGCCGCGCCAGGAGTCCGGCGCGTAGCCGAAGCCGAACCGTTTCGCCGTCTCCTCCGGCAGCCCGCGGTCGACCAGAATGTAGCGGCGCGCACGCTCGCCGCCCTTCTCCTCCCAAAGCTGCTTCTCGTAAAAGGTCGCCGCGAAGGCGATGGCTTCGCGGATATCGCGATTCGGATCTTCCTCGTCGCGCGACTCGTCTTCCTCGGGCACGACGATGCCGCAGCGCTCCGCGACAAACCGCACGGCGTCCGGGAACTCCATTCCGTGCAGCTTCATGGGAAAGGAGAACACATCGCCGCCTTCCCCGCAGACGAAGCACTTGAAGATGCCGCGCTGGGGATCGACGGAGAAATTAGGGCCTTCGCCGCCGTGCAACGGGCAGGGTCCGCGGAAAGTGCGGCCACTGCGACGCAATTGCACGTACTCACCGACGATCTGAGTGAGGTCGGCTTGAGCCCTGATCTCCTCTACTAGTTCGTCAGATACCATCAACCCTCGGTTTACTCATCGCTGGCGTCGATAACGGCAATACATCAGTTCAGTTCCAGGATTGTTACGCCGGTGCCGCCTTCGTATGCGGCGCCCAGGCGGTGCGATTTTATTCGGCGATCGGTTCGGGAGTACTCATCGACGGTGGCGCGCAGAGCGCCGGTTCCTTTGCCGTGGATGACGCGCAGCTCGCCGAGGCCGGCCTGGATCGCGGAATCGAGAGCTCTTATGAGCTCCATACGAGCTTCGTCGGCCATGAGACCGCGCAGATCGATCTCGTGGCGCGCGTTGGGATCGCCGCCGCCGTAGATGGCGACGCTCTCTGTCGTCTTCTTTGGCTGACCTTTCTTGCTGAGCACGCCGGGTGAGAGCTGCAGCTTGACGCCGCCCATCTCGACGACGACATCATCGCCGCGTAATTCGACGACGCGGCCTTCACGCTCCATGGTGGCGACCCAGACGCGGTCGCCGGCCTCGAACGAATAAGGGTCGCCGGCGACCGGGTCGGACTCGGTCATCTCGCGGAGCGCTTGCGAGTGCTCGCGCAGGCTGGCCTCGAGCTGACGCCGCGCTTCGGCGGCGGCTTCGCGGTCGGTCTTCATGGCCTCGTCGAGCTTCTTGCGGGCCTGGAGCAGGAATTCGCGAGCGCGCTCGTGGGCCTCGCGTTCCAGCCGGCGCTTTTCCTCGGCCATCTCGGCCTCGGCGCGCTGCTGAGCTTCCGAGCGTTGCGACAGTTCGCGCTCTTTCCTTTCGAGGGCGGCGATACGCTCGTCGAGCTCACCCTCTTTGCCTTCGAGCTCGGCCAGCAGGCGTGCCGTGTCGATGTCGTCCTGGCTGAGCAGGGCGCGAGCGCTCTCGAGCACGTGCGCCGGGAAGCCGACCCTTTGAGCCATGGCGAGGGCATAGCTGCGGCCGGGCCTTCCCTTGATGAGCCGGTAGAGCGGCTGCAAGCGCTCGGAATCGAAGGCGAGGCCGGCACTGACGATTCCGGGGTGCTCGGAGGGCAGCGTGTTGAGCTCGCCCAGGTGGCTGGTGGCGAGGGTCATGCACTCGCGGTCGGCCAGTTCGGTGAGGACGGCCCGGGCGAGGGCCGCGCCTTCCACCGGGTCGGTGGCGCCACCGATCTCGTCGATCAAGCAGAGCGCCTCGGAGCCCGCGCCATTCAGAATCTCCTGCAGGTTGCGCAGGTGTGCGGTGAAGGTGGAGAGCGAGGCCTCGATGGACTGCTCGTCGCCGATGTCGGCGAAGATTCCGGTGAAGACGGGGATCAGCGAGCCGGGCCCCACGGGAGGCAAGATGCCGGCCTGGGCCATGGCCGAGATGAGCCCCACGGCCTTGAGCAGCACCGTCTTGCCGCCGGCGTTGGGCCCCGTAACCAGCAGCGTGTTCTCACCCGGGTTCATGAGCAGGTCGAAGGGCACGAGAGGCTCGGAGCTCTCGAGCAGCAGCGGGTGCCGGCCGTGGACCACGCTGTAGCCCTGCTCGTCGCGGACGACGAGGCGCGGCCGTGCGCAGCCGCGGGCGAGGGCGTAGCGGGCCCGGGCGAAGAGGGAGTCGAGCTTGACGAGGCGGTCGAGCGTGTCCTCCAGCTCGGCGGCGCGGGGCCGCAACTCGTCGGTTAGCTTTTGGAGTATGCGCTCGACTTCGCGCGCTTCTTCCAGGTGCAGCTCGCGCAGCCGGTTCATCGGCTCGATGGCGGCGGGCGGCTCGACGAAGAGGGTGGCACGGCTGGCCGACTCGTCGTGGACGATGCCGCCGACCTCGGAGCGCCCTTCCCTGCGAATCGGGATGCAGTAGCGCCCCGCCCGAACCGTCACCGATGCGTCGGGCACCGCGACCCGATCGGGCAACCCGCGGATGAGCGACTCGAGGAGGCGCACGAGGTCGCTGCGCTCCGAACGGATCGATCGCCGGGTCCGCTTCAGCTCCGGCGACGCCCCGTCCTTGAGCGTCTCGGACTCTACGTCGAGCGCCCCGCCCAGCAGCTTCTGCAACTTCTCGTCCTTCAGCATGCCGAAGGCCACGTCGCCCAGCCGGGTGAACTCCGACGCTCGGGGGAGGATCGCGTTACGCGCCTCGCGGGCGCCCTCCAACAACTGAAGCGCTTTGACCAGCTCGCTCTCCGACCAGATGCTCCCTTCAACGGCGAGTCGCTTGAGCGCGCCCGCCATGTCGGGGATGAACGGCGGACCCCATGACTCGTCGCGGATCAGCCAACTGACCATCTCGTCGGCGGCATCGAGCGCGGCGGTGACTGCCTGCGGGTCGGGTTTAGGCTCCAACGAGCGCACGGCGGCGCTACCGGGCTCGCTGGTCGCGTAGGCGGCTATTACTTCGAGCACGCGGTTGAACTCGAGGGCATCTAGTGCGTGACGGTTCATCGCCCTGGCGTTATGTGACCGGTAACCGGTAACCGGTGACCGGAAACGGATGAACGTTGAACGAGGCGTCCGACCCAGACGTGCAGCGGGGGTGCCGGTGTTTGGTTCACCAGCACCCCCGTGTCGTCGCACGTGGTCGGGATCGACGGTATGAGAAGGAGTTGATCAGGCACCCGACCCTCGTTCTTCAAGTTGCTCGCGCACGATGCGGTTGACCGCCTTGCCGTCGGCGCGCCCCTTCAGCTGGGGCATGACCTTACCCATCACCGCACCCATGTTGGACGCGCCACTCCCTATGGCCTCCACGACCACCCGCAGGATCTCCTCCTCGCTGAGTTGGGGCGGCATGTACTCCTGAAGCACCGCCACCTCGCCGCGTTCCTCGTCGGCTCTTTCCGGGCGCGAGGCCATCTGCTCGGCGGCCTCGTTCCTCATCTTTATGCACTTGCCCAGGACCTCGTGGACCTCGGGGTCCTCGAGATCGTGGCCGGTCTCGATCTCCTTGTTCCGGATATCGGAGAGAACCGTGGAGAGCAAACGCGCGCGGGCCCTGTCCTGCCGGCGCCGCGCGGCGTTCATGTCCTCCCGGAGCCTCTCTTTGAGCGTAGCCTCGGCCATCTCCTGGGTGCCTCTCACAGTCACAATTAGGGTGCAAGGAAATTACCCACCGGGCGGCCGATGGCAAGAAGGCGGGCTTTGGTGCGCTAGCTTTCCTCCAACTCCTCCAGGGTCGCAGGCCAGTCCTCGCCGAGCAGCCGCGAGAGGGCGCGGTCGCGGAGCAGCTTGCCGCCGGTCTGGCAGCCGGCGCAGTAGTTGGTCTCGTTCTCGGCGTAGACGATGCGCTGGATGGGGGCGCCGCACTCCGGGCAGGGCTCCTTGTACTTGCCGTGGGCCTTCATCGCAGGGTGAAAGGCGGTGACTTTCTCCGGGAAGCCGTCGCCGACCTCCGAGCGCAGGCGCTCGACCCACTCCTGTAGCGATTCCCGGGTGGCCACATAGAGCCGCGAGACTTCGTCGTCGTCGAGCCGTCGGGTGCGTTTCACCGGCGACAGCTTCGCAG
>JBDHAL010000244.1:0-5168 GCA_039588075.1 Gemmatimonadota bacterium | reverse complement strand
AGGGCTGTGACTTGAAGGCGGCTCGAGTCGTACGGAGTCGCTCGTGAGGGTCCGCAGAGAACTTGAAAACCGCCGGGCGCAAGCCCTTCCGGGTTCGAATCCCGGGCCCTCCGCTTTGAGTGGCAAGGACTTACGGAGGTCATGGGTTGGCCTCCGTTTTCGTCGGGGCAGGGGTGTTACCAGCACTGTCACCTGGAGTCGGAGACCCTGTAGACCGTGGTGTCACTGTAACCGGAGCTTCATCGGCTGCTAGCGCGGTGCCGGAATTCGCCGGAACAAGCGGCGGATCGATGCGCGGGTCTTGCGGAGACGGGAAAGTGTTCGCAAGAATCATGTCCATGTCCGGTCTCGCGCGAATCCTATGCTCCGGCTGTCTGCTGCTTCTCACCCCGTGTGTCTCACCGGCACAGGTAGGGAGCGGTGAGTCGACCGACTCGGTGTCGATCGTCCCCGGACCCGGCTACGCCGCCGGGGGCTTCCACCGCTTCTTCTGGGGCGACCACTATCGAGACGCGTGGACGACCGAGGTCCGGGTACCGGTTCTCGACCTGCGCCTGTTCGCGGGCGGCCTGACCCCGCTGAGCGCCGGCGGCGGCTTCCAGACGAAGTCGTTGTGGCTGACAGGCGCGGACGGGAAGATCTACGCGTTCCGATCGATCTACAAGAACGCGACGGAGCTGGTGCCCGAGGTGCTGCGGAACACGTACGTCGAGGACCTGTTCCAGGATCAGATGAGCACGCAGCACCCGTACGCGCCGCTCATCGTCGAGCCGTTGATCCACGCCGCTGGTGTGCTGCACCCGGAGCCGTTCCTCTATTTGCTGCCGAACGATTCCTCGCTGGGCGAGTTCCAGGCGGACTTCGGCGGCGTATTGGGAGCCATGGCCGAACGGCCCGACGAGAACGATAGCGCACTCGCGGCGTTCCTGGGTGCGCGGGAGGTGATCGACGGGTCCGAAGTCGTCGAACGCATACAGGCGGATCCGTCGAAACGAGCGGACGGGCGCGCGTACCTGACGGCGCGCTTGATCGATATGCTCGTAGGCGACTGGGACCGTCATGCGGACCAGTGGCGCTGGGCCGACTTCGGCTCTGATTCGACCCCGGCCTGGCGTCCGATCCCGGCCGATCGCGACCAGGCCTTCGCCCGCCTGGACGGCCTGCTTCTGAGCATCGGCCGGCACCGCACCCCGATGCTCACCAGCTTCCGCGACAAGTACGACGACGTGTCGCGCTACCACTACCAGGCCCGCTTCATCGACCGGCTCTTCCTTACGGGGCTCGAGCGGGCCGTCTGGGATTCGGCGGCGGCGATTCTGACCGCACGGCTGACCGACGAGGTCATCGAGGCGGCGGTGTCGAAGATGCCGCCGGAAGCCGAGGCCGTAGACGGCGCCTTCATCGAATCGGCGCTCCGCAGGCGCCGCGATGCGCTGCCCCAGGCGGCGTCGGATCTGTATGCGCTGCTCGCCCGCGAGCCTTACGTGCACGCTTCGGACCTTCCCGACGTCGCCGAGGTGACCGGGACAGCCGGCGGCGTGGAAATCGCGATCCGGTCGGCGGCCGTCGGCTCCGAGCCCTACTTCCGCCGCACTTTCCGTGCAGGTGAGACCAGGGATGTTCGCCTCTATCTGCACGGCGGCGATGACCGGGCCGTGGTACGCGGCGAAGGGCCGCTGCCGGTGAGAATCCGAATCATCGGCGGCCCGGGCGACGACGAGTTCGACGTCGCCGCTCCGACGAGGAACGTCCACTTTTACGACCAGCACGGGATGAGCCGCGTGACGGGCGAGGGGCGCATCGGAATCAGCGACAAGCCGTACGAGGAAACGCCGCTGGTACCCGAGGGCGGCTCGGGCGCGCCCCCTCGCCATTGGGGGCGCTTCGGTTTCCCGTTCGCGATGGGCACGTACAACCCGGACTTGGGACTCGTGATCGCGGGTGCCTACACGTGGTTCGACTACGGTTTCCGCAAGGATCCCTACGCATCGCGCATGACACTGGCGGGCGCGCTGGCCACGTCGCTGAAGTGGGGGCTGCGGTTCGAAGCGGACGTACGCCAGGAGAACTCGCCGTTCTTCTTCACGGTCGATGCTTACGGCACGAGTCTCGAGACGGTGCACTTCTACGGTATTGGCAACGATTCGGAATTGGCCGCGGGCGAGTCCAGCGACTTCTACGACGTCGAGAACACCCGCATCGCAGGGGAAACGACGTATCGGTGGGGATGGGATCAGGTGATCGACCTCGGGCTTGGCGTGACCGGCGGTTACTCCGACACGAAGGACGAGCCGAACACCTTCCTCGGCCAAAACGCTGACACTTACGGAGCCGGGCCGTTCGGCTCGGTGGGCGCGGTGATGCGCTTCGACCTGGTCACGCGCAAGCCGGACATTCTGTTGGTCACCAAGGACAGGCCCAGAGCCTCGCTGCAGATGCGTGGCGTGTACTACCCGGCCCTCGTCGACGTGGAGGCCGATTACGGCTGGCTCGATGTCGTCGGCGCGGCTTCGCTGCCCCTGGGCATCCGCCGCTGGGAAGTTGGGTTCCGCGCCGGAGGCCGAAAGATCTGGGGCGAAGCGCCCTGGTACGACCTCGCGTTCATCGGGGGTGACCGGAGCCTGCGCGGCTGGCCCGAGCAACGCTTCGCCGGCGACGCATCGCTCTACGGGAGCGCCGAGCTGCGGGTCGATCTCTTCAACTACCACGTAGTGTTCCCATCCACTTTTGGGATCCTCGGGCTGTTCGATGCAGGCCGCGTGTGGGTCGATGGCGATTCGCCCGACGGCTGGCATAGCGGCTACGGCGGTGGCATCTGGATCGCTTTGCGGGGGACGCGCAGCGTCGTCTCGGCCGCCTACGCTGTGAGCGATGAGACCGAGGGCCTCTACATCAACTTGGGGTTCCCGTTCTGATCCACAGTAGGACCGCTGCGTTCGGGCTGGCCGCCGCCCTTTGTCTTGGCGCCGGCGGCTCACTGCGTGCCCAGCTGCCGGCGGCGCCACAGCCGCCCAACTGGGCCGGCCTCGACTCGGCCGACCCCCTCGCCGTGGGAGTCGCCGTCGGCGCCACGGCGGGTTCTTTCTTCATAGAGGAGTCGGTTCGCGCCGCCTTCCAAAGGAATAGGAGCGGCGCCGCAGACGGCCTGGAGCGCGTCGGCTGGTGGTACGGCTCGCCTTTGTTCACGGTGCCGGCCTCGCTGCTCACCCTGGGCGCCGGTGAGCTGCTCGACGACGAGGGTGTGAAAGACACCGGGATCCTCATGTCGCAGCTGCTGCTCACGGTGCTGTTCGTGCAGCAGCCGGTGCGGATCATGGTGGGGAGAGCGCGGCCGCTCACGGCGGAGGGACACCTGTCGTTCGATCCCTTCACGTTCAACAACGACCACGCTTCTTTCATCTCGGGACATTCCTGGAGCGCTTTCGGGATCTCCAACATCGTGGCACGCCAGATCGACCGGCCCTGGGCTTGGGTAGGTTTCTACTCGCTCGCCACGATCACCGCGCTTAGCCGCATGTACGCGGACGCGCACTGGCTGACCGATGTCGTTCTGGGATCGATCCTGGGCTACGTGATCTCCACCGCTCTGTGGGAGGCGCGTCAGGACGACCCGTCAACGCCGGTGTCGGAGCTGCAGGCGCCGGCCCAACGCTGGGTGACGATCAGCTTCAGTATCTGAGTCAACCGGTTTGCCGCGGGGCGCCGTGCGGGACCTTGGGGTGGTGGTCTTGTATCCCTCCATCGCACCCGCCAGATTGGCATCTACGATTCCTCCGGCGATAAGCCCCAAGCCCCCCCGTGGTGGAGATCGTAGGATGAGCATGCCCGCCCTGATCCTGCTCATGGGCTTGGCCGTGGCTACGGTTGCCACGTGGCCCTCGCGCGCTCTGGACTTCGGCTCTCTGTGAGGAGCTTGTCATGCCACTGGGAGATATCCTGGTTATTACGGACAACCATAGGAAGGCCGGTCGCGAGATCACGGACCTCGTGCTGCAAAGCTATACCGGTGAGAAGATGTCCGTCGCAATCGGCGCGGAATCCGGAGCCGGCAAGTCCGAGATCAGTCATGTGGTTGCGCAGAGTCTGTTCAAATCAGAGAAGCAGCTGAAGTCCTTCATCGTACACACCGATGATTTCTTTGTGCTACCGCACAAGGAGAGGAACGAGTTGCGACGCAAATCGAATCTGGACAGCGTCGGGCCGTCCGAGATCGACTTTGATGAACTTAATCAAGTCCTGCGAACCTTCGAGTCCGGCGGCCAGATGCAGATCCCCATTCTGGAGTTCATAACATCGTCCGCATACAAGCTGCTCGTTGATTTCAAGGACGTTCAGATACTGATCTGCGAGGGCCTATATGCACCTTTTCTCGACGTGACGCACAGGATATTCATCGATCTGACATATCACGACACAAGGGATTTCCGGGCCCAGCGGGGCAAGGAAGTCGCGGATGAGTTCAGATTGAAAGTGCTCGAGAAGGAACATCAGGCGGTCAGCGCACTGAGGAAGCGCGTCGATTACCTGATCAGCGAAGATTACTCGCTGACGAAACTCTGAGGGCTACCTGTGGCCGACTTTCATCAAACCGGAGTTGTCACCACACTGTCCCGCTTTCACACAGCGGACCTCGAGCAGTTGGAGAACGAGCTCGAGAAGCTCAGCCTGACCAGGCCGATTACCCTGGTGCTGCCGGCGCTGTTCAGCGAACTGAGCCGGCCCGCGCTGAAGCGAATCGTGGCGGAGTTGAGGGAGGTCAAGTACCTGCATCAGGTCGTCGTCTCGTTGGACAATGCCGATGAGGACGGCTTTCGTTACGCGAAGGATTTCTTCGCGGTGCTTCCGCAAACGGTCAGAATCATCTGGAACTCGGGCGAGCGGGCAAAGGAACTCTATGACCTGCTCGATCAGCATGGCTTGAAGATCGGTCCGGGTGGCAAAGGTTTTGGGGTCTGGATCGCTCTCGGATACGCGTTGGCGGAGGGTCGCAGCCATATGGTCGCCCTTCACGATTGCGACATCGTCAACTATGAGCGAGGGCTACTCGCGCGGCTCTGCTACCCCGTCGCCAACCCCGATCTCAATTACGAGTTCTGCAAAGGCTACTACAGCCGGGTCGTCGACCGACTCTATGGGCGCGTCACCAGGCTGTTCGTCACGCCGTTGAT
>JBDHAL010000243.1:0-14321 GCA_039588075.1 Gemmatimonadota bacterium | reverse complement strand
CGAGTGGTTCGTCGAAATCGTATACAATGATCTGATCCGGAAGAACTGAGGCGGCTACCCGGCCTGGGGCGCTCCGGCGGCCTCGAGGGTCGACGGAGCGCCTTTCTTTCTCTGGAGAACACCGCGCCGCAGCCGCTTCGCAACGACCCGGTAACCCAATAGCGTCACCAATACACCGCCGAAGATCGCCGGGCTACGAATATCCGCCTTCACCAGCCACAGGAAATGAAGCACCCCAAGCGCCGCCGCCACGTAGACCAGCCGGTGCAGGCTGTTCCACCGGCTGCCACCCAGCCGCCTTATCATCTTTTTGGTTGACGTCAGCGCCAGCGGGATGAGGATGAGCAGCGCCGTGAACCCCACCGTGATGTACGGCCGGTCCACGATGTCCTCGATGATGTACTCCCAAGCGAAGAACTGATCGATCCCCAGATAGACCGCGAAATGCATCGAAGCATAAAAGAACGCATAAAGCCCCAACATGCGCCGAAGCTTCACCAGCCACCCGATCCCCGTCAGCTGCCGCACCGGCGTCACCGCCAACGTCAACATCAAGAACGTCAGCGTCCACCACCCCGTCCGGTGGGTCAACTCCTCGACAGGGTTAGCCCCCAACCCGCCCGTCAGCGCCTGCGCCACCAGCCGCCCAATCGGCACCAGCGCCAACAAAAACACGCCAACCCGAACCGTCCGCTCCACCGCCCGGCTTCTATTCCTCTCCCGACGTCCCACTCTATCCATCACCACTACTCAACGTTCAAAGTCAGTTGTTAAACGCTCGATGTTCAGAATCGAGAAGTATTCTCGAAGTTCGATGCTCGATGGCCGATGTTCAATGTTCACTATCAATACAACGTCCGAGGATCCATCCCCTCATAAAGCCCAGCGACCTGGTCCGCATACCCGTTAAACGGCAGCGTCGGCCGCTTCCGCAGCTCGCCCAGCCGTCGCTCACGCGCCTGGCTCCAGCGCGGATGGTCCACCTCGGGATTCACGTTCGCATAGAACCCATATTCCCGCGGCGCCGAAACGTACCAGGTGTTGAGCGGCTGCTCCCGCGTTAGCCTTATGCCGACGATCGACTTGATGCTCTTGAACCCGTACTTCCACGGCACCACGAGACGGATCGGCGCGCCGTTCTGGTTTGGGAGCGTCTGGCCGTAAAGCCCGACCGATAAGATCGTCAACGGGTGCATCGCTTCGTCCATCCGCAGCCCCTCGACGTACGGCCAATCGAGGATGGCGCGACGCTGCCCCGGCATCTGCTGCGGATCGTAAAGCGTCGTGAACTCGACGTACTTCGCCTGTGACGTCGGCTCCAGGCCTTCGATGAACTTACCTAGCGGAAAACCCATCCACGGGATGACCATCGACCAGGCCTCCACGCAGCGCAGCCGGTAGATCCGCTCCTCGGCCGGGTAGCGCGTCAGTATGTCCTCTATATCGTATACGCCCGGCTTGTTGCACTCGCCCTGCACGGTCACCGTCCACGGGCGCGCGCGCAGCGTGTGGGCATATCTGGCCGGGTCATCTTTCCCGGTCCCGAACTCGTAGAAGTTGTTGTAACTGGTCACGTCCTCGACGGGCGTCAGCTCGTCTTCCTGTCCGTCAGCCACGGCGGCCTCCGCCCCGTCGGCGCTCCGGTCCACCGAGCACGACAGGAGCGACGGCGATGAAGCCACTAGCCCCAGCCCGACCCCGGCCGTCGCCGTCGTTCGAATGAACTGGCGCCGGTTGATGTAAAGTCCTTCGTCCGTGACCTCCGACTCCCTAATATCCGGCGGTCGCCTGATCAGCATCGATACCCTCTCCCTTATCCGTAGCCTGCCGGGTTATCTAACGCAGCGGACCCCTCTCCAGTTCCCCCTGGTGAAAGGTGGTGACGCCTCATGTCGACAATGATAACGACAACGACAACGAGAAACGAGAAGCGAGCAACGTGGCGGTTCTTTCTTGTTTCTCGCCGTCGTTGTCGTTGTTCGTTATCGTGATCGACACGACCCATTCCTTTCTTCCCATGACTTGACACCAACCCCACCCCGGCCCGACAATGTCCCCTTACGTCTGGAAAAATGCAGGACCCCAAAACAAGGATTGATCCGATGCACAGACCGCGCCTCCCGAGGTGGCCGCTGTTCGTCCTCGCCGTATCTCTGGCGTGGCCGGGCGTCTTGGCCGCCCAGCACAACGAGCCACCCCCGCCGGCCGCCTATGCGCTGCAGGGCGTTACGGTGGTTCAGGCCGACGGCAGCATGCTGGCCGGCGTCAACGTGGTGATCCGTGGCGGAATGATCGAGGCCATGGGTGCCGACCTGGCGATCCCGGCGGACGCCGAGCTGCTGGCGGGTGATTCGCTCTATATCTATCCCGGCATCGTGGATGCCCAGGGCGAGGCGGAGTTCGAGTTCCCAGAGATCGAGGTCGACCGCAGCGAGATCGCCTCTTGGGATCCGCCCCGCAACGCTCAGGGATTCATGCCGCACCGCCGGGTGGTGGACTACTTGACGGAGACCGGCCCGGGGCTGGCCGAGCAGCGTAAGAGCGGTGTGGTCGCGGCGGCCGTGTTGGCCGGCGACCGGATGCTCCCCGGCAGCGGGACGGTGCTGGTCTTCCGCAAGGACGCCGAGGTCCCCGGTGCGCTGGTGGCGCACCCGGTGCTTGGCCAGACCGCTTCGCTTCGTGGTGCTCAGGGCGTTTATCCGGGGACGCTGTTCGGCGTGATGGCGTTTTACCGCCAGACCTTCGAGGACGCTCGTCACCAGCAAGCCCACATCCAGGCCTACGACAGGAACCCGCAGGGCGTGACGCCGCCGACCTGGGATCCCGACTTGCAGGCCGTCAGGGATATGATGGCGGGCAGCACCCCGGTCTTCTTCGCCGCCGACTTCGGCCGCGACATCCAGAAGATCCTCGGGTTGGCCGAAGAGTACGGCTTCCGCCCCGTGATCGTCGGCGGCGACGAGGCTTGGAAGGTCGCCGACGAGATCGAGGCGGCGAATGTGCCGGTCCTGGTCTCCCTCGACTTCCCGAAGCCGGAGCGCTGGAAGCCCGCCGAGGACGAAGAAGAGGCTGAGCCCGGCAACGGCAACGGCGATGACCTCGACGCCGCAGCGCAGCGCGAGAAGCAGGAGCTCGAGGATCTCTACTCGAACGCCGGCCGCCTCGCCGACGCCGGGGTCACGTTTGCCCTGACCAGCGGCGGTGGCGAGGCCGACATGCTCGAGGGCGCGCGCAAGGCCATCGAGTACGGCCTGTCCGAGCAGGACGCGCTTCGCGCGCTGACCTCGACCCCGGCCTCGCTGCTGGGCATCGGATATGTCGTGCAGATACAGTCCGGCATGTCGGCGACGTTTGTCGTCACGGACGGCCCGCTGTTCGACGAGGAAACGGCGATCAGTTACACGTTCGTCGAGGGCGCGATGGAGAAGGGGAAAGAAGACAAGGGATCCGGTGAAGAGCCGACGGTGGACGTGACCGGGACCTGGGACTTCGAGATCGACGCCGAAGGTGAGACGATGGAGGCGAAGCTGGTTCTGACCCAGGAAGGAGCCAGCGTTGAAGGCTCGATGGAAAGCCAGTTCGGGACCGCAACGGTGACGTCGGGATCCGTGTCCGGAAACGAGATGAACCTCACGATCTCGTTCTCCATGGGCGGCGAAGGTTTCACGCTCGAAGTCACGGGCAGCGTGGAAGGCGATGATGCCTCCGGCACCGGCGATTTCCCCATGGGTTCTTTCACCTGGACGGCTAAGCGGACCGGCGGTCCGGGAGAGGAGAACTGACCGATGAGAACACTGACGACACTTCTAGCGATCGTCGTCCTCACGGCCGGGCCACTGGCGGCGCAGCAGACCAACTGGCGCACGCAGGTCGAGCCGGGCGAGATCGACGTACCCCGCGGCACCATAGTCATCCAGAACCTGGACGAACTGTGGACCGCCACGGGCGAGGTCATGAGCAACGTGTCTATCGTGGTGCGTGACGGCATCATCCGCGAGATCGGCGAGGACGTGTCGGTGCCCAACGGCGCCACCGTCATCGACGGCGCGGGCCTCACGGCGATTCCGGGAATCGTCGACGAGCACTCCCACTCCGGCATGGACCGGGGAGGCAACGAGGGCTCAACACCGATCTCGGCCGAAGTGCGCGTGATCGATGCCCTCGATCCGCAGGCCTTCACCATCTACCAGGCGCTCTCCGGCGGCGTGACCTCTGCGCTCATCCTGCACGGCAGCGCCAACCCGATTGGTGGCCAGGCCGCCATCATCAAGATGCGATGGGGCATGGACGACCCCCACCAGTTTGGGGCATGGACGACCCCCACCAGTTGTTGGTCGAGGGTGCACCCCAAATGATCAAGTTCGCTCTCGGCGAGAATGTGACCCGAAAGAACTTCGACTCTCCGGGCAGGCAGCGTTTCCCGAGGTCGCGTGCCGGCGTCGAGGCGTTCTACGACGAGGCGTTCAGCGCCGCCCTGGACTACAAGCAGGCCTGGGACAACTACGACGCCAACCGGAGGGCGTACCCCGTTCCTCCGCGTCGCGATTTCCGACTGGAGACTCTCGTCGACATCATGGCGGGTGAGATTCTCGTCCACGCCCACTCGTACCGTAGCGACGAGATCGTCATGCTGATGCGCGTTGCCGAACGCTACGGGTTCAGGATTGACGCGTTCACCCACGTGCTAGAGGGTTATAAGGTCGCCGACGAGATGGCGGCGCACGGCGCTGCTGCCTCCACGTTCGCCGACTGGTGGGCCTACAAGCTGGAAGCGTACGACGCGATTCCCTACAACCCGGCGATCATGCACCGCCACGGCGTGCTCACCAGCCTGAACTCCGACATTCCGACGCTCCAGCCGTTCATGGTCTACGAGTTCAACAAGCCGGTGAGATACGGCGGCATCTCGCGCGAGGAAGCGTTGCGGATGCTGACCGCCTACCCGGCGCAGCAGCTACACATCGAGGACAAGGTCGGCACGCTCGAGGTAGGGAAGCAGGGCGACATCGTTCTGCTGAACGGCGACCCGTTCAATACCTATTCGAGGGTCGAGAAGACGATCGTCGACGGCATCGTCTACTTCGACCTGGCGCGTGACGCTGAGTTGCGCGGCATGCCGGTCAACCCGCTGCCGCCGATCGCTCCGCCGCCGGTCGCCACGACTCCGACGACCGCGGCCGCGTCTACTTCGAGCTCAGGTAATGGCTCGAACGGGTCCAACGGGCCCAGCGCTGGACCGAGCATCGCCCTGGTCGGCGCGACCGTGCACCCGGTTTCCGGATCCGAGATCAACGACGGTACCGTGATCATCAACGACGGCGCGATCAGTTACGTGGGCTCCAGGGGCGGCGCCGACATCCCGGCCGACGCCGAGGTGATCAACGTCGCCGGCAAGCACGTGTACCCCGGCATGATCGATCCCATGACCCAGGTGGGAATGATCGAGATCGGCCAGTTCGCGGCCAGTCGCGACGATCGCGAGACCGGCCGCTACAACCCCCACCTGAATTCGATCTGGAGTGTCCACCCGCACAGCGTCGAGATCCCCGTGACTCGCGCCGGCGGAGTGACCGCCGTTCTGGCCATTCCCGCCTCGGGCACCATCCAGGGCGCCGGCGCCGTGATACAGCTGGCCGGTGACACGCCGGAGCGCATGGCCGTCAGGGAGCGGGCGGCGATGGTGGTGAACTTCCCCTCGCCGAGCGGGAAGGATTGGGACGATCCCAAGCTCGAGGGCGACCGACTGGAAGAGCTGATCGAGGTGTTCGAGCGCGGCGTCGCCTACGCCAACGAGGCCTGGCCCGATCCGGACCCGACGGCGCCATTCGATGGCAACGACCGCATCCGCAACAGCGCGATGCTCAAGGCCATGGTTCCGGTGGTCACGGGGGAGACGCCGGTGTTCTTCCGGGCGCGGAACGAGCGCGACCTCCGCACCGTGCTGTTGTTCCTCGATGAGTTTCCGGAGGTCAAAGGCGTGATCGTCGGTGGCGACCAGGCCTACAAGCTCGCTGATGAGCTGGCCGAGCGGAACATCCCGGTCATCATCAGCTCGACCGGGAACCCGCTGATGGATCGCAACGACGCCATCGACGCGGGCTTCCGAAACCCGGCGATCCTGCATGCCGCGGGCGTGAAGATCGCCTTCAGCACGCAGGACTATGCCAACGTGCGCAACCTGCCGTTCTTTGCGGCGAAGGCAGTGGCGTTCGGCCTGCCGCAGGACGTGGCTCTGCGAGCCGTGACTCTGAATACCGCCGAGATCCTCGGCCTGGGGTCGGAGATGGGGAGCATCGAGGTCGGCAAGCGCGCCGATCTCGTGGTCACCGATGGTGACATACTGCAGATCGTCACCAACATCGAGCGCGCGTTCATCGCCGGCCAGGAGGTCTCACTCGAGAGCAAGCACACTCAACTCTACGAGCAGTTCAAGGACCGCCACTGAGTCGCCGGCGCCAGTTCAGTGCCAAACGAAAGCGGCCGTCCCGAGGGACGGCCGCTTCTTTGTTCTGTTGGCAACGAAGGACTCTCCTACCTACCTCCGATTCGCAGCCGGTAAATGCCGGGCTGGAACTGGCGCGGCGGCCTTCCGTGGCCTGTCGGGTGGCAGGTGTCTACGCCGGGTCCCCCGGGTCCGAGCACCACAATGCCGATCCCCATGCCGCCTCTTCCCGCCGGCCGACCGCTCTCGGCCAGCGTCGTCATCGCCGGCTGTGGCAGGCGGTGAATCGGCGTCAGGCCCGACTCGACCATATGCGGCCGGATCCGCGGGCGCGGCACCAGAGGCGCCGCCGGCTCCTCCGAGGTCAGGCGCGCCAGCACTATGGGATAGTCGTTCAGGTCGATGCCGGGGATCTCGGACTCTACTTCGGAGAGCTTCACGCCGCCCGGAATGCCGGCGTCGAGCGCGTCCTCTTCGTGACGGATCTCGTTTTCGGGCTCCGGCTGCGGGAGAGTGATCACGTTTAGATCACCGTCGTTCTTGCCCGACGTGTCCATGCTCAGCCGCCCGAATCCCAGCACTGCCGCGTGCACTGCCACGGAAATGCCGAGACCGATACCAAAGATCCGCTTGTAGTGGCTGTTCCGCCGCTGCGGTGTCATGACTCCTCCAGTCCCGGGGCTTGTTGTATTCTGGCATCATCTGTTTCTCCGGTCAAGCGTTGGCTTCCTGTAGTGTCGAACACCCGAGCGGAAGGTAACCGGTAATCGGTAACCGGTGACCGGTAACTGCAACGGCCAGGCGGCGTGAGCCGGCCTGGCCGTCCAGGTGCCCGAGCCCCAAGACGGCTCCGTGCGCCAGCCGCGAGACCCCCAGGCCGATCCCCAGGATTCGTTTGTAGCGCACGTCGAGTCGCTCACACCTGGTCATCCTTCCTCCTCTGTTGGCGGGTGGGACTCCGCCCCTCGAGGCTAGAACAACGCGTCTGGCGGCTCTGTTCCTTTATCACCCGCCTGGGTTGCATCGATTCTCCCGGGCCCCATCTTCCGGGGCTTGCCATTCTAGGATGCCGCTTTGAATTCGATTCACTGGTGAGGAGATAGATGAGCGTTTTGCAGCTGGCCGCGGTCCTATCGGCCCTCGTTCCACAGTCGCCCGTCTCATATGAGGTCTCGTTCCCCAACGCCGTCCATCACGAGGCCGAGATCCGTGTCACCTTTCCCGATCTGCCCCGCGGTGCTCTGCAGCTTCGCATGAGCCGCTCCTCGCCGGGCCGCTACGCGCTTCACGAGTTCGCCAAGAACGTGTACAGCGTGAAAGCGTTCGACGGCAGCGGCGATGAACTGGAGATCACGCGCCCCAACCCGCATCAGTGGGACGTCGCCGGCCACGATGGGACCGTGACGCTCTCCTATACGCTCTACGCCGACCACGCCGACGGGACCTATTCGGGCATCGATGCGACTCACGCGCACTTCAACATGCCGTCGGCGTTCATGTGGGCCAGAGGCTTGGGGGACCGCCTGATCACCATCACGTTCCAGCCCGCCCTGGGATCGAACTGGCGCGTTGCCACCCAGCTCGCGCCCACCGGCGACCCGTTCACCTTCATGGCCCCGAACCTCGACTACTTCCTGGACAGCCCCACCGAGTTGAGCGATTTCGCGCTACGCGAGTGGCAGGTCGGCTCGGGCGATCGCTCCTACACGATTCGTATGGCCGTCCATCACGAGGGCTCGGAGCCGGCCCTCGATCGGTACGTCAATTGGTCGAAGGCCATAGTCGATGAGGCGCACGCGGTCTTCGGCGAGTACCCGGCGTTCGACTACGGGACGTACACCTTCATCGCCGACTACCTCCCGTGGGTCGACGGCGACGGCATGGAGCACCGCAACTCGACGATCCTTGCCAGCACCCGCTCGCTGGACCAGTCGGCCCGCGGCCTCGTCGGAACCGTGTCGCACGAATTCTTCCACGCCTGGAACGTCGAGCGCATTCGGCCGCGCAGTCTAGAGCCCTTCGACTTCGAGCGCGCCAACATGTCGCGCGAGCTGTGGTTCGCCGAGGGTTTCACCGACTACTACGGCGGCCTGCTGATGCGCCGGGCCGGCATCACCAACGTCTCGAACTTCGCGCGCAGCGCCGGCGGGTCGTTGAGCTACGTGATCAATGCGCCCGGCCGCAGCTACTTCAGCCCCATCGAGATGAGCATGCAGGCGCCGTTCGTCGATGCGGCGCGCCCCGTCGACGCCACCAACCAGGCGAACAGCTTCATCTCCTACTACACCTGGGGCTCCGTCATCGCGTTGGGTCTCGACCTCACCCTGCGTACCCGCTTCGACGGCCTCGATCTCGACGCCTACATGCGCGCCGTCTGGGCGAAGCACCGCGACGTCGATGCTCCCTACACCGTTGAGGACCTGCGAGACGTCCTGGGCGAGCTGACAGGTGACCGCCGGTTCGCCGAAGATTTCTTCCGCCGCTACGTCTACGGCCTCGACGTGATGGACTACGAGCCGCTGCTTGGGCGCGCCGGCATGCTGTTGCGCAAATCGTTCCCCGGTGAGGCTATCATCGGGCAGGCCAGTTTGCGCTTCAACGACCAGAACGCCGAGATTACCTCCGCCACTCTCATGGGCAGCCCGCTCTACGAGGCGGGTCTCGATCGCGGCGATGTGATATTCCGGATCGACGGGCGCCAGGTCGGACGGCGTTCTGATCTGGAAACCGTGCTCCGCGACCACCGGTCCGGCGATGCGGTCGAGATCGAGTTCAGGCAGCGCGGAAGCACCAAGCTCGCCACGCTCACCCTGGCGGAGAACCCGCGGCTCGAGGTCGTGCTCTACGAAGAAGCCGGCCTTCCCGTCACCGCGGAGATGCAGGCGTTTCGGGAGGCTTGGCATAGCGCATCGGGCGGTCGGGCACGACGGGGGGCCTTCGCTCCATGTCGCCCGCCAATCGAAGCGGGTTTGGGACAAACCCGCTTCGATTGCCCGGCTCCAAATATCCGCTCGCGGCCCCCCGTCGCGCCCTCCCTACCGCGGTAATGACACCGCCAGTCGCTCTTGAGCTGTTACCGATCACCGGTTACCGGTTACCGATTACCTATCGACAGGTCACCGGTTACCGGATTGAAACACCCCGCACCGTAGCCACGTCTGATTCACTGAACGCACAAAGCCTGGACATCGCCAAAGGTGCACCATGGAATCGTTCATCTCCGACTTGAAATACGCGGTTCGCCGGCTGGCGCAGCGACCCGGCTTCACGGTCGTCGTACTCGTCATCATGGCTCTGGGTATTGGGGCCAACAGCGCGATCTTCAGCATCGTCAACACGGTGCTACTGAGACCGTTGCCGGTGGAGAACCCCGGCGAGCTGGTCGAGATCTACACGCAGGACGCTGACGAGGAGGAAGTCTCGCCGCAGTCGTATCCCGACTACTTGGAGATCAGGGAACGCGACGACCTGTTTACCGGCGTCGTCGCCCACGCGGCCAACTTCTTCAGCCTCGATCTTGGAGGCCAACCCGAAGTGGCGTTCGGTGAGGTCGTTTCGGGTAACTACTTCGACGTGCTGGGAGTGCGGCTGAGCCGCGGGCGCGGCTTCATCCCGGAAGAGGACGACGTGGCCGGCGCGCCGCCGGTCGTCGTGATCGGGGACGGACTATGGAAGCGCGCCTTCGCCTCGGACCCGGACGTTGTTGGGAAGACCCTCACCATCAAGGGCCGGCCTTTCGACATCATCGGCGTCGCGCCACCCGAGTTCACCGGCCTGATGGTCGGGTTCGCGGCAGACGCCTGGGTCCCCGTCGCCTCCGATGCGGCGCTCTCGCCCGG
This sequence comes from Gemmatimonadota bacterium, assembly GCA_039588075.1. Classification (GTDB taxonomy): domain Bacteria; phylum Gemmatimonadota; class Gemmatimonadetes; order Palauibacterales; family KS3-K002; genus JBDHAL01. The sequence goes on along the minus strand of JBDHAL010000243.1, from coordinate 4,040 downwards.
GGACGTGGCCCTCGACAGCCGCGGTAGCCGTTGGATCATAGTCAAGGGGCGCCTGCGGCCCGGGGTCACGGTCGAACAAGCACAGGCCGGTATGGATGTGCTGGCGACCCGTCTGGCCGGCGAGTACCCCGACACCAACGATGACCGCGGCTTCAAGTTGATTCCCACGAACGACGTCAGGATCTTCCCCTTCATCGATCGGGTGCTGACGCCGGTCGCTGCACTCCTCATGACCGTCGTCGGTCTCGTACTGGTGATTGCCTGCACCAACCTGGCGAACCTACTGCTTGCTCGGGCTGTAGCACGACGCAAGGAGATCGCCATCCGCCTCGCCATTGGCGCCGGACGCCTCCGCCTCGTTCGCCAGTTGCTCACCGAGAGCATGCTGCTGGCACTGATGGGTGGCGTGCTGGGCCTGCTGGTCGCCTACTGGACCGCGACCTTCCTGGTCAGCTTCCGGCCGCCCATTCCGGTGACCATGTCGCTCGACCTGAGCATCGACGCCAGAGTGCTCGGATTCACTTTCATCATCTCGGCCCTGACCGGCGTCATCTTCGGACTCGTCCCCGCGCTTCAGGCGACCAAGCCCGACGTTGTACCCGCTCTGAAGAACGAGGCCGCTACGATCAAGACGCGCTGGCGGGCTCTGGGCCTCCGCAACTCGCTGGTGGTGCTGCAGGTCGCCGTGTCGCTCGTTCTGCTCATCGGGGCCGGATTGTTCGTGCGCAGCCTGACGCGGGCCCAGGACATCGAGACCGGTTTCGAGCAAGAGCGGATCGCGATCATGGGCCTGCTACCGGATCTGAACGACTACTCGGCCGAGCGGGGCAGGGCGTTGTACGATCAACTGAGGGAACGTGCCGGCGGCATGCCGGGTGTCGAGGCCACCGCGATCGCCAGTCGCCTACCACTCGGTTTCTCGGTGAGCATCACTAGCGTTCGCGTCGAGGGGGCCGAGATCGATCCGGACGAGGTGCCGGAGATGGACTACGCGACGATCGGCGACGGTTACTTCGAGGCGATGGATATCCCGTTGTTGAGGGGCCGTGATTTCGGCGACCTTGACGGCGAATCGACGCAGCCCGTGGCCATCATAAGCGAAGCCGGGGCACGTCTGCTTTGGCCGGGCGAGGACGCGATCGGCAAGCGGGTGCGGATCGGCGGCGCCGATGAGCCCTTCAGCACCATCGTCGGCGTCGCCCGTGATACGAAGGTTCGGACGCTGGGGGAAGATCATAGACCGTACATCTACGAGGCGTTCAGCCAGGACTACAGCCCCTGGATGACGCTGGTCGTGAGGACCAGCGGCGATCCCGCCGCCATCCTGCCGGCCCTGCGGAGCGAGCTTCAGGCCCTGGACGAGACGCTGCCGATCATGGAGCTGAAGACCATGACCGAGCATCTCGGCATCATGCTCTTCGCGCCGCGCATGGCCGCGGTCCTGCTGGGGATCTTCGGCGGCCTGGCCGTACTGCTCGCCACCGTCGGCCTCTACGGCGTCGTCGCCTTCACCGCGTCCCAGAGAACGCGCGAGATGGGAATCCGTGTCGCCCTCGGCGCCGAGCCAATTGATGTGGTGAGGTTGGTAATACGACAGGCCGTAGCCCTGGTAGGTGTGGGCGCCGCGATCGGAGTAGGTCTCGCCTTCTTGGCGACGCGCCCATTGAGCAGCCTCCTCTTCGGAATCGGCGCATCCGACCCGGTCACCTTCGGCGGCGTGACTCTACTCCTCGCAGCTGTAGCTCTGCTGGCGAGCGGGGGGCCTTCGCTCCATGTCGCCCGCCAATCGAAGCGGGTTTGGGACAAACCCGCTTCGATTGCCCGGCTCCAAATATCCGCTCGTGGCCCCCCGTCGCGCCCTCCCTACCGCGGCAAGAGTGTCCGCTGGATCTCGTCATGCGCCCCAAAATCGCCGCGGACGATCAAGGGGTGCGGCAGGGGTCGTCGAGCGAAGTTTGGAGCGCCCCGGCCCGGCTCATACTCCCGGCACGATCCACGCGCGACACGGAGCGAAATGACCCCTGTCGCACCCCGCTCCCCCCGCGCCCGTTAGCACGCTCCGAGTCCTAAGCTGACTCTCTGATTTGCGCGGTTACCATGTCGCCCATGGCCGATGTGGAGATGCCGCTCTTTGCGTCGGCGGATGGAATGGCACCGCTGCTGAGCAGATGCTCGACTGCGGACTCGATGCGCGTGGCGCCGCTCTGCTCGCCCAGGAAGTCGAGCATCATGCTGACGGCGGAGATCATGCCTAGGGGACACGCAACGTTTTGGCCCGTGTACTTTGGTGCGGAGCCGTGGATCGGCTCGAACATCGACGTCTGGCCGGGGTGGATGTTGGCGGAGGCGGCGATGCCCATGCCGCCCTGGATCATCGCGCCGAGGTCGGTGATGATGTCGCCGAACAGGTTGGTGGTGACGATGACGTCGAACCACTCGGGGTTCTTCACCATCCACATGCAGCAGGCGTCCACGTAGGCGTGGTCGGTGTTCACGTCGAGGAAGTCCTGCGCCACGTGCTCGAAGGCACGGTCCCACAGGTCGTGGGGTCGGATGGCGTTGTCCTTGTCCACCAGCGTGACCTGGGCTTTGCCTTCGGCTCCCCGCGTCGCCGCACGCTTGCGGGCGATCTCGAAGGCGTAGCGCGAGGCCCGCTCGCAGCCCTTCCACGTGTAGACCCCGTTGACGATCGCCACCTCGTCTGGCGTCCCCTTCTTCAGGTGGCCGCCGATCTGCGAGTACATCCCCTCCGTGTTCTCGCGCACCACCACGAAGTCGATGTCCTCTCGCGTCTTGTCCTTCAGCGGGCAGAGGTGCTCCGCGTAGAGCTTGATCGGCCGCAGGTTGATGTACATGTCCAGCCCGAAGCGCAGGCCGAGGATCACCGAGCGCTCCACCAGGCCCGGCTCCACGTCCGGGTGGCCGATCGCGCCCAGCAGCACCGCGTCCAGCGTCCGCCACTCGTCCAGCACGTCGTCCGTCACCAATTCCTTCGTCTTCAGGTAGTACTCGCCGCTGTACGGGTAGTCCACCAGCTCGTACCTGAAGCCCTCCAGATCGGCCACCGCTTCCAAAGCCTTCAGGCCCTCGCGGGCGACCTCGGGCCCGATTCCGTCACCGGGAATCGATCCGATATTGTACGTCTTCATGTATATAGACCTCGCAGTCGGCGCTGAACGGAGAGACGACGGTTTCCGGGCGGCAAGGGCGACGCCGAGGCGCCCGGCGGCAAGGCAATCTGTCACTGGTTCGTCCCCCGGCGCTAGGGAGGGCTGCGGTTGGTGTGCTGCTTCCGCGGCTTCCCTGGAGACGCCGGACCTCCCATCTTGTAGCCTAACGGTCAACCTCGGCCCACAGCCCCAACTGACCCGAGCCGCTGGTGGTAACATGTCCCGTCTCAAGCGGCTGATCGTCGAGATACACCAGCGTGCTTTGTGGCAGGCGCTGGCGGTCTACCTGGGTGCCTCGTTTGCCCTGCTCGAGGCCGTCGACCTCTTCATCGACTACTTCTCGCTGCCGCGTTGGCTTTTCCCCCTCGCTTTCATCCTCCTGCTGGTCGGTCTGCCGGCCGTGGTGGTGGCAACGTTTGCGCGTGGGAAGGTGGCGGGCGACCGCCTGCCGCCCGGAGCGGCAGGTCTCGAGACCGAGGCCGCCGTCTCAGGCGAAGAAGCAGAACAACGCGGTCGTCTCGTCACCTGGCGCACGGCAGGCCTGGCCTTCGTGGGCGCGCTGGCGATGTGGGGTGTGGTCGCGGCGGGGTATCTCGCTCTCGGCGGGCGAATCGAGCGGCCGGTAGAAGCGGCCGCGGTCGACCCGGCCAATCGCGTCGCCGTCTTCCCGTTCTCCTACCGTGGCAGCGAAGAGTTCGAGTACCTGGGCGAGGGTATGATCGACGTGCTGAGCGCCACGCTGGAGGGCGCGGGCGAGCTCCGAAGCGTCAATCCCCGTGCGATACTTGGAGTCTTGGCGCAGGAGGGTGGTGGAAGTCCGGATTTCGAAAAAGCGCAGGTCGTTGCCGGCAAGCTGGACGCCGGCCGTTA
>JBDHAL010000242.1:0-6712 GCA_039588075.1 Gemmatimonadota bacterium | reverse complement strand
CGCCGCGGGCGAGCAGAAAGCGTACAACACACAGGCCTACCGACTGGAGACGGGCACGTCGCTCGGCGGTCCGTGGACGACGGTGGTTTCAGTCGACAACGGAGGCCAGGCCAACGTCACGACGACGACGCTGGGTTCGTCCATCGCCGCGCGCTACGTCCGCCTGTACATCACGGACGCGGGGACCGACAACTACGCCCGCATCCCAGAGCTGGAGATCTACGGAACGGCCGCCCCCGTTGAGACGCCCGTCATCCAGAACGGTGATTTCGAGGACGGGTTGAACGGCTGGTCGACCTGGGTGCAGCGCGGCTCGCTGACGCCGCAGGTGGCGAACGGCCAGCTCCGACTCGCCGCCCGGGACTACAACGGCGGGGTGTACCAACGCTTTCAGACCGGCGGAGCGGGCACGACCGTCAACGTCGACGGCTTCTGGGCCAGCGACCCCACCGTCGCCAACGCCCAGTGGGAAGAGGTTCTGGTCATCAATAGCGGACGCCAGCCGCGGAATGGAGAGGATATCCACGCCGATCAGACGGACGTGGTCCTCCTTTATAAGAACGACACGTGGGCCACGCCGGGCGGCTGGTCCGGCCCACTGCGGGACACCGCGCCCGTGGTCGGGGTCGGCGAGTTCGTCGCGGCCGGCTCCGAGGCGACGCTGGTCCTGAAGAGCGGATCGGTTAGCGCTTCGACCAGCGGCGTTCGCTTTGACGACATCGTCGTGACCACCGGCGACACGCCGCCGCCGCCACCGCCGCCACCGCCGCCGCCGGCCAACCGACCTCCCGAGGCCAGCGCCGCGGCGGACCCCGCTAGTGGAGTGGCGCCGCTGACCGTCACGTTGGATGGCAGCGGTTCCAGCGATCCGGACGGCGACCCGCTCACATACGCCTGGACCTTGGGCGACGGCGGCCAGGCCTCCGGTCCGACCGTCAGCCACACCTATACGGATCCGGGCAACTACTCGGTCACGCTCACCGTAAGCGATGGCCGTGGCGGGAGCGATGCGGCCACCCTATCGGTCAGCGTCACGCGATCCACCGTCATCCTGCCGGACTACTGTCCGCCGGCGCTCGACTTCGCGGCCATCCGCGAGCAGCTCGCCGCACAGGGCAAGTCGATGGCGACGGTGAAGATCGGCTTCCACGCCGGGCCCGGCGGTAACCTGAACGGAATAGGCGAGTCGATGCGCTGCCTGGACGCCGCGGGCATCCCCTTCGTGTTGAAGAGCGCCGACGCGGCGGGCCCGATCTGGGAAGCCGCACAGCTCAAAGCCGCTTCCGGCGTGCCCCACGTCCTGGTGTATCGGCGAAGCGTGGGCGACGGCTGGAATTGGGATGTCCCCAACTATGACGCGCCGCCCGCCGAGGAAGCAGCGCGTCACTGGCAGCGCCACCGTGAGGAGTTTCCGCCCGAACTCGAGCAGTACAAGCACCTCATCTGGATCGAGTCTATCAACGAGGTCGACAAGAACCGCTCCGAGTGGTTGGGCGAGTTTGCCTACCACACGTCACTGATTGCCATGGAGCAGGGCTTCAATTGGGCGGCGTTCGGCTGGTCGTCCGGCGAACCGGAGCGCGAGCACTGGACGGGCCCATGGATGCAGGACTTCCTGCGCCTCGCCGCACAGCACCCCGACCGCATCGCTGTTGCGCTGCACGAGTACAGCTACGTTCTGGACAACCTCGACCGGCAGTACCCGTATCTCGTGGGGCGTTTTCAGACGCTGTACGAGGTGGCCGACGAGCTAGGGATCCGGCGACCGACGGTGCTGGTCACCGAGTTCGGCTGGGTCTACGACCACGTGCCATCGGTGGGTCAGGCCATCAATGTCGACCTGCCGTGGGCGGCGGAGTTGTATGCCGCTTACCCGGAGGTGTTGGGCGCGGCCATCTGGTATCTGGGTCCCGGATTCGGCGGCATCGCGAACGAGGCACAGCAGCTAATCGCCCCGCTGACCGCGTACGCGTTACGGACGTACTTCGTGATTCCGTAGCTCCGCGAGGGTGGGTTCAACGGGCATCGGCTGCCCGAACCAGAATGAACAAGCCCTGTCTGGCCTGAAGCACGGATCGCCACCTGCGGCCTGAGGTATGTGGGATTACGGGCACCCGCTTGTGCTCAAAGATGCGGTTCCGCTGAGTGAGGGGCAACGAGAACGTAAGAGCGGCAACCGAGGCAGCGGACACTCAGTCCGTGGCGCGCGGCGGCGCCGAGACGGGTAGGAACGCACCTGTCGAAGGTCGAGGCATGGCCTGGAATAATGCGAGACGCGGGTGCCCTGCAAGCGCCGGCGGCCCCCAACAAGAAGAAGGGCGTCTATGTCTAGACGCCCTTCTTCCCGTATTCGGCGCACGGTAGAGTCCAGCGCGCCGGACTATCTGCCGGCAGATCGCATGCCTTCGATCGCCACCCCCGACACGTGAACGTCGAGATTGTGGTTGATCCGCAGCCCCATGATGCCATCGGTCTGAAGATTTTCGCTGCGGGGCAGCGTGACGACCTCCGCACCGTTGATGATGAACCGGGCCCCGTTTTCTCCCACCTCGACCACCAGCTCGTTGGTGGCGCCGCCGTCGCCTTCTATCCGGCGGACCGCGCCGTGCGAGGTCCAATCGACGAGCGTATGGGTCTCCGATCCGGCACGATGCTTGATCATGTATTTCCCGTCCTGCCGAACGAGGAAGTAGAGGTAGGACTGCGCCTCGCCCTCGAGGTCCTTGCCGCCCAAAAGAATGCCTAAGCCTTCCGGATGTTCGGTCGGCTTCGTCTGTGTGAACGTTGCCTTCGCTTGATACGAACCGGTCGCCACGCGAGCGGCGTCATAGAAGACCGCCGACGGGCCGAGCGTGACGTGCAAACCATCGCCCATCGGCATGAGCCGCAGGAGTTCGCGGCGCACGTCGCCCCGGTCGGGACGTGCCTGCCATGTACCCGGCAGCCTGGCACCGCTGGCCAAAAAGCCGTCGGACGATGATTCCATCGGCTGCATCCACTCTTCGATGCGCGCGCGTGCCACGGGGTCATTCTTCGGCAGCACCGCGAAGCGTGCGGCCATCCCACCTTCCAGATGAACCTTCACGTGGCAGTGGAAGAACCAGATGCCGGGGTTGTCAGCGACCATGTCCGCGTGGACCATCATCATCGGCTCTACGCTGATGATGTCCATGCGGGTATTGTGAACCAGCACGGTCATGCCGTGCCAGTGGGGCGTGTGGAAATCGAACTCGCTAGTGCTCGACATGACGTACCAGCGGACTTTCTCACCCTGTTCGAACGTCAAGCCCGGCATGTTGCCCCAAATGTAGCCGTTCATCGAGTCGAAGAACTTGCCGGTCTGCTGAAACGCCCGATTCTCAGCCAGGCTGTCGACATTCGCCCACGGCATCTGCAGCGCGATGTTGTCCTTGAAGTAATGGCTGAACGGCTCGAAGTAGACGGCGAAGTTGATCACGAACTCCCGATCGATGTCGATCGGGCTCCCGTCCTCGCGCGCCATGTCCGGCGCCGTGATGATCATCGGACCCATCAGCCCGGCGGTGACGTCTTTCCCCTCGTCCACGTGGGAGTGGTACATCCACATGATCGAGCTGCCGTCGCCGGGGCCGGGCCCCGCCCGGTCCGGCACTTCCCACACATAGGTGTGCGTTTCGCCGGGGGGAACCGCGTCGTCGTGCTTCTCCTGCTCGTACGTTCCGTCTCGGTACGGCGTGCCCTCCGACGACTTGTCATACAGCACCCCGTGCGGATGGACGCTGTAGGGATGTGAGGCGTTGTTGCGGAAGACGATCATGATCGTATCTCCGACCACCGCACGGACCAGCGGCCCCAGCAGACCGAGGTGCTCCCACTCGGGGGGGCGCGGTTTCAGCTCGCTGAACGAGGCGTCCGTGTACTCCCGGTAGACGGCTTTCTTGTAGACCCGCCCCAGGCTTCCCGGGCGCTGCAAGCTGGCCTTGGCGCTGTCGATCGGGATGCCACGGATCTCGTCCATTCCGCTTCGCGCGAAGTCCCACATGATCTCGTCCGCCGCGATGTAATAGACGCGCGTCTGTTGTGCCGGCTGAGTGGCGAGCGGCTGTGGCTCACTCAGGTGCGCCGCCGCCACGAGAAGGAGGGTGAGCAGCATCTTCTGACTCGCTTGGTTGGGGCCGTGGATGGGCCGGTAAGGCTCGCACGAGAAGGCATAACGATAATTGCTTTAGATGAATTCCGTCAACAAGTTCTGCGTGCGTAAGCTAAATTACGGTAGTTCACCTGTCGCCGGGGGCTCTACCGCCAGGCGCTGTGGCAGGTGCGGCGGAATCATCGAGACGGAGGAGGTGGCAGGCCGGATGGGCCGGCCGACAGTCAGTCCGTTGTTCTAGAGTTCGCACAGAGTAGGCACACCTCCTAACAACCTGCAAGAAGAAAAGGCGCCGAGAGCTCGACGCCTCATAGCGTTGTGGGAGTGGCAGGGGGGAGACTCGAACTCCCAACCCACTGATTATGATGCGGTCCACGGCTGGCACACATCCTTTGCAAACCTGGCCGGAGGTCGGCTTCGTCTTCGTCTTCACCTTCTCCGTTTTCTGATTACGGAATCAGTGCACGAGGTGATAGCTCGAGGCCAGTTATCGCCTTCGGCTCCAACGGGCATCGAACGGCACGATCGTGATGAGCGGGGCGCTCTAGCTGTCGCGCAGGACTGCCCAAAGCGGCTTGGCGAAGACGAACAGGCTCGCCCAACCCGTCAGGATACCCGGCGCGAAGATCGCCGCGAACAAGATGACCTCACCGGCGTCTGTCGTTTCCGTCCACACAAAATCAACGCCGACCGGCACGAAGCAGAAGCAACACAGCGCGACCAGGAGCAGGCCGATCGTTCTCTGGTGTGCGAGAAACAAGACACCGACGATCAGGCCGAGCAGCAGCGCTGCCATCACGGTGAGGTGCCACTTGATGCTGTGGTCGTAGGCGCCCACAAACAGGTACAGCCCCAAAGCGGAAACGACGTTGCAGATGATGGTCCAGCGCACCAGTGACATCCGCCGGCCGCTCCAGTCCACGTTCTTCGCTCGGCCCTCGTAGCCATCGAACATGACCTTACACGTCAGGGCGGTGGCCCACGGGAGCACCGCAATTCCGGCCGCCACTGCCATCCACCGGCCCCACGGCCGATTCCGAGCGAGCCCCAGGATCGTGATCGCGAGAGGTGCCAGGAGCACCCACATCGCAACGACCGCGCGCTCGTAGGTACCGCCCGGTCCGCGTGGGTTCGCCGTCACGATGAGTCCGCCCAGCATCAGCAGGGCGGTCAGCGCGATCGCTTTGCGCGTTCGGAACATCTCGCAACGCCTTCCTTTCGCTCGCGGCTCACTCGGCCAGGCCGTCTACGAACGCCTTGGCTTCGCTTGTGGAGAAACCATAGAGGCGTTGGGCGAGCCTTACGGCCGCGAGCATCTCGCCACGCTCGATCATATCTAAGAGACGCGTTTCCTGGTCGGCGTGATTCAGAGTCTCCGCCGGTACCTGTGCGAACGATTCCTCGCGCTCCACCGGGATCCGGCGTCCGAGTATCCGGATCGCCGCGCCGATGCTGGGCGTGATTCTCGTGCGGTGGTCGCGCCAATCGATGCGCACGATGCCCGGTTCTAGGACGCGGACAGGGTAGTGCCGCGCTTTGCTGCGGGTGCGAAGAACCATCGGTGCCTCTCGGCGTCGCTCCTCCGCCAGCTCGCGCTCTAGCTCTGACGTGTCGGCGTCACGCAACTTGATGTCCAGGTGCGTTGTCGTTGCACTGGAGTCTCCGTGCCGCCGGGGGATGAGCCGACTCTCGCGCGAATTACGGATCCACTCGATTTCGGCCGCCGGGATCCCGACCACCACCCTGTCCTGGGCTGGGAAGTGGTGGTTCAGATAAGATCGATACTTGACGTATATGTTCGATCCGTCGAAGCGCACGAGCCAGTTGGACGCCAACAGGCTCGCGCGGAACGAGTACAGGCAGACCAGCGCGAAGAGCGACAGGCTCGCGGCGACGAAGAACGCCACGAAGGGAGGCGGTCGAGAGCGGACCGGTAACGTTTCGGGAGAAAACCCGAGGAGCAGCGCCCCGAGCGTAAGCAAAAGGAAGATGACGAAGACGATCAGCTTGCCGAGGCGTGCCTCCTTGAAGACGGTGTCGCCCCGCCGGCGGGGAGTCTCCTGGGCCCTCAGGAACTTCATGTCGGGACCTCACTTCTAGCTACGGGCGGTCGCATCAACGGGCGCCGACTGGCCGGATCAGAATGAACAAGCCCTGATTCGCGGGGATTCGCACCGCGGACAGATCAACCTCTGCCGTCGACTGCAGGCCCTCGACGGCCGGTGCGACCGCGGACCATTCGGGCGTTATGTTCAACGCGGCCTCGTCGACCGTCAACCGCACGGTTTCATCGGTTTCCGACCATGAAGCCAGGGCGATCAGGGCACCGTCGGCGCGAACGTATGTGGTGGCGCGAATGCGACGGTGATCGGTAGCGACCGGTGCGTCGTCGAGCCAGTATCCCAGCATCCGGCTCTCCGCGATTCCGAACTCGTTCATCATCTTCCAGACTGGACGAGGATCGACGTTCCCGTACTTGCGGGCGGTCATCCCATACAGCATGCCCCGATATGGATGCCCTCCGTCCTGGAGCATCTCGCCCATGAGACCGAACGGAAGGCCGGACACCTCGGTCAGCCAGTA
>JBDHAL010000241.1:0-5202 GCA_039588075.1 Gemmatimonadota bacterium | reverse complement strand
GCCCAGCGTGCCGGCATGAGCGGTAGCCAGGAGTGGCTCTCGTTCTACTTCAAGAGCCCGGTCACCGCGCCCGACCTCTACCCTGAGCACGACATTTTCATTCAGCTCACCAAGCTGAAGAACACGCTCAGGTGGCTGATGGGCGAAGTGCCGATCACGCACCTCGGCACGGAGTACTACGACGACTACCACCGGGACACCTGAGTCGTTGACCCGCGGCGAACGTAGCCCGGGCGCCCTCTTCATCGCCTTCGAGGGAATCGAGGGCTCCGGGAAGAGCACGCAGATCCAGCTGCTCGCCGGGGCGCTCCGCGAGCTGGGCCTCGATCCGGTCGTAACCCGCGAGCCCGGCGGTACCCGCGCCGGTGAGGCCATCCGGGCCGTCGCCCTCGACAAGGACCTCCAGCTGGACCCCGTGGCCGAGCTGCTGCTCATGCTCGCCGCCCGGTCCGTCCTCGTCCGCGAGGTCGTTCGCCCGGCCCTCGACGCCGGCCGCGTCGTCCTCAGCGACCGCTACGAGCTGTCGACCCTCGCCTACCAGGGCGGCGGCCGCGGGCTGCCGCTGGCTAAGATCAAGGGACTGGCGGAGTTAGCCACCGGTGGCCTCGTCCCCGACCTCTACGTGCTGCTGGACGTGGACGTCGACGATGGCCGGGCCCGGGGCCGCCGGCAACCCAGCGACCGGATCGAAGGCGAAGACCGGGCGTTCCACCAGCGGGTCGCCGAGGCCTATCGGGAGCTGGCCGGTAGTCCAGGCAACGTTGCGCAGGTGGATGGGCGTCCATTAATTGAGGAGGTGTTTGCAGCCGTCTGGCAAACACTGTCAGCGCGGTTTCCCGAAACATTCACGCCGCGCAGGTGTTAGAGGTGGGGGGCAGCTCGTCCACTATGCAGCTAAAGTCGGAGGTAATATGAAGTTAAGGAAGTCGTTGTGGATGCCCGCAGCCATCGGCGTCATCGCCGTGGCGAGCGGCGGATGGTTGATGCAGCAGAGTTCGCAGGGGAACGTCTACCTCAAGTCGAGGATCCTCCAGGACGTCGTCCGGATCGTCTCCGACCGCTACGTGGACGACGTGGACCCTGCCGATCTTTACGATATGGCCACCGACGGCCTGCTCGAGAATCTCGGCGACCCCCACACCACCATTCTTCGCCCTGAGGACTATTCCGATCTGCGGTTGACCACGACGGGCAACTACGGCGGCCTCGGCATCAGGATCGATCAGAAAGACGACTGGATCACCGTCGTTCAGACGCTGCCCAACACACCGGCCGATCGAGCCGGTCTGCGGCCCGGCGACCGGATGATCGAGGTGGACGGCGAGTCGATGGAGGGCTGGACCTCCGATCAGGCGGTCCTGGTGCTCCGCGGGCCGAAAGGCGCGGCCGTCAACATCAAGATCATGCGACCCGGAGTCCCGAGCCCGATCCCGATGCGGATCGTGCGCGACGAGATCCACGTCCAGTACGTCACCGGGTTCATGTACGAGGACGGCATCGGCTACGTGCGGCACCAGCAGTTCAGCGCCAACTCTGCCAACGAGATTCGGGCCGAGATCGCCCGGCTACAGGAGCAGGGCATGAAGGCGTTGATCCTCGACTTGCGCGACAACCCCGGCGGTCTGCTCGAAGAGGGCGTCGCCGTTTCGGACATCTTCCTCGACGCCGGTAGCGAGGTCGTCGAGACCCGGTCGCGTATCGCCGACCAGAACGAGAACTTCTTCTCCCAACGCCGGCCCGTCGGCTCCGACATCCCGGTTGTCGTTCTCGTCAACTTCTTCTCGGCTAGCGCTTCCGAGATCGTCGCCGGCGCTCTCCAGGACCACGACCGCGCGCTCGTCGTCGGCCTACCGACCTTCGGTAAGGGTTCCGTGCAGACGCTTTACCCGCTGCCCGGCGGAAACTATCTCAAGATCACAACCGCCAAGTGGTACACGCCCAGCGGGCGCTCCATCAACCGCGAGCTCCAGGAGGCCCATCCGCTCGATCCGGCCACCGGTGCTGTCGCCGGTGCCTCCGCTTCGGCCGGCGCGGTCTTCTTCACTGACGCGGGTCGCGAGGTCTACGGCGGCGGCGGTATCACTCCCGACCTGGTGATCAGGGCCGACACGTTGACGGCGGTGGAGTCCGAGTTCCGCGCCACGCTCGGCGAGCAGCTGGCTACTTATGCCGACGGCGTCTTCAATTTCGCCGTGGACTTCACCGGCGATAACCCGGGCTTGAGGCCGGACTTCGAGGTCACAAGCCGCACGCTCGACCAGCTCTACTCGTCACTGGTCGACGCCGGCGTCGAGGTCGACAGGAACCTCTACAATGGCTCGAGCCGCCTGGTCAGGCGCGAGCTCGCCATTCAGATCGCACAGATCGCCTTCGATGAAGAGACCGCCTGGCGTCGCCGCCTCGTGATCGATCGTCAGCTCGAGACCGCCGCCGAGTTGCTCAGCGAAGGGCACACTCCGCAGCAGCTGTTCGCTCTGGCTGAGTCGCGCGAGGGTGATGAGGCTAGAGTCCGGCAACAGTAACAAGGAGACCGGATGAGCCTCGCCGGTTGGCTTGCCGCCGTCGGCGTCGGGCTACTGGCCGGCGTTGTCTCGGGACTCGTTGGAATAGGGGGAGGGGCCATCATGGTTCCCTTCCTCTATTTCTTTTTGGACAGCCCGAGTCTGGCCGGCGTCGACACACCGCTCGAGCAGCAGGCCGTGGTCGCACACGCGACCAGCCTTCTGGTCGTCGTGCCCATCAGCATGCGTGGCGCGCTGCTCTATCACCGGGCGGGGCGCGTCGACTGGGACTCCGTCTGGCGCATAGGCTTGACGAGCATCGTGGCCTCCGTTTTGGGCGCTCGCGTCGCCGTCGCGGTGCCCGGCCATTACCTGAAAGTTGCCTTCGGGCTCTTCTTGATCGTTGTCGCGGCTCGCCTGGTCATCGGCAAAAAGCGAGAGAGTGCCGGCCTCGGGTCAACACCCGTTTCTGCCCGCACGGCCCGCGCACTGATCGGCGGCGTCGGCGTCGGTTTCTTCTCCGCTCTGCTCGGTGTCGGCGGCGGTCTCGTCGCGATTCCCGTCTTGATCTACTGGCTCCATCTCCCCATGGAGAAGGTTTCCGGGACCTCGCTCGCCATCATCACTTTCACCGCGGCGGTCGGCGTCCTCGCCTACGCGATCAGCGGGCACCTCGACTATCCGGGTGCCGGTGGGGCCCTGGCCTATTTCCATCTGCCGGCCGCACTCGCCTTGGCGATTGGCGCGCTGATCGCGGTTCCGCTCGGCACCGAGGCCCAATTGCGGATGCCGACCGACAAGCTGCGCTATCTCTTCGCCGTCATCTTCTTGCTTCTGGCCCTGCGAATCGTCGTCACCAGCCTGCGGAACCTCTTGAGCGGGTGATGCCCGACGCCGAGCTCATTGTCGTCTTCGCAAAACCGGCCGTACCCGGTTTGGTCAAGACGCGCTTGGTCCCCACATTCACGCCCGACGAAGCTGCCCAGTTCCACCTCGCCGCGCTTGCCGACACGGTCGCCGCCGCGTCGCAGGCTTGTCCCGAACGCGTCGCGCTCTGCGTCGCCGGCGATCAGGACGACCTCGGCGAGTTCCGCGCCCTCTATCCCGAGCGTCCCGTCTGGCGTCAGCAGGGCAGAGATCTCGGCGAAAGGCTCTCGGCCGCGTTCGATGAGGCGTTCGCTCACGGCGCCGTCCGCGCACTCGTCGTGGGAAGCGATCACCCAACCCTCCCGCCGGCTCACTTGGAGGAGGCGCTCCGCCTTTTGCGAGGCATCGATGTCGTGCTTGGACCCAGTCGTGATGGCGGGTATTATGCCGTCGGCGTTCGCCGTACGTGCTGGCCAAAGGCCGGGTCCCTGTTTCGCGAGATCCCCTGGTCCACCCCCGATGTTCTCCAGGTCAGCCTGGAGCGAGCGCGCCATGCGGCCCTTCAGGTCGCCATGACTCCGGAGTGGTACGACGTGGACACGTCCGCCGACCTCGACCTGCTTCGCCGCGATGCGGATCCCGCCTCTTCCTCCGCCCGCTTCCTGTCGGAGATCGCCCGTCGCCGCAAATGAACAGCGAAGCCGGCCGCCCACCCTCCCGCTCCCTCCCCATCGCTATCCCCATCGTCATCGCCATCGCCATCGCCGGCGTCTCCTGGGCCGCCATCCTCGTCCGCTGGTCTGACGCGTCGGCCTACGTCTTGGCCTTCTGGAGGCTGACCCTATCCCTCCCCGTCGTCGTCGCCGCCCTGAGTCTCGGCAGACAATGGCCCAAGGCACTAGACATTCGACGTTCCGACCTCGCCCTTCTTGCCTTAGCCGGCGCGCTGCTCGCCTTTCACTTCGTCACGTTCTTCCTTTCCTTGGACCTCACCACCGTCGCCAGCGCGACGCTGTTCGTTAACCTTCACCCGCTCTTCGCCGCGATCCTCTCCGCGGCGCTTCTCAACGAGAAGCCCGTCCGCGGCGAGTGGCTCGGGATCCTCGTGGCGATGCTCGGCGCGGCCGTCATCGGTGGCGCCAGTCTCTCCCTCGGCCCCGACGCGATGAAGGGCAACCTCCTGGCGCTGCTCGGCGCCGCCCTCGTGGCCGGCTACTTCGTGATCGGGCGTTCGCTGCGCCAGCGCCTCGGGATCTGGGCCTATGCCGGCTGGGTGTACGTCTTCGCCGCCCTTGTCCTTCTCCCGTTGGCCCTGCTGCGCGGGGATCCCCTGTTCGGCTACCCGGCCCGGGAATGGTGGATCTTCGCCGGATTAGCGGTCGGGCCTATGCTTCTGGGCCACACGGGGTTTAATTGGGCTCTGCGCTACGTGCGCGCCTATATAGTGAACCTGGCCGTTCTCGGCGAACCCATTGGCGCGAGCCTCCTCGCCTGGTGGCTGCTCGGCGGCAGCGAGGTGCCGGGCCTGTCCACCGCGGTGGGAGGCGGCCTGATCCTCGTGGGTCTCGCTGTCTCCATATACTCCCGGCGTGGAGCGGGTACGTGAGTTCTGGTGAAGCCATAGTCGAGGTAACGCGCGGCGGTAGGGTCGAGTCGAAGCATCGCATCTCGGCGGCACTCGTCGACGCGCAGGGCAGCCTGCTCGCCTGGGCGGGCGACCCCGACCTCCTCACGTTCTTCCGCTCGGCGGCGAAACCGCTCCAGGCTCTGCCTCTGGTCGCCGACGGTGCGGCCGACGCTTTCGGCTTCAGCGATGCCGAGCTGGCCGTATGCT
>JBDHAL010000240.1:0-5211 GCA_039588075.1 Gemmatimonadota bacterium | reverse complement strand
CCCTTTATGTTGGCCTTGTCGAAACTGCCTTCAGCTACCGAGTTTGGTCACGTTCTCAGCCGCCGGGCCCTTATCGCCCTGCACGATGTCGAACTCTACGCGCTCACCCTCGGTCAGGCTCTTGAACCCTTCCGACTGGATGGCCGAATGGTGAACGAAGCAATCCTTCTGCCCGTCCTCGGGGGTGATGAAGCCGAAGCCCTTACTGTCGTTGAACCACTTGACGGTTCCGGTCGTACGCATCTGCCGTACTCCTTTTGTATTCCTGTAATCGGAGCGCGGCAACGCCGTACCTACCGACTACATGTTCTGCGCGGTCCTTACCCCCGCGCTGGGCATGCCGTCGAGTGAAAGCCCAAAAGGGACCGGCGTTTGAGCCAGGTCCCTCGAGTGTTCACTGGTGTTCTCAGCGGCGGCAAAAAATAGCACAGAATCTCGGATTTTGTCAACGGCCGCACGCGGGTGTCGAATGGGCCTACAACCGCCAGCGCAGGTGTCGACGGTCAGGAGGAATGAGTGTGTTCGGATCCGGGACGAGCTTTCCCAAGGGCGAGATCCCAGCGAGCCAGTGCAGCGCCGGCAAAGAGTCGTAAGTCGCTGATGCCTCTTAGCTCCTATCCTCGCGCGGGGTCCCACCAGACGCCCAGCCCGGGCTGGATGTAAGAGTACCCGCCCGGGGTTACGCTCGACTCATGGCGGAACCTGGGTCCCCGTATTCTCGCAACGCCCGCCCGATCGACGGCTGAAATCACGCTTCGACGGCGCCAACCCCGGGTGGACGTTCCTACAGGCAAGACCTAATCCTGCCACTGGCAGTTTTTACCTGCAGATAACAAGTTGGGCGGTCTAGCTGGCCACCGCGCCCTCGTCTAATTGCAGCGCACGGAAAGGATATGATCATGAACACTACGCACCGGACGGCCGAGGATGTTCAGTTCGTCAGGAGAGCGGTGGAAGCGGCGATTCGAATCGGCGTCCTGGCTCTTCTCGCGCTGTGGGCGTTTCTGATTCTGCGGCCTTTCATCACTCCGGTGCTTTGGGGTGTCGTCATCGCCGTCGCGGTGTTGCCGGCCTACCGTGCCGTGACGGCCCGACTGGGTGAGCGCCGCAAGCTGTCGGCCGCCTTGCTGACGATACTGGCGCTGGCCCTCCTGTGGGTCCCGGCGCTGAAGTTCTTCGGCGGCGCGATCGACTCTACTCGCGCGCTGGCGGCCCAGCTCAACGATGGTACCCTGAGGATCCCGCCGCCGCCGGAGAAAGTCGCCGCCTGGCCGCTGATCGGCGAAGGGCTTAACGATGCTTGGGGCCTCGCCTCGTCGAACCTCGAGACCGCCATCCGGCGCTACGAACCGCAGGTCAAAGCGGTGGGTCGCTGGCTGTTGTCCGCAGGTACGGGACTTGGGTTGGACGTGCTGCAATTCACGATCGCAATCATCATCGCCGGGGTTTTCCTCGCCACCGCCGAGAGTGGCGGGAACACGGCTCGCCGTATCTTCCGGCGCTTCGCAGGTGAACAGGGTGCGGAGTTCGCTGGCCTGGCGGAGAAGACGATCCGCAGCGTGGCGCTGGGCGTCGTGGGTGTGGCAGTCATCCAGTCGCTGCTCGCCGGGATCGGCATGGTCGTCGTCGGCGTCCCGGGCGCGGGCCTTTGGGCGCTGATCGTCCTGATTCTCGCCGTGGTCCAGCTTGGCCCACTCCTCGTTCTGGGCCCGGTGATCATCTACGTGTTCTCGACCGCGGGCACGGTCACCGCGGTCCTGTTCATGATCTGGGCGATTCTCGTTAGCATCAGCGACACGTTCCTCAAGCCGATGCTCTTGGGGCGAGGCGTCAAGGTTCCCACGCTGGTCATCCTGCTCGGGTCGATCGGCGGGATGATGCTGTCGGGCATCATCGGGCTCTTCGTCGGCGCGGTCGTGCTCGCCCTCGGCTACGAGTTGTTCATCGCCTGGTTGAATGACGCGCCGCCGTCGCTGCAGGAGGCCGCCGCGGTATCCGCCGACTAGAGAGGAGAAAAGCCGACCACGCGTTAGGGTGATTGACACGAAGTTCGTGTTACACTATCTTTGTGTCCATGAAGAACGTCACAATTACGCTCCACGAAGAGGTCGCGCGCTGGGCACGGATCCGCGCCGCGGAGTTGAATACCAGTGTCTCGCGGCTGCTGGGCGAGATGCTGGAGCGGCTGATGCTGGAGGAGCAGAACTACCACGCGGCGAAGAAGCAGTACCTGTCTGGAGAGCCCCAGGTGCTGAACGAGGCGGGGAGCGGGTATCCCAAGCGTGAGGAGCTGCATGACCGCGACGATCTTCGTTGATACGAACGTTCTCGTCTACGGTCGCGACGCGGGGGAGGGGGAGAAGCAGGCTCGAGCGGCGGCCTGGATGGATCGGCTTTGGGCGAATCGAAACGGGCGCCTGAGCTACCAGGTGCTGCAGGAGTATTATGTGACCGTAACTTCGAAGCTGCGCCCGGGACTCGACGCGGATTCCGCCCGTAGCGACGTCCGATCGCTGCTTGCCTGGCACCCTGTCAGCGTGGACTCGGGTGTCGTGGAGGGTGCCTGGGTCATCCAGGACCGTTACCGCCTGTCGTGGTGGGATTCTCTAATCGTGGCCGCGGCGCAGGTGGCGGATTGCCGGTTCCTGCTGACAGAAGACCTTCAGGATGGGCAGGAACTGGGCAATGTGCAGGTGCTGGATCCGTTTCATCACTCACCTGAGACCGTTCTATCCTAGCTTGTGATCGGCGGCCGCCGGAGTCATCCCTCAGCGGCCAACCAATAACCGCCAGACGGCCAGGAGGCTTGACTTGGAGGGCCGTGGCTAAGTATCCTCATACGTAGTAATACTCAGTATGAGGAGCCGCTCATGGCGCTGGCCCGGATATCGATCACCGTACCGCGAGACGTGGTGGAGGCAGCCGACCGGCGATCCGAGGAACTCGATCGTTCCCGGAGCTGGGTCGTCGCGGAGGCTCTGCGACGTTACCTGGAGGCGGTTGAATCCGTCCCTGCCCAGGCCCCTGCCGCTCACGAGGCCGCCGGCCTCCCGCATGCCGCACCCGGCATCTCGGAGTACCGCGAAGACCAACTGCGCGCCGACCTGGCGCTCACCCCTGAGCAGCGGGTCAGGGAAGCGGAGCAAACGCTGGCGCTCAGCGAGCTGTGCGAGCCTGCATGGCGCGGCGACCGTGTTCTCATGTTCGATCGCTACGAGGACTACCTCGCCTGGGAGCGCTGGGCGGAGCTCACACCACCGTGACGGTACCCGTGACGCGCGTCGCCCGAGTCTGCGATGCCCTCAACCGGCAGGAGGCGCGTTACGTGGTGTTCGGCGCCACGGCGTTGCAGCTGTGGGGCAGTGCCCGGGCCACCCGGGACATCGACATACTGGTCGAGCCGACGGTGGAGAACGCGCGTAAAGTCCTCGCCGCGCTGGCGGAATTGGGGTTGGGTTTGGCCAAGGAGTGGCTGGCCGAAGAGCTGGTGCGGAAACCGGTGACCGTACTGGGGGACTCACCGCGGGTCGACATACTGACCGTGGCCTGGACGGTTCACTACGCCGACGCCTGCGGCGCCGCGACGGTCTTCGAGGTCGAAGGGATGCAGATCCCGACGGCATCGATCGACGACCTGATCACTTCGAAGCGCACGGGTCGCCTTCAAGACGCGGCAGACATCGAGACGCTGGAGGCGATCAAGCGGCTTCAGCGCTAGACGGATCAATCACCAACCCGGCCGGCACCGAGCGTGAGGGGTGTTCATGAATATCCGACTGGCTCTGGACGTTGTTTGCTTCGCATCCGTCGGTTCGTTGCCCGGCCTGTTGTGGCAGGACGAGGGCCACGTGATGGTCAACCGGGTCGCCGCGGAGCACCTGCCGGACGAGATGCCGCTCTTCCTTCGAGATGCGGCCGATCGCCTGGCCTACTTAGGACCCGAGCCGGATCGCCAGCGTCGCGAGTCCGAGTTCACGCTCAAGGCCTCTCAAGAGCCCGATCATTTCATCAAGCTCGAAATCGTCGACGCGGATTTGAGTGCCGTTCGCAGCCGCTACGAGTTCTACAGGATGCTGTACGAGCGTCGCGCCGACCCTGAGGCCAGGGGAGACGTTCCCGCCGACAGCCTCTTGCCGGAGCACGTCGGGCTGCTGCCCTACATGGCCATCGAACTGTACGACCGGCTCAAGGTGGCCCTCCGCGAGTACCGGGCGCTGCAGCGAGCCGGCGAGCCCACGCAGCTGGTCGAGGGCAACATCATATTGTATGCGGGCTGGCTTGGGCATTACGCCGCGGACGCCGCCCAGCCGCACCACACATCGGTCCATTACAACGGCTGGCAGGGGCCGAATCCCCAGGGCTACGCCGGGCACGGAATCCACGCGCGTTTTGAAGGAGACTTCGTTCGCAGCGGCGATATCCGCCCGGAGGACTTCACCGAGATGGTCGGGCCACCCGCGCTTTTGAACGACCCCTTCGAGGACTTCCTGGGTCTCATATACGAGTCGCAGGGATTGATCGAGGAAACGTACCGGATCGATAAGGCCGGCGGCTTTGCGGGCGCCGGCACGGAACGCGGTCGGGAGTTCACTCTGGAAAGGCTCGCCGCTGGAAGTCAGATGCTGCTGGATCTCTGGTACACGGCGTGGGTGGAGAGCGACTTGCAAAGGTAGCTTCCGGTAGCTACCTTGGGAGTATGCGATCCGTAGGCCTGAAGGTCCTGAAGAACAAGCTTAGCGAGTACGTCCGCCTCGCCGCGGCGGGAGAGACGATTCTGGTTACCGACCGGGATAAGGTAGTCGCGGAGCTGGGCCCACCGCGGGAGGGTCGCAGTCCTCGGCTGGCCGATGCGCAACTCGCCGAGGCGTTGCGGGAGGGCTTGCTGGCGCCGCCTCTAATGGTTGCGGAGGGCGCGCCACCGTATCTACCGGTCGCACCGCTGAGTGAGATTCTGGCGGAGTTGGAAGAAGACCGCGGGGAGCGATGATCTACCTCGACACCTCGGTCGCCCTTGCTCACCTGCTGTCAGAGGACCGCCGTCCCCCAGAGTCCCTGTGGGCGGAGCCACTGGTGTCGAGTCGGTTGCTGGAGTACGAGGTCTGGACCCGAATTCATGCTCGGGGTCTGACCGCGTCGCATTCCGAGGCCGCGCGACAGCTTCTTGGACGCGTGGCGTTGTTGGAGCTGGTGTCCCTGGTGCTGGGGCGAGCA
>JBDHAL010000239.1:0-5238 GCA_039588075.1 Gemmatimonadota bacterium | reverse complement strand
CGGAGTCTCGGCTTCGCTGTCGGTCAGCGTTTGGCCGGGAGCGGGGTACTGATGGTGACCGGTTACCTGCTTCACAGAAACCGCCCCTGCTCTCCAACGTCCGCGTCGGCGAACGGCGCCAGCGAGTCACCGAACGCGTGGAAGAGTCCCTCAGGTGCTCTCAGCCTCACACCGCGGGTCATCGAGGCCAGCATGACGGCGTTGGCCACGGCCTGGCCGCGGAAGTGGTTGTTGGTGACGACGTAGACGTCCTCGACGAGGCCGCCTTCGGCCAGCTCCTTGATTCGCTCTACCCAGGGAGCGAGCTCTTCGCGGTCGTAGAAGTAATCGTAGCGCGCGTCTCTTCCCGCACCCGCCCGGAACCAGTCCTCATAGTTGCGACCGTGAAGGCGGACGTAGCCCACGGCGCTGGAGGCTTCCGCGGTCGGCCTGATCGACCTGCTGAAAAGTGGCTGGTCGATGTTGACGAAGCCGACACGGCGCTCGCCCAACCAGCGCTGGAACTCGGGCCGGTTCCAGGAGGCGTGCCTCACCTCGACGACCAGCCGGTAGCACTCGAATTCCGATACGACATCACCCAGCCATTCGAGCGAGCTGTCGCTCGCCTTGAAGGACCACGGGAACTGCACGAGGACGGCGCCGAGGCGTCCGCGCTCCGCCAGCGGGTCGAGGCCGGCGCGAACCAGGCCGACTTCGTCGGGCGACCATGTCTCATCGCGCTGGTGGGTGAAGCGCTGCCAGAGCTTGGCGGTGAACATGAAGTCCGGGTTATCGGCGACGCGGCGCGCCCAGCGCGGTGCGACGTCGGGCCGGGCCGGGCGGTAGAAGGTGGAGTTGATCTCGATCGTGTCGAAATATTTCGCCAGGTAGGCGAGGGGATCGAAGCCCTTGGGTTTGGAATCCGGATAGACGAGGCCCTGCCAGTCGGGGTAACTCCAGCCGGCGGGGCCGAATCGAATCACCGGGCGCCCTCGACGATGGCATCCCGGGCCGCCGGTTCCCATCGCGGTCGGTCCTCAGCGTTGGCGAGGGCGAGGGCGACCTCGAGAACGAGTCTCGCGACACGAGCGGCCTTGCCGAACTCTATCTTGTCGGGCTCGTCCGACGGCCTATGGTAATCCTCGTGCACTCCGTTGAAGAAGAACACCGCCGGAATTCCCTTGCGGGCGAAATTGAAGTGGTCGGAGCGGTAGAAGAAACCTTCTTCCGGCCAGAGATCGCCCTCGACGGCCAATCCCAGCTCGGGGTGAGCGACGGCGACGCTATCGACTAAGTTGCCGAGACTGGAGAACGGCTTGCCGATGACGGAGATCGTGTCCTCCCAGTTACGGCCGATCATATCGATGTTCAGATTGGCAATCACGCGCTCCAGCGGTATGGGAGAGTGATCGACGAACCATGCCGAGCCCAACAGCCCCTTCTCCTCCCCGCTCACCGCCAGAAAGATGAACGAACGCTTCGGCTTCTCGTCCAGCGCCGCGATCGCCTCGGCGACCTCGAGGACCGCGGCCGTCCCCGACGCGTTGTCGTCGGCCCCGTTGTAGATCGAGTCGCCGTCGACCGGCCGGCCGATGCCCAGCCCGTCCATGTGGGCGCTGACCAGCACGTACTCGTCGCGCAGGGCGGGATCGCTACCGCGCACCACGCCGATCACGTTGGGAGCGCCGAGAGTTTCCAGCGCGAGATCCCCGGAGAGCTGAGCGCGCACGCCGCTGGGGGCGCCGTCCGGCCGAGCCGCCACGGTTTGCGCACCCAAACCCAGCTGCTCCAGGGCGCCGGCAAGCGCCTCCTCCGAAACGAGCGCGGCGGGCAAGCTTGGCTCCACATCACCCAGCTCGTACACGGCGTCCCCCTCGCCCAGCCAGTTGCGCATCTGGAACTCGAGCTCGGGCGGCAGGACGAAAACCAGGCCGACCGCTCCGGCTCGAGTCGCCGCGATCAACCACTCTCTCGGCATGGCGCCCGGGCTCAATCGCGCGACCCAGATAGTCGCCACGCCGTCCTCGACCGTTCCCTCGGGTGGCCGGTCACCCACGAAGGTCAGCGCGCCATCGACGGTGCCGGCCGCCCAGGGCAGTCCCCAAAAATCGCGCTGGTGGCGCAGGTCGGCCCGCCGGTTCCCTCGACTCAGAGCCAGCGACCACCCGCCACCCATTTCCGTCATCGCCAACTGGTACCGTTGAATGTAGCCGCCACGCGGCGCGTCGAGTCCCACCCGGCTGAACTCCGACCGGATGTAGCCCGCCGCAACGTCGAGGCCCCGGCTCGGAGTCCCCCTGCCCTCCAATTGATCGGATGCCAGAAAGTGTATGCGCGCCCGCATGTCGCTGGCGGTGATGTCGTAATCCGGCTCCTGGCCGCCGGGCGCCGCCCGGCAGCCCAGCCACGCGACTGCGGCCAGGATTCCCGCGACCTTGGCTCTCGACTTTCTCAACACGATTCCCTCTTCATCCTAGATTCATGCCTGCGGCCGCTGGCGTGCCAACCCGGGTACGGCGTGCCCGCTACGATCATATCCGACCACCGGCCTCTACGGCAATGTCCGGCCCCCCGTTTCAATAGCCCACCCCGGGCGGCTCAGTTATGTTTGTCTATCCTGGATTTCACGAATGCCCAAGCACGCGTGGCGCCACCAATGAAACGAGTCCTTCGCGACAGACCGGACCTTCTCGATCCCGCAGAGCTCGACGCGCTGGGCAGCCTGGAGATCGTTGCCCGAGCCGTCGTCAGAGGGTTCATCTCCGGCCTGCATTCCTCTCCGAGCCGCGGGTTCTCGGTAGAATTTGCCGAGCATCGCGCCTACCGGCCCGGCGATGACCTCAGGTTCGTGGACTGGAAGATGTACGGGCGATCCGATCGTTTTTTCGTGAAGCAGTACGAGGAGGAAACGAATCTTTCCGCCCATGTCTGCGTCGACGTCAGCGGGTCGATGGACTGGCGCAGCCGCGACGACTTGATCACCAAGCTGGCCTACGCCAAGCGCGTCGCCGCCAGCCTCACCCTGCTGCTCATCCGACAGAGCGATCTGGCGGGCCTCGTCTCGTTCGCCGAGCGGGTGCTGGGCGTGATATCGCCCCGCGGTACGGTAGAGCACTGGATGGAGCTGGTGCGCCAGTTGGCACTGCAAGCGCCCGGCCAGTTGAGTGCAGCGGACCTGGCACTCGACCAGATCGCTTCGCGTCGGAGGCGACGGGGCATGATCATCCTGATCTCGGACCTGCTGGTCGATGAACGGGCAACGCGTAGAGCACTGAGGAAGCTGCGTCATCACGGCCACGAGATCCTGGTCTTCCACGTTCTGGATCCAGGCGAGCTGGAGCTACCCGGTACGGGAGATGCCATTTTCGTGGATCCGGAAACCGGCGACGAGGTCGTAGCGAGCTCGGCGGACCTGCGGTCCGAGTACAGGGAGGCGGTGGCCTCTTCAATCGAGAAGTGGCGCCGGTTCTGTGGAACTCAAAATATGGACTATCACCTTATCTCGACCGATCAGCCGCTGGCACTCTGCCTCGGCGAGTACCTCCACACACGCTCTCGACTCGGATGATCGGTTTCCTGTATCCCCTGTTGGGGCTCGCCGCCCTGGCCGTCGCCGTACCGATCGTTCTGCACCTGATGCGGCGGCGCGAGGTCCGGCGCGTGGTTTTCCCAGCTATCCGCTACCTGCGCCGGGCGGAACGGAGACATGCGCGCCGCCTGCGGGTCAGGCACCTGGTGCTCCTCGCAGCTCGGGTCTCGATCATCCTGCTGTTGGCGATCGCCGCCGCGGGGCCGCTGGTCGGGCGCGGCGGTCCCGAGGACCACCGACCGACCGCCCTCGCGATCGTCATCGACGAATCCCAAAGCTCGACCCAGCTGCAGGGAGAGCGTCGGCTCCTCGATCTCTACGTGGAGCGGGCCAGGCTCGGGCTCGAGCTGGCGGGCGGCGACGACCGGGTCGCGGTTTTCAGTGCGGTCCGCCCGGACATGGCGGCCCTCACCGACGCGGCCGCTGCGGTCGACTACCTGAGTGACCTGCGGCCGACGGCGGGTCTCGCCGATCTGGACGGCGCGATCCGACAGGCCGAGGCCTGGCTCGCCTCGTCCGCCGCGGATCGGGCTCTGGAAATCCACGTCTTCACCGACCTGCAACGCGTGTCGCTCCCAGCGACCCGACCGGAGGGGCTTTCATCCGATGGCGGAGACGGAGTCTCGGTGCTCGTCTACACGCCGGTGGACGCGCCCGAACCGAACGGTGCCCCCGGAACGCCTGAGCCCGAGGTCGAGCCGCTGGACGCGGCAAGACAGGCGACCATCGCGGTCCCTCTCCAGTGGTTCGGGCAAGATGCACCCGGCGAACCGACGGTCGTCCGGCTGATCACGGACGACGACGTGATCGCCGTTGCCGAAGCCAGCTTCGGTGGTCCGGCCCTGCTACAGATGCCGCCGCAGGGCAGCGGCTGGATTCAGGGCTACGTCGAGATCGACGTCAGCGGCCTGGCCGCCGACGACCGGCGCTACTTCACCTGGTTCGCGCGACCGCCAGCCCGCGTGGCGGTCACCGGGAACCCGGGTGAGTTTGCCGTGCACGCCCTGCAGGCGTTGGCTGACGGCGGACGTGTGAGTCTCGTCGGTCCGGAGAACGCCGAAGTCTGGGTCGCCGGCGACGGGGACCGAATCGAGGAGGGGCTGGGCATGGGCGTATCCGTCATAGTCGTGCCGCCCTCCAACCCCCTCGACCTGCCGCGCTTGAACTCTCGGTTGAGCCGCGCCCGTATCCCCTGGCGGTACGAGCCCGAGGGGCCCGAGTCCGGCGCATCGCGGATCGCCGACGGCTCGCCGGTCGAAGGTATCAGCGGGCTGGAGGTCAGACGCCTCTACCGACTCGTGCCCAGCGGCCTGGCCGCCGCCGATTCCACGCTGCTCAGGCTGGCCGGCGGTGAGGCGTGGCTCGTGCGTGGAACCGTAGCGCAGGGTGTAGCGTACCTTCTCATTGCATCACCGTTGACACCGGAAGCCACGGATCTGCCGGTCAGCGCCGGCATGGTACCGCTGGTCGACGCCGCCGTGGGTGATTGGGCGCGACGCGGCGCTATCGAGTCGGGCGCGGCGACGGGGTCGACCCCGGTTCGCCTACCACCGCGCGCCCGACAGATTCAGGGACCGGACGGTTCGCAGGCGCCGGTGGAGGGCGGAGGTTGGTTTCAGGCCACAGAGGCGGGCAACTACATCGTTCTCGATGGCGAACAGGTCCTGGCG
>JBDHAL010000238.1:0-5252 GCA_039588075.1 Gemmatimonadota bacterium | reverse complement strand
CATATTTCTAGTCGACCCCGACGGCAACGTTATCTACTCCTATTTCAAGGAAGAGGACTTCGCCACCAACCTGATCGACGGGCCCTGGCGCGACACCGACCTCGGCGCCGTCTTCCGCGCCGCCCTCGCCATCTCGGAGCCCGGCGCCGTCGCCTTCACCGACTTCGAGCGCTACGAGCCCAGCGCCGGCGCGCCAACCGCCTTCATCGCCAGCCCGTCCTACGACGAGAATGGCGCCCTACTCGGCGCCCTCATCATCCAGGTCTCCGGCAGACCCCTCGGCGAGATCATGCGTTTCACCGCCCGGATGGGCGACACCGGCGAAGCGTACGTCGTCGGCTCCGACCTCCGCCTGCGCAGCGACCCGCGCTTCACCGAGTCCGCCGCCGTCCTCGAGCGCGAAGTCGATACCGAAACCGTCCGTCGCGCCCTGGCCGGCGAACCCGGAGTCGTCATCACCGACGACTACCGCGGCGAAGAAGTGATATCAGCTTTCGGCCCGCTAGATTTCGAGGGCGTACGCTGGGCCGTGATGGCCGAGATGGATCTGGAAGAAGTGCTCCTACCCGCGAGTCACCTGCGGCGGAATCTGTTCCTGACCGGCATTGTCGTCCTGGCCCTCGTAGCGATCGCCGGCGTCTTCAGCCCACCGCCGCTGACGCGTAATCAGTGATTGGATCAAGGGTGTTACCGATTACCGGTTACCGGTCACCTGTTACCGATCATCGGCTCGCCTCGCCCAGAAGCCGCTCCAACTCCGCCCGCACCAGCTCCACCTCCGGAACCACGGCTGGCTCGGGATCGCTGCGCAGTGCCAGGTAGTGCCGATAGGCGCGGATGGCGCCTTCCGTGTCGCCGGTCAGCGCCGCCAGGCGACCCTCCTCACGGAGATATGTCGAGAGGAAAGCAACACCAAAATTCCAATTATTGAGCCGACGACGCAGGGCTGTTAGAGCGCCCGGCAGATCTCCCCCGTCTTCGCGCAAGCGTGCGACGACAAGGCTCCCCCATCGAAGAAACGGCTGCGCCACCACGAGTGAGTCCAACCGGCGGATGGCTTCACCGGCGTCCGGTCGGTTTTGGCGCACCCACAGGATCGCCTCGAGCTCAGCGACGCAATACTCCGCAACCAGGTTTCCGGAGTCGGGGCCGTCTTTCCGCATTGCGATCTCGATCCGGTCGATGGCCCGCTGGGCCGTTCCCGTCTCGCCATGCCAAAGGCGCCATCCCTCGACGTTGCAGATATCAAAAATCTGGATCGGGGTATCCCAGAACCTGAACGCCTCGGCTCCAACGTCAAGCGACGCGTCCGCAGACGTGGCCAGCTCGTCCACCGCTTCGGCAGCCGCAGCGGCGTCTCCGCCCCAGTAGAGAGCGTCAAATATCGGCGTCCAACGCCGCCCGATACCCATTTCGTGAGTCAGTTCCAGGGCCCGCGTCGGATGCCCTCTGTTCATTGCGAGATCGTGCAGCATCCCAAGCCACTCACTTCGCTGCTGCGGGACACCGGTTCGGCCCGCGAGCTCGGCCGCGGCCAGCCGCGCATCTTCCAGCGCGAAGCCGTGCAGCTGGCTGAGACCCACGATCCGCAGGAGGCTGGATCTCGTAAACTGAGAGAATCTCCCCCGCAACCGCGCCGCCGTCGCGCTGTCGCCTAAAGCGTGGGCCGCCTGCCATCGATAGAAATCCGTCAGGTCGCCCACCGAATCCAGGGCGAGATAGGCGCCGGCCAGGGCTCTCACCGCGCCGGTGTCACCCTGCATCGCACTGATCTCCAGCAAGTGGCCGAGCGGGGCCGCAAACGTTGAGTCAAGCTGCAGTGCGCGGTCGAAGTGGGCCGCCGCCCGTTCCAGGGGCGACTCAAAACCCAGCCATGACCCCTGATGGAAATAGACCTCACCCACCTCGTACCATGGCTCCGCGCGCTCCGGCACCGCCTCGATCGCCCGGTCCCACATCTCCAACTGTTCAAACGTAGTGGAAGCCCCAGGATATCGCGGGCCGGCCAACGCTTCGAGCAGGGCGCGGTCACCTTTGCTCAATCGGTCCCGAAGCGGCCACGCCATGGCGAGCGCGTACACTGCCGAACCCGCACCTTCCGACCAGAGACTGGAGCTCACGAGGCCCAGAGCGGCCAGCGCGAACGTCGAGTCAGCCTGCAATGCGTGCTCGAAGTGCCGCACCGACTGTTCGTAGCTACCGCGGCGGTAGGCCGCCTGGCCATCCAGGTAGGCCCGCAGCGCCGTCATCGACGTGCTGGTCAGCGCGGCCAGGCGCTGCTCCGTCTCTCCCGCTTCCAGGGCCAGCAATCGCGCCGTGAGTTGGTCCACCAGCGCTGTCAGACTGTCGAGTGGTCCCTCCGCGCGCGCCTGGGCCTGCTGCTCGCCGTCATGCACCGAGATCAACGATGCATTGACCACCAGCCCGGACGGCGGTCCGACGATGCTGCCCAACAGGACGCGCCCCGCCCCCAGCGATCGAGCCACTTCCACCGCCGCTTCACGCGGGACTTCATCGCCTTCCGCGCCGGCGGCGCGACGCCAAGCGCTCAGCACCGAGCGGGGATCCGCCGCGCGTGGACCGCCCTCCCCGATGAGCACGGCGGCCAGGAGGTCGACCATTCCCTCGCCCAGGTAGGCGAGCTCGTCGGGCCCCGTGACGCGGAACGGCAGCACCGCCACCACGTTCACATCCACCTCGGCCACCGCTTCCTCCCGGCCCGAGTCCGACCGGCCCCGCATCAGGAGCCAGCCGGCGGCCACGCTCCACACCGCGAGCGCCATCACCCCGCCCACCATCGCGTTGCGCCAGGTGAACAGCCGGCGAACGCCGCCGCTCTCCACCGGCTGAGCCGCGCCCATCTCGCCGCCATCCAACCCGGTGTCCGGCAGCAGGGTGGGATCACGACGACCCACCGGTCCGCCCTTCTGCACGAACGCGGTGGCCAGCACGAGCGGGATTCCTAACGCGATGAGAACGATGGCGAGCACGGGAAGCCACTGGGGCAGGCCGAGGCTGTCGACCAGGATGTCGACCAGCTGCAGCCCGACCCAGCCGCCCGCCAGGTAGATGCCGAGTACCTGCCACAGCGAGCGCCGGTGGATCTCGCGTATCAGCCGACTAAGGTGGGACATAGATGGCCAGGGCGGTCTTGGTTACGGTGTCCCTATTTCGAGGGGCCTGAGCCCGGGGAATGATGCAGCAATCTACCCTTTCTCTGCAAGCGCCATCAGTGTTCAGTAAGTGTGTTACCGATTACCGATCACCGATCACCGATTACCGATCCCCCGCTCGCCATTCAACAATCCGCCCCGCCAGCGCGCTAGCAGCAACCGTGTAAGGACTTCCCAAATAAACCTTCCCCGGTCCGTTCCGCCCCGGGAAGTTCCTATTGATCGAAGAGATCGTGACTTGATCCGGCGAGGTGCTGACGCCGGGGCCGGCATTGATGCAGGCGCCACAGCCGGGGGCCAGCAGGTTCGCGCCCACCGACTCGAACACATCCAGGTAGCCCCGGTTGCGGCAGTAGTCCTCGACGTCGAGTGAGCCCATCTGGATGTAGCAGGCCACGCGCTCGGGGATGCGGCGGCCCGCCTCCGCCGCCGGCCCAAAGACCTGCGCGTACATATCCATGTCCTCGCGCTTGGCGCCGGTGCAGGCGCCGATGTAGACGATGTCGATGCCCACCGGGCCATCAAGCTCGTCGACGAACACGCCGCGACCCGGATCGCCCGGCAATGCCACGATGGGCCGCAGCTGCGAGGCGTCGACTTCGATGACGTGGGCGTACTCGGCGTCGGGGTCGCTCTTCAAGCCCTCGCACAGACGCTCCGCCTCGGCCCGGTCCATACCGCGCCGCTCGACCAAGAAATCGGCGGTCTTTTCGTCCGCTTCGCAGATCCCAGTGAACGCGCCGATCTCCGCCGACATGTTGGTGACCGTTGCCCGCTCGTCCACCGACAGCGCCGCGACCGCCGGGCCCGTCCATTCGAGGATCTTCGCCAGGGCGTGTCCCTCTTTCACGAACGGCAGCCGCAGGACCTCGAGCACCATGTCCTTGGCCGTCACGTTGTCGGGCTTCCGGTCCGTGATGTTCACCTTCACGACCTCGGGCACCGAGACCCGCACGTCCCGCGTTACCCAGGCGCTGGCGATCGCCGTCGAGCCCACGCCGAACGCTACCAGGCCCAGCGCGCCCGAGTGCGGCGTGTGCGAGTCGCTGCCCACGATCACCTGGCCCGGGTTCGCATAATGTCCGTAGACGATCGTGTGGCAGATCCCCTCCGAACCCTTCCGGTCCTTCAGGTCACCGTGCAACCGCAGACCGTGTTCCTCGGACCACTCCTTCTGACGTTTTGAAAGACCGCCCGCCAGGACGAGCAGGCCCGCCTCCTTCTTCTCCTCCGAGATCACCAGGTCGAGCATCCCCAGGTGGTCCCGGAACAGCAGTACCGATCCCTTGTCGAGGATCTCCGCGCCGGGCGTGTACTGCTCGTACAGACCCGCCGCCATCGGCGTCACGTACTCGTGCGAGAACCGGATGTCGGTCCGCACGAAGCCCGTGTCCCCTGGCTTCACCGCCGGCACCCCGACTTCTCCCTTCGCCAGGTCGGCGATCCAACGACGCGCCAGAACTTTCTCCGCCACCGTCATCGGACGGCCCGCTTCCGTCTTCGGTAACGGCGGCGAAGTCTCACCGCCCTGCCGCGCCTTGTTGTAGGCGAACAGGCCGCCCCGCTCGATGACCTCTTTGGTTATCGGATCGGCGCCCTCGGTGAACTCCGTCAACGGGATGGCTTCGCCCGCACGGATCCGCTCGATCAGACCGAAGTCGGTCGACGTGAGCAGCCCGAGGTTCTGACAGTTCTCGCGATAGATGCGCTCGATGTTCTCTGCGATCACGATGCGGATGCCCGCGTTCAACTCCGCGAACGGTGACGCCTCGCGGCTCGAACCCTTCCCGCGTCGCTTGCCCGACACGCACGCCACGAATCCGCCGTCTTTCACCTGGTTCTGGAGAACCGGCCGCTCGCCCTGACACTCGAGCGCGACGTACGGATATTCCCCCAACTTCTCGTCGTAGTGATAGCACACCCACACCGGCGTGATCTCGTCGGTCGAGATATCGTCACGCAGCTTTATCGACGGATCCCACTCCAGATCCTCGCCAGCCAATTGCCGGCGAATCAAGTCCGGATCCTCCGTCAAATACAGGATGCGGCCCTCGAACCTCACCGCCGGTCCGCTCGCCC
>JBDHAL010000237.1:0-7237 GCA_039588075.1 Gemmatimonadota bacterium | reverse complement strand
CGGAAAACCTGCCCGTCGCGACGGGAGCCGCACGGGCCGTCGACGCCGTCGTGGTGCTGACGGTGGGCAGCGATTGCGCAATCGGGAAGCTGACGGCGACGATGGAGATCGTGCTGGGGCTCGAGAGCGCCGGAATCCGGGCGGCGATGGCGCCCACGGGCCAGACCGGGATGCTCATCGCCGGTTGGGGAATCGCCGTCGATGCCGTCAAGAGCGATTTCGTCGCCGGCGCTGCCGAGTCGTTGGTCATGCGGGCCGCGGCGTCGGGGGCTGAAGTGCTGGTGGTGGAGGGACAAGGAGCCCTCACACACCCGGGCTATTCCGGCGTGACCCTCGGCCTGCTCCACGGCGCTATGCCCAACGCGATGATTCTTTGCCACGAGGCCGGCCGGCACAAACACGGCGGCGACGAGTACGAGTGGACGACGCTGCCCACGCTCCCAGCCATCGTCGAGATGTACGAGAAGGCCGCGGCATGGGTTCGACCGGCCTGCGTCGTGGGAATCGCCCTCAACACTTCGAACCTCGACGATGAAGACGCTCGTGCGGCGATTGACGATGCAGCAACCACTACGGGGCTGCCGGTCACCGATCCTATTCGTTATAGTGCTGAACCCTTGGTGACCGCCATCCGGGAACTGTTGGATACGAGATGATAGTCGGAATGGGTGTCGATATGGTGCGGATCGAACGCCTCCGCGCCGCCATCGAGCGGCACGGCGAGCGGGCCCGCAGACGGATATTCTCGCCGGCCGAGCTCGCCGACTGCGATGCCCGCTCGGACCCGAGTGAGTGCTTCGCCGCCCGCTTCGCTGCCAAGGAGGCGGCACTCAAAGCGCTGGGTACGGGCAAGACGCCGGATGTCCGCTGGACGGACATCGAGACGCTCCGCGACGGCGCCGGCTGCCCACGGTTACAGTTCCAGGGCGAGGCCCGTTCGCTCGCGGACAGGCTGGGCGTGGCGCACGCCTTTGTGAGTATTAGTCACGAGGCCGGGGTAGCCCTTGCTATGGTAGTTTTGGAGACGGAGGCGTGAGGGTATTGGCAACTTCGGACTTTCGACGCCTATCGATGAAGGAATGTCGAACACCGCACTCCGAACTCCGCCTTGAGAAGGGGGCACTTCAATCATCAATCATTAAGACCGAATCACTGATGTCGAAGATGTGCTGGTTCTCGGAGCTCCCAAATTTATGCCGTTACTGATTTGGTCTTGATGATCAATGATCAAGCCTTGCCGTGTGCCCTTCTCAAGGCGGTGTTCGGTGTGCGGTGTTCGACATTCCTTGTATGATCGAAATTCGACATTCGACGTTCAGCAGAGGTTTTTTCCTCCGTCGACCAGAATTGTCTCACCCGTGATGTAATTCGACCTCACCAGGAAAAGCACGGCCGAGGCCACGTCTTCCGGCGAGCCCAGTCTATCCAGGACCGTCATGCCGGCCAGCTTTTCCAACTCCGCATCGGTGGAATCGTCGGGCGGGAGCACCGGGCCGGGCGCTACGGCGTTGACGCGGATCGCCGGGGCGAGCGCTCGTGCCAGGACGCGGGTCATCATGACGAGTCCGGCCTTGGAGATGCTGTACGGGGCGTAGCCCGGCCAGGGCTGAAAGGCGGCCACGTCGGCGATATTGATGATCGCGCCGGCGCTCTGGCGGCCCATCAAGCGAGCCGCGCGCTGGCTGCAGAAGAAGGGCGCGCGCAGGTTGAGATCGATCACGCCGTTCCAGTCGGCGGGTGTGATGTCGGCAATCGGCTTCCTTTCGAAGATCGCTGCGCTGTTCACCAATAAGTCGAGT
Organism: Gemmatimonadota bacterium; assembly: GCA_039588075.1. Lineage (GTDB taxonomy): Bacteria > Gemmatimonadota > Gemmatimonadetes > Palauibacterales > KS3-K002 > JBDHAL01. Next base: position 5,438 of record JBDHAL010000237.1, on the reverse strand, counting down.
CGGCCGAACTGGCTCTCTACGTCATCGAACAGGGCCTCGATATCGCCGGGCGCCGTCAGGTCGGCCTGGAAGGTCTCGACCCGAACGCCGAGGCTGCGGAGCTCTTCGGCGGTTGCGGCCGCTTGCTCCGTCGAGGAGCGGTAGTGGATGGCGAGGTCGGCGCCGGCCTCGGCAAGTGCACGGGCGATGGTGCGGCCGAGGCGGCGGGCCGCTCCCGTGACGAGTGCTACGTTTCCTCTCATATTCGTACTTGTCCCGATTCCCGTCTTGTATCGACCGAAGCTTTCGAGGGAACCCAACATAGAAGCGGCGCTGGTCGTGCGCGAGCCGGGCGCTGTGCGCCGGCTCTTGACGGTGCGTGATTCGAGGCGCATAATGCCGCTTCTATGACAGAACGCACTTATTATTCTGCGGGCCATTATTACGGTCACTCCATTGGGGGGCCGAGCCGAGAGGGTGCGTCCAATTAAGTAGAAGATCGAACGCGACAAGTTCTCCAGGCGACACGGCTCCCGAAACGGGGGCCTTTTTTGTTGCCGGGCTCAAGGGGGATCGGATGAGAGCGATACGCGGCGCGATTTGCGCCGAGGGCAACAGCAAGGAAGCCATCTACCGGGCGACGCAACGCCTACTCGCAGAAATCGTGACGCGGAATGGCCTGGATACGGACGAGGTCGTGGCCGCCTTCTTCACCATGACGCCCGATCTAAACGCTGATTTCCCCGCTTATGCGGCGCGCGACATGGGCTGGACGTCGATACCCATGCTCGGTGCCCAAGAATCGCTGGTCCCCGGCGGCCTGGAGCGGGCCATACGCGTGCTGCTGTTGGCCGAAAGCGCCGGGGAGACCCGGCACGTGTACTTGGGGCGCGCTGCCTCGATGCGGCCCGACCTGGCGGAACCGGGCGACCTGGCGGCCTGGGACGGCGCAGGCGGTCCCGTCGCCGGGGAAGGCGAGCTGGGCCGGCTGCTGATCGTTGGCCTCGGCCTCATCGGGGGATCACTGGCCGCGGCCGCCCGGAAGAGTCGCCTCTTCACATCGGTGTGCGGCTTCGACCGGGACGAGGGGCAGGCAGGATTGGCGGTGCGGCGGGGACTGGTGGACGGAGTGACCGGCGATCTGGACGTGGAGCTCGGACTGGCGGACATGGTCGTGCTGGCAGCGCCGGTGAAGGAGATCGTCGACCTGGTTCGACGCGTCGATGGGCGTGCCAAGCCCGGCGCCGTGCTCACCGACGTGGGCAGCGCGAAGAGCGAGATCGTTCGTGCGATGGGCGCTATGAAGAGCGCCATTCGCGCGGTGGGCGGGCACCCGATGACGGGCAAGACAGCGTCAGGCGCAGAGTCTGCCTCACCGGACCTGTTCCGCGGGGCAGGTTGGGCGATAGTCCAGACTACCAGTTCGGACGAGGAAGCCGTGGCGCGCGTCGAGCGCCTCGTGCGTAGCGTCGGCGCCCGCCCCGTGCGGATGAGCGCCCCGCTTCACGACCGGATGGTTTCCGTGACCAGTCATCTTCCGGCCGTCATGGCCGTTGCCCTCGTGCAGCTCGCCGCCGGGCTCGGAGATGAGCCCGAGCACGGCGCTCCGCTCGCAGGCCCCGGCTTCGCCAGCGCCAGCCGCCTGGCTGCCGGCGATCCTTCCATGACCGCACAGATGCTCCAGGCCAACGCGGCCAACCTGGCCCAGGCCGTCGAGGCGCTCACCGAAAAGCTACATCGGCTGGCCGGATTGGCGGCAAGAGATGGAAACGAGCTAGCCGTGCAGTTGGCCGAGGCTCAGGTGTTGCGAGCCTCGCTGGCGCGGGGCGATGAGTAGCGGTCGAGGCAACAGCGCCTAGTGCGGGAGCCGCAGCGCCCCGAAGTTCCACGTTCAACTGTGGAGGTCCAACGTTCCGGTGAATGTCGAATATCAGAGATTCAAACATCGAAGGGATGTCGAACACCGCACACCGAACTCCGCCTTGAGAAGGGCGCACTGCAAGGCCTGATCATTGATCATAAAGGCCAAATCGTTAACGGCTAAAATCCGGGAGCCCGCAGAACCGGAACATATTCGACATCAGCGATTCGGTCTGAATGATTGATGATTGAAGTGCCCCCTTCGAAAGGCGGTGTTCGGTGTGCGGTGTTCGACATTCCTTCACTATTAAACGTTCAAAGTTAGATGTTCAAAAGCTAACTGGCCCCGGCCTCTGCCGACCCGTACTATTAGCAGCCGGGCTAGGCAGCTAAACACGCGGCAACAACGCGAAACACTATCATTGCCTCTTGCGTCAGGAAATTCGAAGTGCGTGTGTCGTGGCTGGGGTCCTGGTCGCGGCGTCCTGTGGGCGTGAAGACGCGGCCCCAGCCGCTGGTGAGGTGGAACAGCCAGCCGCGGTGACGGTCCGGGCGGGCCCGTATGCTATGGGCGACAACGCGCTCTACCGGGTCCGCGATGAAAGGCTGGAAGTGCTGGCGGTGCTGTCGGGCGCCGGCGCGGCGGCCGACACGCTGGAAGGCTGCGCCACGTCGACGCCACGGTTGGGAGGGCCGCGTTTTTTGCGGCTCACGCTGGCGCCGGACTCTGCGTGGGCGGTCTGGGAGACGGGTGGCCCGGAAGCCTGCGCCGGTGTGATCGGATCCGGCAGGCCGGCGGTCAGGGTGCTGGGTCGCTGGCCAGCGGCGATCCCCGATTCTGTGCTGTGGGCGCCGGCGAGCCGCTACGTAGCGGTCTGGCTGGAGCACCCGGGGCAGCGTCGCAGCCTGGAGGTCTTCGATGCGGAGGAGGGCGAGCGGCTGGAGATGCCGTGGGAGTTGGACTGCTCGTATGCCGAGAACTGCGATGTGGCACGAGCGGCGTGGCTGGGGGGTACGCTTCTAAACGTAGAGATACGGTTGGGCCCGGCGGAATTATCGGTGCCGTTCGAAGTGAATGTGAAGAGCGCGATGCCGGCCGGGTCGACAGAGGAGAATTGAGGAATGGCGGATACTTTCTTGCGTAGGCGCGTCTGGCGGAAGCTGGAAGCCTTGCCCGACGAGAAGCTGTACCAGGTCCTGGACTATGTCGAGTTTCTGGAGGAGAGGTACGGCGAGGCGCCGGAGAAGCCGGACACGATGCAGAAACTAGCGGAAGGGATACAAGACAAGCTGCGCGCCAGGCGAATGGCGCCGTGGGCGCTGAAGGGCGTGATGGGCGCCCTGAGCGTGGTGGACAGGGCTGTGGGCACGGCGGCCAAGACCGCCCGCGGGTTGGCCGATGAGCTGGCCGACGTGACGCGCAAGCAGCCGAAGGATGAGGCCGAGGGCGAAGCCGGCGAGGACGACCGGCCCACCAAGATCATCGTGGACTGAGGCGATGAAGCTGGACTGAGGCGATGAAGCGCCCGTCCCGTATAGGCAGACTACTGGCGGCGGTTCCAAGCTTCCTGAGGCTGCTGGTGAGGCTGATTCGAGACTCCCGGGTCTCGGGTGCCGACAAGGCGATCCTGGCGGCCGCCGTCGCCTACACGCTGATCCCGCTGGACCTGGTCCCGGACTTCCTGCCGTTCATCGGCCAGCTGGACGATCTGTTCTTCGTCGCGCTGGCGATAGACCGCTTGATCACGAACGCGGGTCCGGAACTGGTGCGCGCGCACTGGGACGGCCCCGAGGAGGCGCTAGTCCTGCTGTGCGGGAGCTTGGAATATCTGGCGCGGCGGCTGCCGGCGCCGGTACGAGAGACCCTCAGCCGGCAGGTGGAAGACCGTTGACACTCCGACGAGGGGCCGGATATCTTTCCCCATGGTAATCGGCGATAAAGGGTCACCGCCCGGGTACGTGCAAAAATGGTGCGACTCGGGCGTTTGCTATAGGGTTGCTTGCACAGATGAGTAAAGACAAAGACTACCCGGTGGCGCTGACGTTCGATGATGTCTTGCTGGTGCCGCGTCACTCGACCGTCCACCCGCGCGACGTGAATGTCAACACCCGGCTGACCCGCAACCTGCCGCTCAACATACCGTTGATCGCGGCCGCGATGGACACGGTCACGGAAGCCGAGATGGCCATCGCCATGGCTCGGCACGGCGGCATCGGCATCGTCCACAAGAACATGTCGCTCGAGCTCCAGGCCTCGCAGGTGGATCGGGTGAAGCGGTCCGAGAGCGGCATGATCCGGGACCCGATCACGCTGGGCCCGGACGCCTCGCTTCGCGATGCGCACCGGCTGATGCGGCAGTTCTCGATCAGTGGCGTGCCCATCGTCCGACCCGATGGCCGCCTGGTCGGCATCGTGACCAATCGGGATCTGCAATTCGAGACGGATTTCGACCGTCCGATCCAGGGCGTGATGACCGCTGAGAACCTGATCACGGCACCGGTGGGTACCTCGCTTGAGGCAGCCGAGCGCATGCTCCACGAGCACAAGATCGAGAAGCTGCCGGTGGTGGACGAGTCCGGCTACTTGAAGGGTCTGATTACGGTGAAGGACATCTTCAAGCGCCGGAAGTTCCCGGGCGCGGCCAAGGACGAGCACGGGAGGCTGAAGGTCGGAGCGGCAGTGGGCACGAGCGGCCAGGACTTGGAACGGGCAGCCGAGCTGGTGAGCGCCGGTGTGGATGTGCTGGTCATCGACAGCGCCCACGGCCACTCGGACGGCGTGCTCGGTGTGGTGGGCCGGCTGAAAGAGAAGTACCCCGAGGTCGATATCATCGCTGGCAACGTCGCGACGCGGGATGGAGCGAAAGCGCTGGTCGAGCGGGGTGCTGACGCGGTGAAGGTCGGCGTGGGGCCCGGTTCCATCTGCACGACCCGCGTGGTGACCGGCGTCGGCGTGCCGCAGCTGACCGCAATCAGGGAGGCGGTGGCAGGTTGCGACGGTCGGGTCCCGATCATCGCCGACGGCGGTGTGAAATACACGGGCGACATCGTGAAGGCGATTGGCGCTGGGGCCGCCACCGTCATGATGGGATCGATGCTCGCCGGAACGGAGGAGAGCCCGGGCGAGTCGTTCCTGCTGGAGGGGCGGCGCTTCAAGATAATCCGCGGAATGGGGTCGCTATCGGCGATGGAAGAAGGCTCGGCGGACCGCTACTTCCAAGAAGGCGACCTGGATGGGAAAAAACTCGTGCCCGAAGGAATCGAGGGCCGCGTACCGTACAAGGGTCCGGTGGCCGACGTCATCTATCAGCTCGTGGGCGGTCTGCGCAGCGGGATGGGCTACTGCGGGGCCGCGTCTATAGAGGAATTGCAGAAGAACGCCCAATTCGTCCGCATCACCACGGGTGGGCTGCGCGACTCGCATCCGCACGACGTGACGATCACGCGCGAAGCGCCGAACTACAACCTGTAATGGGGAGTGCGGGGAACGTTGACAGGCTGTGATAGCCGCTCTATCTTGCGGTGCTGGCTGAGGTTATGGCATAGCCGGCTTCCCCCCGCCGCAAGACGGACCCACCCGGAGCGGCAATGAGAACACC
>JBDHAL010000236.1:0-8348 GCA_039588075.1 Gemmatimonadota bacterium | reverse complement strand
TACGTGGTCCGCATGCCTCTCTGGCGGCGCTGTCGGGCCGGTGATAAGATCGCTTCGTTTCAGTTCCCGGATTACCCGTGCCGCACCGGCGCCGCAGCGCCGGCGCGGCGGCTAGTAGATGAGGTCTGAAGATGTCGAACCCTTCCAATCCTGACGCCCGGGCGCTGGCGGAGCTCTACGGGCTCTTCATGCGGGACCCGGCCGCCGTCGAACCGGCGTGGCAGGAGGTATTCCGCGACCTGGATGAAGAGGCGCGCGGCTGGTTGGAATCGCAAAACGGAAGTAGCCGCGCGGCCGTCACGCCGGTGCTGGCGGAAGACGCCCGTGCCGCGGCCCTCGATTCGGTGCGGGCGCTGATGCTGATCCGCGCCTACAGGGTGCGCGGGCACCTGGAGGCGGATCTCGACCCTCTCAAACTTCAACCGAAGGAGCCGCACCCCGAGCTCGATCCGGAGAGCTACGGTTTCAGCGAGGCCGACATGGACCGGCCGATCTTCATCCACGGCGTGCTGGGCCTGGAGAGCGCGACGCTGCGGGAGATCATGCAGGTGCTACGGCGCGACTACACGGGGAAGGTCGGGCTCGAGTACATGCACCTGCAGGATCCCGATCAGAAGGCGTGGATCCAGATGTGGATGGAGGGCGCTCTTCAGCGTCGCAAGATCAAGGACGAGCAGAAGCTGACGATCCTCGAGCGGCTGACGGCGGCGGAGACGTTCGAGAAGTTCCTCGATCGGAAGTACACGGGCACCAAGCGCTTCGGCCTGGATGGTGCGGAATCGGCGCTGCCGGCGCTGGAGACGGTACTGCAGCGCGGCGCCGAGCTGGACGTCAGGGAGGTCGTGATCGGAATGGCCCACCGAGGGCGGCTCAACGTGCTGGCGAACTTCATGCAGAAACCGCTGGCGGCGATCTTCCACGAGTTCCAGGGCGGCGCTTCGACGCCGGACGAAATCGGCGGTTCGGGCGATGTGAAGTACCACCTCGGCACCTCCACGGACCGGGAGGTCGCCGGCAAGACCGTGCACCTATCCTTGATGCCCAACCCATCCCACCTCGAGGCCGTCGACCCCGTCGTGGTGGGCAAGGTCCGCTCGAGCCAGTCGCAGCACGGCGACCGGCATCGCTGCCACGTCTTGGGCCTGCTGTTGCACGGGGACGCCGCTTTCGCGACGCAGGGCGTGGTGGCGGAAACGCTGCAGCTCGGCGAACTGGATGGATACAGCACGGGTGGATCCGTGCACCTGATCATCAACAACCAGATCGGCTTCACCACCAACCCGATCGCCGCGCGCTCCAGCCCCTATCCGTCGGACCTGGCCAAGGCGATTCAGGCGCCCATCGTGCACGTGAACGGCGACGACCCCGAGGCCGTCGTGCAGGTCGCGGCCTTCGCCATCGAGTATCGTCAGATCTTCAAGCGCGACGTCGTCATCGACCTGTACTGCTACCGGCGCTTTGGGCACAACGAGGGCGACGAGCCGGCATTCACCCAGCCGCTGATGTACAAAGCGATCAAGACGCACCCCTCGGTGCGCGAGCTGTACGCCGACAATCTGGTCGAGCTGGGCGTCGCCACTCGGCAGCAGGTCGACGAGATGGTCGCCGCTTCGGAAAAGCGGCTCGAGCAAGCGCTGGAGGACTCGAAGAGCTACGGGCCGGACAAGGCGGACTGGCTGGAGGGCGCCTGGTCCGGGCTCCAGCCGATGGAAGGCGACGATGCGGCCCGGGGGCAAACGGGCGTCGACTACGACACGCTGAAACAGATTGGCCAGGCGCTGACGACAGTTCCGGAGGGCTTCAACATCAACCGAAAGATCGTCAGGCAGCTCAAGGCGAAGGGCAAGATGTTCGAGAGCGGGGCAGGTCTAGATTGGTCGACCGGCGAGGCCCTCGCATTCGGGTCGCTGTTGATCGAGGGCCACCACGTGCGACTCTCCGGCGAAGACAGCAACCGCGGGACGTTCTCGCAGCGCCACGCGTCCTGGATCGACCAGGAGACGGAAGCGCGTTACGTACCTCTGAATCACGTGCGCGAGCAACAGGAGACTTTCGAAGTCATCGACAGTCCGCTGACCGAATTCGGCGTGTTGGGATTCGAGTATGGGTACGCCGTGGACGAACCGAACGCGCTGGTCCTCTGGGAAGCGCAGTTCGGTGATTTCACCAACGGCGCCCAGGTCATCATCGATCAGTTCGTCGCCTCCGGAGAAGCGAAGTGGCTTCGGATGTGTGGACTCGTGATGCTGCTGCCGCACGGCTACGAAGGGCAGGGCCCGGAACACTCCTCGGCGCGCCCGGAGCGCTTCCTGCAACTGTGTGCCGAGGGCAACCTCCAGGTGGTGAACTGTACGATGCCGGCCAACTACTTTCACGTGTTGCGCCGGCAATTGCACCGCCCGTTCCGCAAGCCGCTCGTCGTCCTGACACCGAAGTCGCTGTTGCGTCACAAGCGAGCCGTCTCGCAGTTGGAAGATTTCGGCCCGGACAGCCATTTCCACCCCGTGCTGCCGAGCGAAGAGCTACCCGGCGATCCAAAGGAAACGAAACGGGTCGTGTTGTGCAGCGGGAAGATCTACTACGACCTTCTCGAGGAGCGGGAGAAGCGGGGGATAGCCGATGTCCAGCTGTTGCGATTCGAGCAGCTTTCACCGTTTCCGTCGGTGGAACTGGCCGCCGAGCTCGTCCAGTACAAGGAAGCTTCGCTGGTCTGGTGCCAGGAGGAGCCGCGCAACATGGGTGCCTGGAGTTACGTTGAGAAACGGATCGAAGCGGTGGCGAAGCAGGCCGGCCTGGCCGGCGCTCAGCTGCGCTATGCCGGACGCGCCGCTTCGGCTTCGCCGGCCACGGGGCTACACGATCGTCACGTGGAGGAGCAGAAGAAGCTCGTGAATGAGGCATTATGGCAATAGACATCGTTGTGCCCAACCTGGGGGAATCGATCACCGAGGCCACCGTGGCAACCTGGCTCAAGAAGCCGGGCGACGCCGTGGCGGCGGATGAGACTCTGCTGGAGCTCGAGACCGACAAGGCGACCCTCGAGATCCCGTCTCCCGCGGCTGGCGTGCTGACCGAGATCGTCGTCCAGGAAGGCTCCAAGAAGGCGAGGACGTGGAGATCGGCGCCTTACTCGGGCGGATCGAGGCCGCCGCCGCCGCGGACCCGCCGGCCCGCGCCGCCGCCACGCCCGCCAACGCCGGGCTGGATCCGGCGGCCGTCCCGCGCAGCGGTCCCGGTGGCCAAGTCACTCTCGATGACCTGCAGTCGGTCTTCCTGTCCGGAGAGGAGGAGCCAGGGGCCGCAACGGCGTCTCGCGCGCCCGAGGAGGCGGCGCCGTCGAAGGCCGATGGACGGGGCGAGGAGCGGGTCCGGATGAGCCGGCTGCGCCGGACCATCGCGGCGCGGCTGAAGGAAGCGCAGAACACCGCGGCGATCCTCACGACGTTCAACGAGGTCGACATGAGCGGAGTGATCGAGCTGAGGAAGCGCTACCGCGATGTGTTCGAGAAGAAGTACGGCGTTCGCCTGGGCTTCATGTCGTTCTTCGTGAAGGCCGCTGTGGGCGCACTCAGAGAGATGCCTCAGGTCAACGCGCGGCTCGAGGATGACGCGATCGTTTTCCAACACTATTACGACATCGGCATGGCCGTGAGCACGGAATCCGGACTCAAGGTGCCGATCATACGGAATGCCGACCGCAAGTCGTTCGCCGAGATCGAGGCCGAGATCGTCGAGCTCGCTGAAAAGGCGCGCGACGGGAACCTCTCGCTGGAGGAGATGGAGGGCGGCACATTCAGCATCACGAACGGCGGCGTCTTCGGCTCGCTGCTGTCCACTCCGATACTGAACCCGCCCCAATCGGCCATACTCGGTCTTCACAAGATCGAAGAACGCCCGGTGGCCGTAGACGGCGCGGTGCAGGTAAGGCCGATGATGTACCTGGCGATGTCCTACGACCACCGCCTGATCGACGGACGCGAGTCGGTCACGTTTGTGGTTAAAATCAAGGAACTGATCGAAGACCCGGAGCGCTTGATGCTCGACGTGTGACGGGGGTACACAGTCAATGGTGGAGAAGAGGTAGGAGGAGAGATGGCGGAGCAGGAGAGAGGCCCGATCGAGTTCCCGAAGGAGCGGATACACCGCGTGACGGCTCCGCTCGAGCGCTTCATGCACGTGGAGGCGGCCAGCGGGATCATCTTGCTGGCGGCCACCGCCGCGGCCCTGATTCTGGCGAATTCTCCGCTGTCGGATCGGTTCCTCGACCTCTGGCAGACGCGAGTCGGTTTCCGCATCGGCACGTTTACGATGGACCACTCGCTGAAGCATTGGATCAACGACGGCTTGATGGCGATCTTCTTCTTCGTCATCGGGTTGGAGGTGAAGCGCGAGCTGGTGTTGGGCGAGCTTCGCGACCCGCGCCGGGCGGCGCTGCCGGTGTTCGCAGCGCTCGGCGGAATGATCGCGCCGGCATTGATCTATCTATCGCTTCAGTGGGGCGAGCCTGGCCAGAACGGCTGGGGTATCCCGATGGCGACGGACATCGCGTTCGTCGTCGGCTGTATGGCCGTTCTGGGTTCCCGCGTGCCACACGGGCTGCGGATCATGTTGCTGTCGCTGGCGATCGCCGATGACATCGGCGCGATTCTGGTCATCGCCATCGGCTATACCGACTCGCTGAACCTGTTCGCCCTGTTGTTGGGCCTGTCTGGTCTCGTAGTCACATTCCTACTTGCACGGTTCGGCGTGCGCAGTTTTCTCGTCTACACCATCGTCGGCACTCTGGTCTGGTTCTTCTTTCACGAGTCCGGGGTACACGCGACCATCGCGGGCGTGATACTCGGACTCATGACGCCGGCGACGGCCTATGTGAGTCAAGGCCTGTTCGGCCAGGTCCTGGACCGGGCCAGCGAGATATTCCACGGCGGGAGTTGGGAGTCGGAAGAGGATCGTACGTCGAAGGTGCTTCGCTTCCGTCAAGCGACCCGCGAGACGATTCCGCCGGTGGAGTACCTGGAGGGGGCGCTACACCCGTGGGTCGGATTCGTCATCATGCCGTTGTTCGCGTTCGCCAACGCCGGCGTGCCGATCGAGATGTCCGATTTCGCCAACCCGGTGGCCACGGCCGTGGGCGCCGGGCTCATGGTGGGCAAGCCGCTCGGCATCGTCCTGTTCAGCGCGTTGGCCATCAAGATCGGCCTGGCCAGGTTGCCGGACGGCGTCACGTGGGCCGCGGTCACCGGCGCCGGGTTCCTGGCCGGCATCGGCTTCACGATGGCGCTCTTCATCGCCGGGCTGGCGCTGTCGGGCGAAGTCCTGGAGGCCTCCAAGGTGGGCATCCTGGCGGCCTCAGTGATAGCCGCGGTCATCGGCATGGCGCTGCTCAGCTGGGTGCTGCCGCGGCCGGGTACGGCCGGTTCCGCTTGATCGGCCTGACGCGCGCCTGCACTCCTGGTGCGGAGGGGCTGGCGCGTCGGCGATCAAGCCGCCACCTTGTAGGTTAAGGTTGAAGCCATAAACAGCTGTGCCCCAACCATCTATGAGAGAGCACGCACGCGAGCCGGAATTCCTGCCGGATTACCTCGCGCCCGGCCCTGAGGAGGGTGACCTGGCGGGCGCCGAGGATCAACTGAAAACGGAACGCGATTTCATATCCGCGGTCCTCGACACGGTCGGTGCGTTGATCGTGGTCCTGGACCGTGGCGGACGTATCGTGCTGTTCAACGAGGCCTGCGAACGGGTGACGGGATATTCGTTCGAGGAAGTAGCCGGTAAGCACTTTTGGGATTTGCTGCTGGTTCCCGCCGAAGTCGAGCCGGTCAAAGGCGTGTTTTCGGAGCTGCGGGCCGGCTTCTTTCCAAATGAGTACGTCAACTACTGGGTCACGAAAGCTGGAGAGCGACGCCTGATCTCGTGGTCGAACACGGCGCTCTTGGGAAGGGAGGGGTCGGTCGCGTATGTCATCGGGACCGGGATAGACATCACCGACCGGGAGGAGCTCGAGGGGCAGCTGCGCCAGTCTCAGAAGATGGAAGCCGTGGGCCGGCTCGCCGGAGGAGTGGCTCACGACTTCGGCAGCGTTCTCACCGCTATCAACGGATACACCTCACGGGCGCTCCAACAGATCGACGAGGGGCACCCCGCGCATGCCGACCTGCGGGAGATCACGAGGGCGTCAGAGCGGGCGACCGATCTGATTCGCCGGCTGATGATCTTCAGCCGCAACAGGGAGGTGGAGCCGACGGTCCTCGATCTGAACGTGATCATTGGCGAGTTGAGCCAGATGCTGCGACGCGTGATCGCCGACAACATCGATCTGGAGACCGACCTGAGGGCCGGGGATGCTCGCGTCTGGGCCGACCGCAGCCAGGTGGAGCAAGTGTTGCTGAACCTCGCCGTCAATGCGCGCGATGCCATGCCGAGTGGTGGCACCGTCAAGATCGAGACCATGGACACCGACCTCGATGGGGAGTTCGTTCACGCGCACCCAGACAGCAATCCGGGATCCTACGTCTTGCTCCGTGTGACCGATACCGGTACCGGAATGGACGATGATGTCTCTTCTCGCGCTTTCGAGCCGTTCTTCACTACCAAGGAAGAGGGGACAGGGTTGGGTCTGTCCACCGTGTACGGGATCGTCAAGCAGTGCGGTGGTCATATCTCGATCGAAAGCGCGCCTTCCGCAGGTGCCGTCTTCAAGATCTTCATTCCGCATGCGGCGAAAGCCGCCGACCCACGGGCCGGCTCCGACTCCTGACCGGCGCCAGCGCCGGTAACACCCCTCCGCCACCTAACCTAACTGTATATGTGGTAAGCGTTTAGACTGTCTGGCGAGGGATTCTTTACCCTGGCAGATCATCAGATACTTCACCCGCGCCGATTGATCGGCTAGATTCCCGGCAATCCAATAAAAGTACCCTTCATCCGCTGCGTCGACACGCGATGATAGCGATTAGCCGGGAGGTGCCCGTGAAGACTTGGAGCAGGTCTATTGGTGGCGTTTGTATTCTCTTCCTTGGTTTGACGACTGGTGTCGCGGCTGCCGCGCAGGAGGCCCCGCCTCCGAGCACGAATCCAGCCGAGCGGGTCGTGTACCCAAGCGAGGGGCAGTCGGTCGAGCAACAAATGAGCGACCAACTGGCGTGCTACAACTGGTCGAAAGAGAACACGGAGTGGGATCCCAGCCAGGCCTACGCGCAGCTCGAGAGCGACTACGGGGCGGCGTTGCAGCAGTACACACAGGCCCAGGGCGGAGCGGTACGCGGCGCGGCTGGGGGAGCGCTTGCCGGGCTGGCCATCGGTGCCATAGCGGGTGACGCGGGCAAAGGCGCGGCGATCGGAGCGGTGGCAGGCGGCGCCGCTGGAGGCGTGCGGACGCGGCGGTCACAGCAGGAGGCGCAAGCGGCCTTCGAAGCAGCGTTGACGGAGTTTCAGGCGGCGTTCCGGTATTGGGACCGCCATTGGATGGCGTGCATGGATGGGCGGAAGTACAGCGTGAGGTAGAGTCGGAAGTCGGAAGTCGGTTAGTCGCCTCTTTCGTTGACACTCGATCACCGGCTGTCGGCTGTCGGCTGTCGAGTCAGTTCCCAGCTCAAGGCGTCTAGCAGCAGCTGGCCGAGATGGCGTAACCTCTTTCGACGTCGGTGAGCGGGGCGGGGTAGTTGCCGGTGAAACAAGCGTCGCAGAAGGGGCCGACCTCCTTCACGGCGTCGAGCATGCCGTCCAGCGACAGGTAGCCGATGGAGTCCACGCCCAGGTACTCGCGGATCTCCTCGATGCTCTTGTTCGAGGCGAGCAGTTCCTCTTTGGTCGGCATATCGATGCCGTAGAAGCATGGGAAGCGGATCGGCGGAGAGGAGATGCGCAGGTGTATCTCCGTGGCGCCGGTATCCCGAACCATCGACACCAGGCCGCGGCTGGTCGTCCCGCGGACCAGCGAGTCGTCCACCATCACCACGCGCTTGCCTTCGATCGTCTCACGGACCGGGTTGTACTTGACGCGTACCTTGAAGTCGCGGTCCGTCTGGATCGGCTGGATGAAGGTCCGGCCGATGTAGTGGTTGCGGATGAGCGCCAGCTCGAGGGGCAGGCCGGAGGTTTCAGCGAAGCCGAGGGCGGCGGAGTTCGAGGAGTCGGGCACCGAGAAGACGCAATCCGCTTCGACGGGGTGTTCGATGGCGAGCTGCCGTCCGAAGGCGCGCCGTGCGGCGTCCACCGACGTACCCCAGATGATGGAGTCCGGGCGGGCGAAGTAGATCAGCTCGAAAACGCAGGCGGCCGGGACCGTGGGCGTGAGCCGCGGGAGCTGCTCGATCTTGGCGTCGCGGATCTTCAGGACTTCGCCCGGC
>JBDHAL010000235.1:0-5322 GCA_039588075.1 Gemmatimonadota bacterium | reverse complement strand
GACGATCGAGAAGTCCTGATCCGGGAAGGCGTCGCCGATCGCCCCGGCGACTTCCAGATCGCTCCCCGTCACCGCCTCGATGGTCGCCACCCCCCTTTTCAGCCCGCCCCAGAACCGCTCCGCCGCGTTCCGACTCAGCCGATGCCGCAGCAGTAGCCAACTCTCCACCAACACGTGGTCGCTGGTGATCAAACGATCATCCGCCAACAACACCTCGCGAGCTCGCTCATTGCTGCGGTCACCCGCATCCGCCGCGGCGTACCAGGCCGAGCTGTCGACGAACAGGCTCATTCCCTGCCCCCGGAGCGATCGTAGTCCGCCTCCGCCGCTTCGGCGACCAGACGATCCTTTTGTTGGGCGATGTCGCTGCCCCCCGAATCGCCCAGGTTGAACACAGACGAGGGATCGGCCGGCTCGATAGGCTCCCCCAGGTCGCGGGCGATCAGCCGGCGGACGTACTCGGCGAAAGAGATCCCGCATTCCACGGCCTTCTGACGAGCGCGGCTCTGGAGTTCCGGGTCGAGGGTGATTTGAGTGCGTGTCATCATAATGTATACATTATAGCATCACAGGGCGGGCCGAGGCAATCGCCCCAGAGAAGGCGCGCGTTGACTTCAGAGCTGGCCAGCCACTAGCTTCGGACAGCGGACAACGAGCCCTTCTCCTTCTAATGCAATGAAACGATCACCAAGCTCTGGATACCTGGTTCTGCTCCTCGCGGCGGCCGCGGGGTGCAGCGGAACCACGGTCATGGTGCCGCCGCGAATCGATCTCCAGCAGCACGAAGTCCTCGCCATCATCGAGTTCAGCTCGTCGAACGAGGGCGAGCTGGGGGCGCTGGCGACCTCGCGGTTCATGGAAGAGGCGCGGCGCGACCAGGGTCTGATCCGGATCGTCGAGCTGGGGACCGAGGCAGAGGCGCTGGCGGAGATCGCCCGTTCACGGTTGGACCGGGCCGCCTACACGGCGCTGGGCGAGACGCACGACGTCGCCACGATCATCACCGGCGAGCTAGTTGTTTCGGGAATCCGGCCAGCGGTCTCGATCTCGGCCGACCTCAGGGACCTGGGCGCGGCCGCCGACGTGGACGCGACGCTGACCGTGCAGATGGTGGAGACGTCGAGCGGCGCATCGCTGTGGAGCCGCTCGGCGAGCGTGACCCAGCGCGTCGGCCAGGTGAGCCTGCTCGACCGCGATGACTTCGTGTTCGATGCCGAGGATCCGGAGCACGCCTACGGCGAACTGGTCGATGCCCTCGTGTACCTGGTGACGGAGGAATTCAGAGTCACCTACGAGCGGCAGTAGCCGGGTTCACGCCGGAATTGCTCGTCAAGATTCAGCGACCCACTCGCGCACCTGCTGCTTCTTCAGTCCGTGCCTTAGCTTCTTCACGTTCAGGGGCTCTACGGAGTCGTTCTCGGGGAGCGGCACATCACCCTTCTCTTCCCCAAGCTGCTTGACGCTCTTGAGCCCGTCGAGCGGCTTCGCGCCATCCAGCGCCTGCATGTCGGAGTCGTAGAGGTCGAACCAGGGTAGCCCGGCCTGCGTGTACTCTTTCGCCGTCGGCGGTACGGTGGGCGGAGCCTTACCCGTTATCGATCGCCAGACCATGGAGTTCGCGATGTGAACGAAGCAGCGGCTCGCGTGGCCAAGATCCCAGTCCTCGAAGCTGTAGGAATCGTCGTAGATCTTCTGGCGCATCCGGCCACCGGCCGCCAGCCCCATCGAACCGGGACTCCCCACGGAGAACAACTTGGTGAATTCGCCCGCCTCAGCGTAGCGAGCTCGATCCTTGCTGAGCCGTTCGTATGCCTCCCGTTTCATCGGGTACGCAACGATCTGCACTCCCCCGTGCTCCGCCACCCCGGTGATCTGTTCTTCGGCGCTGTAGCCGCTGCCGAGCGGCATGGCGACGAACTGCCGGATGACGCCCTTCTCGACGCAGTAACCGTCGAGCCACGGCTGCTCCGGCACCACGAGGTAGTCCTGCGGATCTCGGTTCAGGCCGTTCTTCCACGGCTCCCCGGTGATCGCGTTGATCTTGCCCGCCGCGATCTTCACCGCAAACGGGTAGGCGCTTCCCCGCCCCATGAACCAGGAGCTGAAGTTCAACCACAGGGCCTCGGCCTGGTACATGGGAAGCATGACTCCGCCGTGCTCCAGCCAGTCTTCCGGTACTCGCTCCGCCGCATCATCGACGTGGCGAAGCGGAAAATTGCCCAGGCCGGGCGGCAAAGCGTACGCCTTTCCGTCGTCCGGTATGCGCAGCGTCCGCTGAAATTCGATGGTCATCCTCGCATCCCTATGTAAATCGGGAAACGAGATCACCAGCCGGTCTTTGTTTAGCTCTATCATCCTGACCTTCCGCGTTCTGCTCTTTTCGCCTACCAATCCCCGTCCCGCACCTCCCGCACCAGCCGCAGCACCGCCCGATCCGGCATGTCCTTCAGCTGAAGGATCACGTCCGCAAACAGCCTCGGCCGCTTTCGGATCACTTCCTGGAGATCGCTCGAGACCTTCCCCGCCAAAGCCAGCATCACGTCGGGATCCTCTCCGAGGTCCGCCGCCAGCCGGATCACCGTACTCTCCGAGGGGGGCCCGACATCGCCCCGCTCTACCTTGCTCAAATAGGACGGCTGCACGCCGATCCGAGCCGCCACCTGCCTCAGAGAATAGCGAGGCTCCTGTTTCCGAAGCGCCTCGCGGGCCTCCCGCAGGAAATCCCCAAAAGCTGACATAACAACCTCCTGGACTGTATACTATATACTACACACTCTACAGTCAACCCCTTTTTCTAGCAGGTGTTGCTCCGTGAGTGGAGTTTCAGAGTGCGAGGTCGAGGAGCCGAGGTGTCTACGACGGCCGCCGCTCGGCGCGCCGGCATGTAGAATTCCCTCACCTGCCCGGTCAAGGATCCAAGAAATAACCCCGCCCGAGGCCTCGCGGCGTGTCGGACGGGGAGCAAATAGTGGAATAGACACTAGGCTCTACGTCTTCGCTGTCAAGCTTTCGCCGACCACGAGCCCAAGTCCCTTTCACTTCGGATCTATGGTCAGCCAACGGCGACCCGAAGGTGGCCCCGTTTCTCGCCAGCGTCCTTCGGCCTCACCCGGATCTCCACATCCTGGCCCAGCGCGTTCAGGTAGCGGGCCAGCCGTTCGAGAGCATATCCGGACAACCGGCCACAGATGATGTTGGAAACGTCGGGCTGTGAAGCCCCGAGTATCTCTGCCGCTTCGGCCTGGGTCAGCCCACGTTCTTCAATAACTCGCGAGATCTCACGTGAAAGCATCGCCTTCGCCAGCCGCTCCTCGGCGTGCGGAAGGTCCAGGTCCGCGAAGACGTTGCCGCTCGATTCCTCCACTTTGACGTGGCGCTTACCCATTATCACCCTCATTCGTCTTGGTACCGATAGTGCTTCTCAGCCCACCGATACCGGCCGCGCACAAGATCCAGCTCTGCCTTCGGAGTCTCCGCTCCACGGAAGTCCCCCACAATCTCCAGCACGCTCGCGCCTGCGAACCCTCGGAGCGGCTTCGCAACTGCCGGCGTCTCTCCAAACTGGGCGTCCAGAAGCGCACGCCCCACCACGTCCTGCACGTCCTCCGGGAAACGCTTGAGATCCTTCCTGCTCGAGCCCACCCACAGAAGCGGCTTCAGGGACGCGTTCTCTAACAGAATCAATATAGCAGATCTAGTATAAAACCAAAAGGGGGGACCGACAGCAAGACGGCCACTCGACTGCCCGATCCCAGCGACCGACAGCACAGTAGCAGGCCACTATCAACACTTCGTGAACCGCTAGGATTGGCTGGACGAGGCTGGAGGTGGAGGCGACGAAGGGAAGTGGTCCTTAAACGCCAAGCCCGGAGGAATTCCTCCGGGCTTTCTCCGTGACGGAACCGCCACGCGCTGGCAAGCGGTCTATAGAGTTTATGTTGTATCGCGCGTGCCCGTCAACAACGGATCCTAACGCCGCGTTCCCCCGGTTGGGTTTCGAAGCGAGTTCGGTAACCGGTGACCGGCGGCCGCCGACCGATAACTGCAGCATCGCGTGAGGGAGGGCGCGACAGGGGGTCGCGAGCGGATATTTGGAGCGACGACCCCCTGTCGCGCCCGACCGCTCCCCGACGCCGCAAAAAAGCAATGCCCCCAACTCCGTCGGGGGCACCGCTTCAGCCGAACGCTAAGACCCGTTCTCCCGCGCCGCCGTAGTCGTCGGCTGCGTCCGCGCCGGCCGCCCGTCATGCAACTCGAACAGCCTCCGATGCCGGTTGTCCATATCCACCGGCATCCCGTCGATGAACACGTAGCTAACCTGCGTCTGAATCTCCAGCGGATTACCGTCGGTGACGATCAGGTTCGCCATCTTCCCGACCTCGATCGTACCCAACCTATCCGACACGCCGAGGATCTCCGCCGGATAAACAGTGATCGCCTTCAACGCCTCCTCGTAAGGCAGCCCGAACGGCACCGCGTTCGCCGCCTCGTAAGGCAACGTCCGCGAGTCCGACGAATTGAAGGTTCCGAACGCGATACTCACGCCCGCCTCGAACAGCTCGCCGGCGAGCGAGAACGGGTAGTAGTACGGATCGTCGACCCGCGCCGGCAGCGTCTGGGTGGGTCCCAGGATGACCGGGATCCCCTTCTCCGCCAACGTCGCCTTCACCTCCCGCGCGTCACGGGCGCCGGCCAGGATGAGACTCATGTCGTAGCGCTCGGCCAACTCGATGGCGCCCTCGATCGACCGCTTGTCGTTTGCCACGATGATGACCGGCAAATCACCGCCCAGCGTGCGGGCCAGATGCTCGAGCTGCAGGTCGCGGTTGAACTTCGACGCGTCGCCGTTCGCGGCAGCCTGCCTGTAGTGCTCCGCCGCCTCGAACCAGCTCTCCATTGTGGCCAGCTGCTCGTCGTACTCCTTCTTCGCCTCGGCGAACGGCCGCTGCGTCACACTGAAGGTCGAGAAGTCGAAGCTGCGGGTCTGGATGGTCGGCCACTGGATGATCATCCCGGCCGCCGGATCGATCGCCATCTCCTCCACCGTCCAACCGTCCAGGTTGATCAGCTCCGCCTGGCCGGGTATCCCGCCGCCGCCGCCGCCGCGGAAACCGCCGCCGCTGCCCGGCGCCGTCACGGCGTGGGTGACCCCGTTCGCCCGGGCCACCGGGATGTGCTCGCTGGCCGGGTGGATCGCAAAGATCGCCGAGAGGTGCGGGTTCCATCTACCCAACTCGCTCGCGTCCTGCGTCGCCCGCACGGAACCGACCTCGGTCAGTCCCAGCCTGCTGAACGCGTCGATCATTCCGGGATAGACGTGGA
>JBDHAL010000234.1:0-5328 GCA_039588075.1 Gemmatimonadota bacterium | reverse complement strand
GTCCACGTGCAGGTAACCCTGCCGCCAGCTGTTCCACGTTCCGTATTCCTCCTTGCGCACAGGCACGCCCCAGCTCTCGTACAGGCCGACCAGCCAGTCCTGGGCGGCGGCGAGTTCCGGAGAGCCGGCGAACCGGGGCCCGATGGAGTCCATCAGGGCCTGGGCCAGGGTCTCGGTCTGCGAGTTCTCTATTCCGACCTCCCACATCCTGCGGATGACGGGATCATCGCCGCGGAAAGTCTGGGTCAGGGCGTCGCCTGGCCCCAGAACGAGCAAGAAGCCGGCGATCGATATCCGAGAGACTGCACTAAAGATGGTTCGTCGATCCATTGTCACTCACTGTTGTCGTAGTTCAACGCGTCAGGCGAGGGCGAAATGTAAGGTCGGCGATAGCCCCAAGTCGACAGCAGGGGGAGGCTAATCGCTGCTACGGCCAGCGGAAACCCGACGCTTCGATATGGCGTTCAAGGGTCTAGGCGCCGGTCGGCTGCCCGCCCCGTCGCCACTCTTGGTATTACTGGTCCACATTAGCCGCTAACGACGAGGGCACATCATGATCAGTTTCCCTAATCCCGCTCGCCTGCCGGCCATTCTGACACTGACGCTCGCCGCCGCCCTGCTGGCTCCACCTCACGCCCGCGCCCAGTGGCCGCCCGATTCGCTCACCAACCTGGAGGTCTTGCCGCAGGATATCGAGGTCAGAGCGCTGGTCGACATCATGGCCGGCTTCACCCGCGCCCTGGGCGTGCGCTGCCAGTTCTGCCACGAGGGCGAAGAAGGCATGCCGCTGGCCCAGTTCAATTTCCCCAGCGACGACAAGGCGACCAAGCGCAAGGCCCGCGAGATGCTCCGCATGGTCGAGACCATCAATGACACGCACCTGGCCAGCCTGGAGGAGCGGTCTGAGCCGCCCATCGCCGTCGCCTGCGCCACCTGCCACCGCGGCGTGCAGAAGCCGCGCCCGCTCGTTGACATCTTGACGCTCGCCTACGAGGAAGGCGGTCTCGAGGCCGCTACTCAAGAGTACAATGATCTCCGAGGCCGCTACTATGGACGAGCCTCGTACGACTTCGGCGTCGTGACCCTCACCGAGGTGGCCAACGCCGCCCAACGAAGCGGCAGCTTGGAAGACGCGGTCGAGATCCTGGCCCTCAACCTCGAGCACAACCCGGACGCGAATTTCGCGCAGCGGATGTTCGCTTCCCGCTCCATCGAACTGGTGTATCGCAGCGAGGGCATCGAAGCCGGGAACCTGCGTTTCGCTGAGCTGAAGGAGCGGTTTGGGATTCGAGCCTTCAGAGAGTGGGATGTGAATACCCTGGGCTTCCGCCTGCTTCGAAGCGACAAGGCGCCGGAGGCCATCGCGGTCTTCGAGCAGTACGTTGAGCTGTACCCGGAATCGGCTAATGCCTACGACAGCCTGGGCGAAGCTTACATGACGCACGGCGACACCGAGCTCGCCATCAGCAGCTACGAGACGTCGCTGGAGCTCAACCCAGACAACACGAATGCGGAGGAAAAGCTCCGGGAGCTGCAGAGCGGTGGCTGACGTTCGACGTTCGACGTTCGACGTCCGGCGGGGAACTAAATAGCGAATAACCGACAGCCGACAGCCGATTTTCGGCTCACTACCCGGGTATCGACTCCCGACTTGCGACCCTCGACGCTCTGGAGGCCGTGGAGAGTAGGCAGTCGAGAATCGAGAGTTGGGTAGTGAGCCGAAAATCGGCTGTCGGCTGTCGGCTGTCGGCTGTTCGGTTCCCCATTTTCTCTCTCTTTCTCTCTTTGCCCTCACTAACATTGTTATTGACACCCTCGACCGCCCGTGCTATCATCTCACTAACAATGTTAGCCTAGGGTGAGACATGCCTAGAGAAACGCTCGGTGAGTTCGAACATCAGGTGCTGCTGGCCATCCTGCAGCTCGGCGGCGAGGCGTATAGCGTTTCGCTGGTGCTGGAGTTGGAAGAGCGCAGCGGCCGGGAGATTTCGCAGGCGGCGGTGTTCATCGTGCTGCGGCGGCTGGAGGAAAAGGGGCTTTTGACGTCGCGTCTGGATGACCGTGCGGCGGGGGAGACGGGCCGGGTTCGGCGCTACTTCAAGCCGACCCGTGAGGCGCTGCGGCGGCTGAAGGAATCGCGTCGGACGCTGGTGCGGTTGTGGCAGGGCCTGGAACCGCTGCTGGACGAAACATGATGGAAAGCGACGGGCGGGCCGCACGGGACAGCGGCCCACGTCTGCCGTTCTACGCGCGGTGGTTTCTGCGGTTGCTGTTGAACCGGCGAGACTGCCGCACGGTGATGAACGATGTAGCCGAGCTCTACGAACAGCGGCGGAGTGCGCACGGCGATCGCGCGGCACGCGCCTGGCTGCGCCGCCAGCTGTTCTCTTACCCCTACCGATTGGCGGCGGACCGTTTTCGACGCGTGACGCCGAGACATCGCCGGCTTGCGATGGCGCGCGACCATTTTAGCCGCTCGAAGGAACCGATGGACAATCTTCTGCGCGATTTCAGATACAGCGTCCGAAGCCTGGCGAAGACCCCGGTACTCACGGCAACGATCGTATTGACGGTAGGGCTGGGCCTCGGAGCGACCACCGCGATCTTCAGCGTGATCAACGCTGTGTTGCTGCAGCCGTTGCCGTATGACGATCCCGGCCAACTCGTACGCATCTACACGGACAGCCCGCCCAACCGCTGGCCGCTCTCGGTTGCGGACTACCAGACGCTGAACGAGCAGCAGACAAGCTTCAGCATGATCGCGGGGTACGACAACGCGACGATGACGTTCAACGACGTCGACGTCGCCGAGCGAGTGAGCGGCAGGTTCGTCACCTGGACGTATTTCCCGCTTCTCGGCATCTCGGCGGTTCGCGGCAGGCTGTTCGCCGAGTCGGACAATCAGCCAAGCGCGGAACCGACCGTCGTTGTGAGCCACGGCTTCTGGACTCGCCGGCTGGATGGAAACGAATCCGCGATCGGGCGAACGGTCCGGCTCAACGGAGACGACTTCACGGTCATCGGAGTGCTCCCGCGAAACGTGGGCCCATTGGAGCAGGGACGCGACTTTTTCGCCGCCGCGCAGTGGGCGCCCCCTCCTCGCAAGGGCCCGTTCTTCATCGCGGCGTTGGGGCGGCTCGATGGTGAAACTGATGTCGCCGTCGCGGCAGCCGAGTTGCGAACCATCAACCGGCGCCTCTTCCCCATCTGGCAGGCGTCGTACCAGGACGAGAAAGCGTCCTGGGGAATGGCGGACCTAAAGAGTTACGTGATCGGTGACGTGCGGACCATGCTGGCCATCGCCCTCGCCGCGGTCGTGTTCGTCTTGTTGATCGCGTGCACCAACGCCGCCAACCTGCTCGTGGCTCGGGCCACGCATCGCAGTCGCGAACTCGCGGTTCGCAGCGCCCTCGGAGCATCGCGCGGGCGATTGCTGCAGCACTTGCTGTCGGAGAGCACGCTCCTCGCCCTGGGCGGTGCGTTGGTCGGCCTCGCCGTGACGGACGGCGGAATCAGCCTCCTGACCACTGTGGGCGCCGATTTTCTTCCCCGCACCAGCGAGATCGGTTTGCACGGGCCTGTCGCCCTATTCCTGGTTGGGGTCACCGTGGCCGGTGGCCTGATGTTCGGATTGATCCCATCGCTGTACGGAACCCGATCTCGCATCGATGAGGCGCTAAACTCGGGCGGCCGATCCGCGACCGACGCCGCCGGACCGCGCCGGCTGCGGCGCGCGCTGGTGATCTCGCAATACGCGATCGCCGCGCCGTTGCTGATCGCCGCGGGCCTGTTGATCGGAAGCCTGGCGCGGTTGCAGAAGGTGGATCCTGGGTTCGACACCGAGAACCTGCTCACCGTCCGCGTATCGCTGCCCTCGGCGGTGTACTCGGAGGCGAGCGACGTTCAAGCTTTCTGGGGCGAGGCATTGAGCCGCGTCGGGGCGCTGCCAGGCGTGCAGGGAGCAGCCCTCGCGGATAGCCGGCCGCCGCGCGAGACGTCGATGTGGAACAACTTCAACCTGGTGGACGACCCCACGCCTCCCAACGCATCGGAGCCCGTCGTGCCCTGGGTCGCGGTGACGCCAGAGTATCTCGACGTGATCGGCATTCCGCTGATTCGCGGGCGCTGGCTGGAGGAGTTGGACCGGGACGGCGAGCTGCCCGTCGTCGTCGTCGACGAGGCCTGGGCGCGGCGTTTCTTCCCGAACGAGGACGCCGTGGGCCGGCGCTTTGTCAGCGGCGGTTGCACCTCCTGTCCGCTGACCACCGTCGTCGGGGTCGTGGGTGACGTGAAATACACGGGCCTCGACAATCCGGGACAGGGAACAGTCTACTATCCGGCCCTGGCGGGCTCGAGGCGAAGTACATTCCTCGTGCTGCGGACGCTGGGCGATCCGATGCTCGTCCTTCCCTCAGTCCGGCAAGCCGTCCGCGATCTGGATTCTTCTCTCCCGCTCTCGAACATCGCGACCATGGACGAGCTCATAGCAGATTCCCTCGACACGCCGCGTTACTTGACGCTACTCGTCGCCGCGTTCGCATCGGTGGCGCTGCTGCTCTCCATCGTGGGCATCTATGGCGTGATGTCGTACTTCGTCCAGCGGCACACCAAGGACATCGCCATCCGCATCGCGTTGGGCGGCGGACCGTCACACGTGTGGAGCATGGTCGTGAAGCAGGGGATGGCACTCGTGGCCATCGGGATGGTGTTCGGCGTCGGAGGCGCACTGGCCCTCACCCGGCTCATGTCCAGCCTGCTCTTCGGCGTCGGCGCCACCGACCCGCTGACATTCATCGCCGTGGCGGCGGTGATGCTGGGCATATCACTGATCGCCTGTGTCGTTCCGGCGCGCCGCGCCGGCGGAGTGGATCCGGCCATCATCTTGCGCGAGGAGTAGACTGCGGCGCGAATCAGAGCCCGGAGAGGAACTCCAGCACGATATCGTTGAACTCCTTCGGTTTCTCCATGTTCACCATGTGAGCGACCCCTTCGATCACCACCTTTCGCGCCCCGGGTACTTCCTGTTCGATGATGTCGACGATCGCGAGAATATCCGGGACATCAACGCTGCCCACGATGGCCAACGTGGGCACCTGTATTTGATCCAGGCGACCCATGGCCGGCGGCTGCGCGGCCTGTGCGAGGCCATAGTACCGCCAGCGCTGGCCGCTCCCGGCTAGCATTTCCAGGACCTTACTTCGAACCGCAGGGTCTACCTCCGTCGGCGCCCGTTGAGGACCGTCACACCACCAGCGAGTGAACGTCTCGGTTACGGCTGAAAAATCGCCGACCTGGAAGGCCTCCTCCAGTTCGCCGACGTATGACGCC
>JBDHAL010000233.1:0-5383 GCA_039588075.1 Gemmatimonadota bacterium | reverse complement strand
TGAGAACACGGAGGACGTCTACGCCGGTTACGACTACGAGGCCGGCAGCGACATGGCGAAGGACATCATCGCGCTGATAAAAGACAAGACGGGCCGCGAGATCCGCGCCGACTCCGGTATCGGTATCAAGCCGATCTCGGTCTACGGCACCGAGCGGATCGTGCGAAAAGCGTTGCAGTGGGCTGTCGCTCAAGGCCTCACGTCGATCACTCTGGTCCACAAGGGCAACATCATGAAGTTCACCGAGGGCTCGTTCGCCAAGTGGGGCTACGAGCTGGCCGAGAAGGAGTTCGGCGACGTCACCATCTCGGAGAAAACTTTGTGGGACGAGTTGGACGGCAAGATGCCCGCAGGCAAGATCTTGATGAAGGATCGGATCGCCGACTCCATCTTCCAGCAGATCCAGACGCGGCCCGACGAGTACAGCGTCCTGGCGCTACCGAATCTCAACGGCGACTACCTGTCGGACGCCGCCATCGCGCTGGTCGGCGGCCTCGGGCTCGGTCCCGGCGCCAACATGTCCGACGAGGTGGGCCTGTTCGAAGCCACTCACGGCACGGCGCCCAAGTACACCGGCATGGACAAGGTGAACCCCGGTTCGCTGATCCTGTCGGCGGTGATGATGCTCAACCACATGGGGTGGAACGAGGCGGCCGACATGATCATCTCCGGCATCGAGCGGTCCATCCAGGACGGCCACGTCACTTACGACCTGGCGCGGTTGATGAAGCGCGAAGGGCGCAAGGACGTGAACGAGCTTTCTTGTTCTGGGTTCGGAGACGCGATCGTCCAGCGGATGTAGTGCCACACGTTTTTCGTATTGCGTGTAGCGGGCCGGTCTCGAAGCGGGACCGGCCCGTGCGCACATGGGCTCACCTGCCTACCTTGGAAGCAGACCAGGAGGACACAAGGCGCTGGAGGGCGCCGCCGTCATGGGTGATGGCTCGGGGCGCGTGTACGTGCTGAGATTCGACGACCCGGGAGAGTCACCTCTACTTCAAGTAGAGGGGGTCGCCCGCGGGATCGGGAGTGCCGACGGCATGATGTTCGTCGGTACCCTCGACGGGATGCTGTACGCTTTCAGGGTCGCAGTCGACTAGCTTCCCCCGAACTCGCTCAGCTTCTCGCGCGCCTCGCGGGCGCGCTCGAAGACTGGCTCGGCGTCCGCCCACACGTCCAGGGCGATCCGCAGGTGCTCGAGCGCCTTCTCCTGTTGGCCCACCTCGTCGTAGAGCAGAGCGATCTCGTAGTTAGCGGTCGGGTTGAAGGGCCGGCGTCCCAGGATGCTCTTCAGGTAGAATTCCGCTTCCTCGGTCTGACCCAACTTGCGGTAGCAGCGGCCCAGGTCGATCTCCGTGCCGATGGCCTGCGGCTGGAGCTCAAACCGTCGCCGGTAGCTCAGCACGGCCTCGGCGCAGTCTCCCCGCATCTCGAGCGCGCGACCCTGCGCATAGATAGTGTACGGTCGATAGGCCTCCAGGCCGAACGCTTCGACAAAGCGCTCGGCGCCCACGACGGCCGCGTCAACCGAGTCCGGTTCCTCGAGCGCCAGGTAGATGTCGAGCGCTCCGAGCGGCAGCATCACGTCGAAGGGCGGCGCAAGCTGATCCTCGAAAGAGGCGAGGCTGTCGAACGCCACAGCAGTCATCCCGGCATCGACGTAACGGCCCAGGCTCGCAAGCTTATCCTGGATGACATTGAAGGGCCCCTGGTAACTCTCCAGCTCGGCCCATTGGCGGTGCATGTAGGCGACGGCTTCCGCCGGCTGCCCCCTCAACTCGTAGTAGCCTTGAAGCCCCCCGTATACGATGGCTCGCTGTTCCGCGGTGACGCTGGTCTCCAGCGCTTCTTCGTACGCCGCCAGGGCAGCGTCGAAGCGGCCGCGGTCTCGCTCTGTGAGGGCCAGACGCGTCATCGCCTCGACGTGCTCCGGATCGACCACCATCGCGCGATCGTATTCCTGTGCCGCTGCCTCGTGGTCGCCCTGCAGTCTGTGGTGATCGCCGAGTCTGATGAACGGCCTTGGATCGTTGGGGGACTCTTGTGCGTAGCGCTGGTAGTACTCGACTGCCCTCTCAGACTCACCCTGGGCCTCGTATAGGTCGCCAACGTTGAGTAGAAGCTCGACACGACTCGGGTCGAGGTCGAGCACCCGTTCCATCGATGCGATGGCCTTGCCCTTCTCGTCCAGTACCATGTAGAACTGAGTCAACGTCAGATGGGCCTGAATATCCTGCGGAAACAGTTCCGCGTGCATTCCCGCGGCGGCCAGGGCCTTGTCGATGTCCTGCCTGATGAGCCAGTAGTAGATCGCCTTAATTGTGAACTGGGTCCGCTCGGGCAACTTGTAGAGGAGCCCCATCGCGGTCTGCAACGCATCCTGTCCTCTGGCCGCATCGTTGAGCAGCATGTAGGCGTTGAACAGACCCAGGTGGCCAACGGCGAATTGAGAGTCCTCGCTAACCGCGGCCTCGAACGATCGCGCCGCCTGCTCCCAGTTCGAGTCGATGATGGCTGAATAGGTACCGTCCATGTATGCCCGATAGGCATCGACGGACGTGGTCAGCATCTCCGACACCGGCAGGTCCTGCGCATCCTGTAGCTGCAACTCCGGGATCTCCAGATCGCGTTTCAACTGCACCGACATGCTGTCGACAATCGCGAAGATGTCGGTGCCGGTGTAAGTCCGCTCCTGGATCAACTTCCCGCGCCGGGTCTCGTAGAGGGCAGTGGCAACGACGACCTGGTCCGCGTTTCCGGAAACCGTACCCGCGGAGAAGTGGCCGAGGTGCAGATACTCGGCCACCTCACGCTTGAGGGGTAACGGCACGTTCCTGCCGTCCGAGAAGCCTTTCTCGCGCAGCCGCTCGAGAAACTGGTCGGCATATCGGGCGTCGACAAAGAGATCCTGCTGCAGATCGAACTGAAGCGCGTTTGGGATTCCGTACTGAAGCCAGTCGAGTGCCGTGTCGCCGGATTCGTTATCGAAGTAGTATATGGCGACGCTTTTTCGAAACGCACTCTTCGGCACGACCCGCTCGATGGTCTGTCCCTCCTCATCCTCCACCGTCACCGCCTCCGTAGCGGCGCCGAGATCTTTTCCGGAGAAGGTGACCCAAAGAAACACAGCGGCGAGCGCCAGGTTCAACGGGATCCCGATTTTCTCGAATCGGCCCCAGGCATCCGGGCCGTGGGCGCCGTGGAGGTAGGCGAGCATGAGGACGGTGGGGATCATGAGCGCCCAGGCGAGCAGAGCGAAATCGGTCAGGTACGGAGAGAGCACGTAGCGATTCACCAGGAAATCGGTGAACTCGAGGACCGCCCATCCTCCGGCGAGGTAGACACCGAAGATGTGGGGGACTTTTCTGCGAAACAGATCGCTGGCGAAGGCGCCCATCATGTCCTCGTTAGTCGTGTGACTCGCGTTCGACGATGGTCGAGATGCCCTGGCCGACGCCGATGCACATCGTGGTCAGCCCGTAGCGCGCTCCGCGCCGCTTCATCTCGTGCACCAGGCTGGTCATCAGTCGTGCCCCGGTGCAACCGAGCGGATGGCCGAGAGCGATGGCGCCGCCGTTCACGTTGGTCTTCTTCCAGTCGAGACCCAACTCGCTGATGCAGGCCAGCGCTTGGGCGGCGAACGCCTCGTTCAACTCGACCAGATCGATGTCTTGCAGCGTCAGCCCAGTCCGCTCGAGCACTTTGCGCGTCGCCGGGATGGGGCCGATGCCCATGCAGTCCGGTTCGACGCCGGCGACGGCAGAACCCACGACTCGAGCCATCGCCTCCAGGCCCAGCTTTTCGGCGCGTTCCCGGCTCACGATCAAGAGCGCTGCCGCTCCGTCGTTGAGACCGGACGCGTTGCCGGCCGTGACCGTGCCGTCCTGCTTGAATGCCGGCTTCAGGCCTGCGAGCGCTTCCTCTGTCGTGTCGGGCCGCGGGTGCTCGTCGACCTTCACCAGCAGCGGCGGACCCTTACGCTGCGGCACCTCGACCGGTACGATCTCGTCCTCGAAACGACCGGCGTCGATGGCGGCCGCGGCGCGTTGTTGGCTCTCATATGATACTACGTCCTGGTCCGCTCGAGAGATTCCGTAGCGCTCGGCGACGACCTCCGCGGTCGCGCCGAGGGATATCGTCCATTCGTCCGGCATCTTCGGGTTCACGAAGCGCCAGCCCAGCACGCTGTCCTCCAGGTGCGGCCGCCCGCGCGAGAACGCGCGCTCCGGTTTCGACATGACGTAGGGCGCCCGGGACATGCTCTCCACGCCCCCGGCGATGAACACGTCGCCCTCATCGGCGGCGATGGCGTGACCGGCGCTGACGATCGCCTGCAGGCCCGACCCACAAAGTCGGTTCACGGTTTGCCCGGCGACCTCGACGGGCAGACCCGCCAACAGCGTCGACATCCGGGCCACGTTTCGGTTGTCCTCGCCCGCCTGGTTGGTGCAGCCCATGATCACGTCTTCGACCTGGTCCGCGGGGACGCGCGTGCGTTCCACGAGCGCCTTGATGGCGACGGCGAGTAAGTCGTCGGGACGTACGCCGGAGAGCGCGCCGCCGTAGCGACCTACGGGAGTGCGGACGGCATCGATGATCAGTGCGTCGCGCGGGCCGGGAGGGGCGGGCATGCTAGCCGAGGTCGATCCAGACGTTCTTGACCTGGGTGTAGTTATCCAGCGCGTGCATGCCCAGGTCGCGGCCGAAGCCGCTCTGCTTGTAGCCGCCGAACGGCGCGGCGGGGTCGTAGCGGTTGTAGGTGTTCACCCACACGGTCCCGGCCTGCAGGCCGTGGGCGACGCGGTGAGCCTTCTTCACGTCCTGCGTCCAGACGCCGGCGGCCAGGCCGTAGATCGTTTGGTTGCCGAGGGCGATGGCCTCGTCCGGATCATCGAAACTGAGGGCGGCCAGGACCGGACCGAAGATCTCCTCCCGGGCGATGGTCATCTCGGGCTTCACCTTGTCGAACACGGCCGCATCGACGAAGTAGCCGGGCCGCTCCAGGCGTTGACCGCCGGTCAGTAATTCGGCCCCTTCCGCTACGCCGCTTTCCACGTAGCCGAGCACGCGCTCCATCTGACGCTCGGACACGATGGCGCCGAGCCGCGTGTTCTTATCGAACGGGTCGCCCGGCGTCATCTTCTTCGCCCGCTCGACGATCTGCTCCACGAACCGATCGTGGATGCTCTCCTCTACAAACAGTCGCGAGCCCGCCGCGCAGACTTCGCCCTTTCCGTAAAAGATGCCACTGGTGACGCCGCGAACCGCAGCCTTCAGGTCGGCGTCGGCGAAGACGATGTTGGGCGACTTGCCGCCCAGCTCCAACGAAACGGCCTTCAGCGTGTTTGCCGCCTCGCGCATGATCTCGCGGCCCACCTCCGTC
>JBDHAL010000232.1:0-6159 GCA_039588075.1 Gemmatimonadota bacterium | reverse complement strand
GTGCGACGGGAAGCCGCTGGTCAATTCGGTGACGGCGGAAGCTGGAAGCCTCGAGAGGGTTCTGCCTCTCGTTCGCGATCACGGCGCGGCAGTGGTCGGCCTGGCCCACGGCGCCGAGGGCATCTCGATGATCCCGCAGGAGCGTCTTGAAGCCGCTCGACGCATCGTCGAGCGCGCGGCCGAGCTCGGCATCCCGGCGGAGGACGTCGTCATCGACCCGCTGGTGATGTCGGTGGGCGCCGACCCGCAGGCCGGTACCATCGCACTCGAGACGATGCGTTTGGTACGCCAGGAACTCGGCTCCAACCTGGTCTGCGGAATTTCCAACGTGTCGCACGGGTTGCCCAGTCGCGGCGATCTCGGCGGCGCCTTTCTGGCGATGGCCATCCAGGCCGGCCTCACTTCCGCCATCGCCAACCCGCTGTCTCCGCAGGCACTCCAGATGGCGCGCGCCGCCGAGGTCCTGCTGGGACTCGATCGCTTCGCCGTGCGCTGGATCCGCGCCTACCGGGAGGAGACCGGGCGGCCGGGAGGCGGCTGAGGTCATGGCGTCGCAGGGTTTCCGGGCGAGCTTCGAACCCTCGGGACGAGAGACCCGCGTAGCGCCTGGTACGACTCTGCTCGCCGCCGCCGACTGGGTCGATGTCTCGATCGATTCCACCTGCGGCGGATACGGCACCTGCGGTAGTTGCAGGACCGAGATCCTCGAGGGCCGCGTTCCCGCGTCGCCTGCGGATCACCATCACCGTCGTCGAGGGGATTCGGCGAAGTATCCCGGTCGAGCCCAGGGTCCGGTTGGAAAAGGTCGAGACCAGGACGGCGATCGTCTGTGGCGACCAGCAGCTCGACGTAGCCGCTGAACATGACCCGGCACCCCGACCCTACGGCGTGGCGTTCGATCTCGGCACGACGACGGTCGCGGGCGCCCTGGTCGATCTTTCAGACGGGGCCGTCGTCGCGGCGGCCAGCCTCGTGAACCGTCAGGTCTCCGCCGGCGCCGACGTGATCAGCCGCGCCGCCTTCGCCCGCTCGCGACCCGATGGTGTCGACGCACTCCAGAAGCTGGCCGTCGACACACTGAACGAACTGGTCGGCCTGCTGTGCCGCGAGGCCGGGGTCTCACCCGAGAGCGTCTACGAAAGCGTAGTGGCCGGGAACGCCATCATGCTTCACATCCTGCTCGGAGAGGATCCCCATCCCCTGGCGGTGGCACCGTTCCAGCCGGCGTTCCGGGAGCCCATGGACGTGCAGGCCGCCGACATCCGGCTCGCGTCCCACCAGCGGGCTCGACTGCAGACCTTCCCGATCATCGGGACCTACGCCGGCGGCGACACGGTCGCCGGTCTCCACGCCACCGACCTGGTTCGGGGCGACCGGCCGCGCCTGTTCATCGACATCGGCACGAACACCGAGGTCGCACTCGGCTGCGATGGACGGGTCGTCGTCGCATCGGCGCCCGCAGGTCCCGCGTTCGAGGGCGGCGGCGTTCGCTGCGGCGCGCCCGCCGTCAACGGGGCCATCGCGCGAGTCGCCTTGATGCCGAGTCTGGAGATCGAAGTGATCGGCGACGGTCCAGCGCGGGGCGTTTGCGGTTCCGGCCTGGTGGATGCCGTATCCGAACTGCGCCGCGTTGGGCTGCTGGACCGCACCGGCCTGCTCGCCGCCGCCGAAGCGTCGCCCGAACACGCTCTCGCCGACCGTCTCTGCTCGATCGATCGAGCCCGGGCTTTCCGGCTGGCGGACGGCATCTTCATCGGACAGCGCGACATCCGCAAGCTGCAGTCGGCCATCGCGGCGGTCGCCGCCGCGATTCAGATCGTGATGGACCACGAGGCTCTGGAGCCGGGAGACATCGCCGAGGTCTTCCTCGCCGGCTCTTTCGGCGCGGCCCTCGATCCGGCCAGCGCCCGGACGGTTGGACTCGTGCCGCCGGTTCCCGAAGGCGCCGTGCGCAGCGTCGGCAACGCCGCCATCGAGGGCGCCAAGGCCGCGCTAATCTCGTTCCGCGAGCGCCAGGTCGCCTTCCAGATACCGTCCCACACCGAGTACGTTGAGCTGTCCAAGCACCCGAAGTTCAACGACACTTTCCTCGCCGCGATGACGTTTCCCGAGCTGGAGGAACTCCCGTGACGCCGAGCCCGCCGACGGCACTCGTTGTCTGCGGAGCCCTCGCCGCAGATGTCCGCCGCATCCTCGACGAACGCGGATGGAGCGCCGACGTCTACGGAGTGCCGGCGGCCTACCACATGCGACCGTCGAAGATCGTCGACGCGGTCCAGGAGCATCTGGAGGACATCCGCGATCGATATCAGAAAGTGATCGTGGTGTACGGCGACTGCGGCACCGCCGGCGAGTTGGACCGCGCCCTGGAGCGCCATGCGAGCGAGCGAACGTCGGGCGAACATTGTTACGAGATCTTCTGTGGATGCCGGTTTCGCGAGCTGGCCGAGCGGAGCCCCACCACATACTTCCTCACCGACTACCTGGCCAAAAACTGGGATGACGTGGTGGTTCGTGAGATGGGGCTCGACCGGGCGCCCGACCTGAAGGCCAAGCTCTTCGCCGGCTTCACGTCGATGACCTACCTGCGTCAGGTCGCCGACTCCGACCTGGTCGACAAGGCTCGAGTCATCGCGGATGACCTCGGCCTACCGCTGGAGATCGAGGACGTCGGCCTGGAGGAACTCGAGAAGGAGCTCGAGCGGCTGATGGGCGACGACACGACCTGAGTTTCGTCAACCTGGCCGCTGAATGTCGAGCTTCCTCATCCGCGCACGCAGGGTGCTTGGATTGAGATCCAATACCTTGGCGGCGCCCCTCGGCCCCTCGATCACCCAGTTGGTGTTTTGTAGCACTCGCAGGATATGCCCACTCTCGATTTCAACAAGCGATCTGAAGGCATCGGGTCGGGGCTCACCCGCCACAACGGCCAACCATTCGGAGAGTTGCAGACTGCTGCCCGGCGAGCTGATCATAGAACGCTCGATGACGTGCATCAGCTCGCGAACGTTGCCGGGCCAGCTATGGCTCATCAAGTCGTCCAACACCGCCTTCGGTATCCGATCCAGCCGCCGGCCGATCCTGTCACTGATCCTCTTGGCAAAGTGGTTGACCAGCAGCGGGATGTCATCCTTGCGTTGTCGGAGCGGAGGGACCGTGATGGGGAACACGTTGAGCCGGTAGTATAGGTCCTCTCGAAATCTCCCCGCCGCAACCAGCCGCTCCAGATCCCGGTTGGTGGCCGCGATCACCCGCACGTCGGTATGGATCGTGTTGCCGCTGCCCAGCCGCTCGAACTGGCCGTCCTGGAGCACACGTAGCAGCTTGGCCTGCAGCGCCAGCGGCAGCTCTCCGATTTCGTCCAGGAAAATGGTGCCGTTGTTCGCGAGCTCGAAGCGCCCCCGAACCATCTTGACCGCCCCCGTGTAGGCGCCTCGTTCGTGTCCGAAGAGCTCGCTCTCGATCAGGTGCTCGGGCAGCGTCGCACAGCTCACCTTGATGAGGGGTCTCGCGACGCGCTTGCTGCGGCTGTGAACGGCCCTGGAGAAGAGTTCTTTCCCGACACCGGTCTCCCCGAGTATGAGCACCGTCGAATCGGTGTCGGCTACCTGCTCGACCCGGAGCAGAGCGGACTTGAGCGCGTCGCTTTCGCCGATGATCTCCTCGAAGTCGAACTCGCGCTTGATCTCCTCTCGAAGATAAACGTTATCGGCCTCGAGGACCTGTTTGAGCTCGGCGATCTCGTGGTAAGCCTGGCGTATTTCTTCCTCTGCTTTCTTGCGCTCGCTGATATCGACAAAGGAACCGACCATGTACAGGGGATTGCCCGACTCATCCCGAACCATGCTGGCTGAAAGCTCGGCATGAAACGGAGAGCCGTCCCTTCTGACACCGATATCCTCTCCCCTGGATGAGCCCTTCTCACGCAGCTCGTTCACCGTCCGGAAGACTCCTTCTCCCGCCCAGAACTCCGGTAATGATCGTCCAATGATCTCGTCGGAGCTGTCATAGCCCCACATTTTCACACAGGAATCGTTTACATATAGCAATCTTCCGTCCATATCCGTGATACCGATGCCATTGATGGAAGATGCAATGGCGCCGTCCTTTACCTTGAGGTCCTCTTCCCTTGTCTTTCGTTCGGTGATGTCCTGGCAGATCCCATACAAACAGAGTGGCTCATTCGCTTCAGAGTATTCGACTCTTGCCATGCTATTGACGAATCGAACCGCGCCGTCCGACAGCACGATGCGATGGTCGATAGAGAACGGCTCCTTCTTGGCAACCAGGCCGGCGATACTCTTTTCGATCGAGGCCCGGTCATCCGGATGCACGCGTTCCAGAAAGCTAAATCTCGACGGCTCGGTCTGCCCCGGATCGACATCGAGGATTCTGTACAACTCCGATGACCATTCCACCCTATCTGCCTCGATGTCCCACTTCCAATTGCCCAGGTGCGCTATTCGCTGGGCTTCGCCGAGGTCTTGCTCGCTCCGCAGCAGGTTACGGTTGACCTCCAGCAACTCTTCCGTTCGCTGACTGACCCGCTGCTCCAGCTGTTCGTTCAGCTCGCGCAGCTCCTGTTCCATCCGCTTGCGCTCGGTAATGTCGCGAACCATGGCCAGGACCTCGTCATCGCCGCACGGAACTACCCGGTATTCGAAGTGGAGCACCTGGTCGCCCTCGGGCAAGTCATACTCGTGCGCCTGTATGGCCCTGGTCTCGAGAGCGCTTGCGATGTCTCGCACGATGCGCTCACCGAGCTCGGGCGGCATGACGTCGGATACTCGCCTGCCAAGGAATTCCTCAGGAGGAAGAAGTGGGTCGATCCCCCCACCCGGCATGTACTCCAGGTAGGTGCCGTCGGCGCTGAGGCGAAACATCATGTCCGGCACCGAGGTCAGTAACGCCCGGTTCTTCGCTTCGCTGAGCCTCAGAGCCTCCTCGGCCTGTTTCTTCTCCGTGATGTCCGTCATGACGCCAACCACTCGCGTCACGCGTCCCTTCTCGTCACGGGTGACGGCTTTCGAACGGGCTCTCACCCAGATCCATCTTCCGTCCCAGTGCTGCATCCGGATCTCGACGTCGTAGACCGGTGCGAGACCATCGATGAAATCCGAGTGTGCTCTCTCCCAACCCGGCAGGTCTTCGCTATGAACCCGCGCGGCAAGCCACTCCATGAACTCGTCTGCCGGCGGAAGCTCGCCTATGGTATATCCGAGAATCTCCGCCCAGCGCTCGCTGTGATATGTATCAGCTCGGAGTGGCACCGCATGGTCGTAGATGCCGGCGCCCGACGCCTCGAGGGCCAGGGCCAGGCGCTCCCCATTCACGCCGAGAGATCCCGGTTCGACTTTCATCATTTCGCTGAACTCCTCAACGAGCTGGTCTTGTTACGTGGCCCGCAGGTGCTTGCCGTCCAGGGCGGCGGAGCTTGCGGCGCCGTCAGAGAGAGGCGAACGAACACGAGGTGGTCGCTTCGCCCACCAGACTCCTAGTACGGGAAATAACAAGAAGACCTCGGCGTCGGCTTGTCAACAATCCGAATCATTTAGCACGCTGGCGGGCCGAGCTAGGGATGATGGTCCGTAGGGCATCCAATTGCCGAAAACCCTCTCTGTCGAGGCCCGGCCTGTCGGCGGTATGGCATTATCTGAAAAATATATTTACATTCCATGCCATGACCATCCGGCGAAACCTTCGGGCGCCCCTCGAGCAACTCGCCTCCACAATGCCCCTGGTGGCGGTCACGGGCCCACGCCAGTCGGGCAAAACGACTCTGTGCCGGGCTGCTTTTCCGGATATGCCGTACGAGTCGCTGGAGCCGCTCGACGTGCGCGACTACGCCGCCAGTGATCCCCGGGGGTTCCTCAACGAGCACGCCGACGGCGCGATCCTAGACGAGATCCAGCGAGCGCCGGAGCTTCTCAGCTATCTCCAGGAGGAGGTTGACGAGCGGCCCGAGCCGGGACGGTTCATCTTGACGGGCTCGCAGCATTTCGGCCTTACGGAAGCGATCACGCAGACGCTTGCGGGCCGGATCGCGATTGTCCACCTGCTGCCGCCGAGCCTCGACGAGCTGATCCGCTTCGGCGAGCCGCCGGCGGACCTATGGACTCTGGTGTGGACCGGCTCCTACCCGCGGATCTATGACCGCCG
>JBDHAL010000231.1:0-10447 GCA_039588075.1 Gemmatimonadota bacterium | reverse complement strand
AGGCGCCGGTTAGCGTCGCGATGTCCACCAGCGCCTCCGGCTCGTAGCGCGCCGCGTAGCTCAGCGCGTCCGCCAGGATCAGGCGGCCCTCCGCATCGGTGTTCAAAACCTCGATCGTCTTCCGCGATCGCGAACTGATTACATCCCCGGGACGCAGGGCATGGCCCGATGGAAGGTTCTCTACCGCCGGGATCAGACCGACCACGTTGCTCGGAAGCTTCAGCTCGGCGATCGCCCGCATCGCTCCCAGCACCGCCGCCGCTCCCGACATGTCGTACTTCATCGACTCCATCCCCTGCGGCGTCTTCAGCGACAGACCGCCCGAGTCGAACGTCACACCCTTCCCCACCAGAACCACCGGCCGGCTGTCCTTCTTCGGGCTGTATTCCATGGCGATGAATCGCGGCTCCTCATCGCTTCCGGCCGCCACCGCCAGCAACGCCTCCATCCCGTCCTTTTTCAGTGCCGCCGCGTCCAGGATCCTGACCTTCAGCCCATACTGCTTGCCCAGCTGCTGCGCCTCCGTCGCCAGGTACCGCGGATTCACTATGTTCGCCGGGCGGATCGCCAACTCTCGCGCGTAGTTCTGCGCCGAACCCACGGCCAGGCCGTGCTCCGCTCCTCGCTCCGCCGCCTCCTTTGACTTCACCGTCGGCACCAGCACGCTCAGCGTGTGCAGCGGCTGCCACGACGACTCCTCGTCACGCTCCGTCCTCAGCTCCTCATAACGCCAGTGGCCCAGGACTATCCCTTCCACCAACTCACGCGCCGCCGCTTCCGTGTCCAGCGCCCGCGACAGCCAACCCGGCGACACCGACACCGTCAACTCCGTCACCCCGATTTCCGCCGCCCGGTTCGCCGCCCGCCCACCGACCTCCCGTAGCGCCTGCGGCTTCAGATCTTCACGCTCCCGGATCCCCACCAACAGCACTCGGTCGGGACCGCTCTCTCCACGACGGTAGAGCAGCAACACCTGACCACGCTTCGCCCGAAAATCCCCACTCGTCACCGCACGCGTCAGCGACAGCCCCAGCGACTCGTCCAGCGGATCGAAATTGGCCGTCGGCCGCTCCGCCTGTCCCTCCGGGTCCTGACACCACGGCAGGACCAAGAGCGGCGTCTCCGCAGCGGCAAGTGTCCCGACCCCAACCTCGATCTTCATTGTCCCCCCCTCCAGCGGTTCGAACGATCGTTCGATCTACACCCCAATGCCTCTTCTCCCACCCTCCAAACTCCAAACTCCCCTATTCCATAATCCCCTAATCAAATTCGAGATTCCGAACTGAACGTCGAACTTGAGACTTCGCACCTCCCGAATCCCCGTGCGGAATACTACAGCCGGCTGTCCTCAAGACAAGACGTATTTACCCGGACCGCCCGACTTCGTGCCACGTGGAACGCCCCACCAAACGAAGGCCCGCTTACATCCCGGCCCCGCTTCAACGCAGCGCCGATTCCAGCGCCGTGGCCGCGTCGGTCCTCTCGTCCCGATACTTCACGACCACCGGAGCATAAAGCTGCAGCCCCTGGCTCTCGGCAAAGTCTCCCGCCGCGGGCCTGGAGCCCGGCACCACCACGGCCCCGTCCGGAACGGAAAGCGGCCGCCCCGGGACCGCCCGATAGATCTCATCGTGGACCAGGTCGTAGAGCGGAGTCGAAGCCGTGAGATTGACCCCGGGCGCGATGACGGCGCGCCGCCCGACGAGAGTGCCCTCGAACACACCGGCGTTGCCGCCAACGACGACCTCATCCTCGATGACCACGGGCCGGAGGCCGACGGGCTCGAGGACGCCGCCGATCTGGGCGCCGGCGCTGATGTGGACGTGGGCGCCGATCTGGGCGCACGAGCCGACGAGGGCGTGGGAGTCGATCAGGGTCCCCTCTCCCACGTAGGCCCCGGTGTTGATGTAGGCCGGGGGCATGATCACCACGCCGGGCGCCAGGTAGCTGCCGCCGCGGACCGACGTCCCGCCGGGAACCACCCGCACGTTCTCCAGCACGCCATCGGTGGGCCGCAACGGGAGCGTGTCCCGGTCGAAGTAGACCTGCGCGGGCCCCTCGAAGCGGGCCGTCCGGCCGACCCGGAAGGCCAACAGAATCCCCGCTTTCACCCACTCCACGGCCTGCCACCCCTGGGCCCCGGGCTCCGCCGCCCGGACCGAGCCGTCGGACAGGGCCTGGAGCAGGCGGTCCACGGCCCGCTGCGCCGCCACCCGGTCGGGCGCCGACTCGGCCGCCAGGGCCTCGATCTCGCGGCGCAGCGCCTCGTGGTCCCCCATCACAGCAAGCCCGCCTTCTCGAGTGCGGTGCGCAACGTCGCTGCGCCCCCTTCGGTCAGCGGAACCAGCGGCAGTCTGAAGTGGGCCGACATCCGCCCCATCATCGCGAGGGCGCTCTTCACCGGGATCGGGTTGGTCTCGACGAAATTGGCCTGCATGAGCGGCAGCAACCGGTAGTGGAGCCGCCGGGCCGAATCGAAATCGCCCTCCAGGGCCGCCTTCACCATACGGGACATGAGATCGGGCGCCTCGTTGGCGGCGACCGATATCACGCCGTCGCCGCCGGAAGCGATGATGGGCAGCGTCATGGCGTCGTCGCCCGATATGACGAGGAAACCGTCGGGCCGGTCGCCGATGATCGTCATGACCTGCTCGATGTCTCCCGACGCCTCCTTGACGCCGGCGACGTTGTCGATCTCCGCCAGGCGTAACAGCGTGTCAGGCTTGATGTTGGAGGCGGTGCGCCCCGGCACGTTGTACACGAAGACCGGGATCTCCACCGCTTCCGCGATGGCCCGGTAGTGGGCGTACAGTCCCGCCGCGGTCGGCTTGTTGTAGTAGGGGCTCACCGAAAGGATCGCGTCGGCACCCGCCTCTCGGGCCGCCTGCGCGCGACTCACCACATCGCGCGTGTTGTTTCCGCCGGCCCCCGCCATCACCGCTGCACGACCCGCCGCCGCCCGCACCGTCAGGCTGATGACCTCGCTCTGTTCTTCCGCCGATAGGGTCGCGCTTTCACCCGTCGTCCCGCAGGGCACGAGGACGTCGACGCCCGCTTCGACCTGCCACTGCACGTGGCGGGTGAGCGCCGCGCCGTCGATGGCGCCGTCTTCCCGGAACGGGGTCACCAGCGCGACGGCCGTACCCCGAAAACGATTCAGCTCCATGTCTCAGCCAGCATTTCCTCTAGAGTGAAGACGCCTTCGCGGCCGCGCACCCACTCCGCCGCGGCGATCGCGCCGGCCGCGAAGCTGACGCGGCCCTTGGCCTCGTGGCGCAGTTCGATCCGGTCCTCGGCGCTCTCGAGGCCCAGCGTGTGTGTCCCCGGGATCTCGCCGGCCCGCAGGGCGACGACCTGCAGCACGGCCGGGTCGAGGTGGCCATCTCCGGGTCCCAGCTCCCAGGACTCCTTTCGCGACAGCTCTTCCAGCACGATCGTGGCCAGCTCACGGGCCGTGCCGCTGGGGTGATCGAGCTTGTAGCGGTGGTGCGCCTCCTGGATGTAGACGTCGTAGTCCTCCAGCCGGTCGGCGAGCCGGGCGGCCAGTCGCGCCAACCGGAAAAACAGCTGGACGCCGAGCGAGAAATTGGGCGCGTAGACCAGGCCCGTGCCGGCCTCGTCGACCGCGCGCCGGACGTCGGCCAGCCGATCGTACCACCCGGTGGTTCCCGAAACCACGTCGGCCCCGCAGGCGGCGAGTCCCTCTATGTTGGTTGGAGCTGCTTCCGCCACTGTGAACTCGATGGCGACCTCCGCGCCGTTCAGCCGCGCCGCCGAGAGCCCCTGCCCGTTGGGGTTCTCGTCCACATCGAGGCGCGCGACCACCTCGTGGCCCCGGACGCT
Organism: Gemmatimonadota bacterium; assembly: GCA_039588075.1. Classification (GTDB taxonomy): domain Bacteria; phylum Gemmatimonadota; class Gemmatimonadetes; order Palauibacterales; family KS3-K002; genus JBDHAL01. The sequence continues at coordinate 6,604 of JBDHAL010000231.1, read as the reverse complement.
GGCCGCCTGCTCGACCGCACGGCCCATCCGCCCATAGCCGATCAATGCGATCTTCATTTTCCCTCCGCTCTCGATTCGATCAGCCCGGAGTGAAGGCGGCGCACCACGGCCGGCGCCTCCTCCGAGGACACCAGGAAGCTCAGACAGACATCCGACGCCTGCGATATGAGTCGAACGGGAGTCGTGCCCAACGCGGCGAAGACACGCGAGGCGATCCCGAGCTCCTGTAGGAGACCGTGTCCAACCACGCTCACGGTGGCCAGATCGGGGACGATTTCGACCTCGGCGAACTGGGCCAACTCGTCCTCGATTTCGCCCAGGCCCGCCTCCTCGTCCAGCGTGAAGGCCGTGGACGTGTGTGACGTCGCCACGAGATCCACCGGCAGCCTGTGCCGGGCCAGCACATCGAAGACCCGGGCCAGAAACCCGTAGGCCATGAACATGGGCCGCGAGCGGACCTTGATCAGTGTGACCGCGGGCTTGAAGGCCACCGCCGCGACGCCGGTGACCCGACGGGTGTCGTGTCGGATCAGCGTTCCCGGCTCTTCCGGCTTTCGCGTGTTTCGGACCCTCAGCGAAACGTCGCGTGGCGCCGCGTGTTTCGCCGCCGCCGGGTGGACCACCCTGGCCCCGAAGTAGGCCAGCTCCACCGCCTCCTCGTACCCCAGTTCCGGTAGCACCCGGGCCTTTTCCACCTGCCCGGGCTCCGCCGACATCACGCCGTCCACGTCGGTCCAGAGGTGGACCTGCTCGGCGTCCAGGGCGGCGCCGATGATCGCCGCGGTGAAGTCGGAGCCGCCGCGCCCCAACGTGGTCGTGACCCCCTCCGCCGTCGACCCCACGAAGCCCTGCAGCACCGGGACCGTTCCCTCCTCCAGAAGTGGCCGGATCACCGCGCCGGCCAGCCGCGTGGTCTCCTCGTCCAACGGGACCGCGCCTCCAAAGCGGTCGTCGGTTCGGACCACGCTCCGCGCATCGATCACACGCGCCTCGAGCCCCTGTCGACCCAACGCCGCGGCCATCAATTCAGCCGACAGGTCCTCGCCCATGGCGCTGACTTCGTCGGCGAAACGCCGCGCCACGTCGGCGTCGCTCACGCCCGCCGCCGAGCGCGCCACCTCCTGCAACCGCGAGAACACGGCGTCTATCCGCTCCAGCAGTCGCTCGAACTCGGGCTCCGCTTCCACCAGCGCACCTGCCACCTCCTCGTGGCGGACCCGAAGAGCGTTGGCGCGCCAGGCCACCTCCGTGTCCGCACCCCTCACCGCTTCCACGGCCAGCTCGATCAGGTGGTTGGTCACCCCCGCCAGCGCCGACACCACAACGACCCGCGGGCCCTCGCAATCGCGAACCAGGCCCGCCGCGTGTCGGATTCGCTCGGCATCCGCCAGCGATGTCCCGCCGAACTTGTAGACGATCATCCCGGTCGGATCCGCTCCGTCAAACCCCGGACGTGGCACAGCTCCGCGTTGGTCAGCGCAGCACCGGCCGCCCCTCGGACAAGGTTGTTCACCAGTACCGAGAACTTCACATCGAGCACCTGGCAACTCCGCACCCGGCCCACGGTCACCGTCATCCCAGCCGCGGCTGCGGCCGGCTCTCGTCCTCGAACACCTCGATCAATCTCTCGGACACCGACGGCAACTCGCCCGCAGCAATCGCCCCCTCGAAACCCGCCAAAGCCTCCGCAACTTCTTCCGGGGTCGCCTCATCTAATAGCTTCACCGAGACCGCGAGTAGGTGCCCGTCGATCACCGGCACCCGGTGAGTCTGCGGGCTCACCGCGAAGGCCGCCGGGCTGATTGCGCCGTCGCCCAGCTCGCCCAGAATCTTCTGCGGCTCGCTGGATATCTTCTCTTCCTCACCCGCGATGTGCGGCACGATGTTACCCAGGATCGTGCCGGCCGACGGGCCCGGGCGACCCGCCCCCGACAGCGCCTGCATCGTCGTCGCCGTCACCGTGCTGACCCCAAACTTGCGGTGCAGCGGAGCCAGCACGATGGCGAGACCGACCACCGTGCAGTTGGGATTCGTGACGATCGCGCCCGGCCAGCGCTTCTTCTGCTCGCCGACCAAATCGAGGTGGTCCGGGTTGATCTCGGGGATCACCAGAGGTACGTCCGCGTCCATGCGATGGCTGGACGCGTTGCTCACCACCAGGTGACCGCGCCGGGCCAACTCCGTCTCCACCTGTCCCGCCACGCTGCTGGGCAGCGCCGACAGCAACACCGGCGAGTCCCACTGATCACCGGGGTACTTCAGGTCGAAAGACCGAATCTCATCCGAGAATACGACGCCCGCCTCGCCCGCCTCACCATCCAACACGTCCCCTAATTCGCGCCCCGCCGACTCCGACGACCCGCCCACCTCCGCCAGCCGAAACCACGGATGCTCCCGTAGCAGCCGGGCCAACCGCACCCCCACCGTGCCCGTAGCACCCAGTACGCCGACGTCAATTCGATCGCTCAACCCGTCTCCTCTTCCTCTACCGTCTATTGCCTACCGCCAACCGGTATCTTATCACGCCACGCCCCGAACCGCTCGTCATTCAGGAACATGTAGTACAGGCGGCCCTCGGCATACTGATCCCCGGCGCGCCTCTCGGCTTCGCGGCCCACGCCGAAGTAGAGATCCGCCCGACCCGGCGAGCGGATCGCTCCCCCGGCGTCCTGGTCCAGCATGAATTGCTCGAACGGCACCAGGCGGCCCGACGGGTCCGTCGCGCCGGTGACCACCAGGGTCACGGCGCCGGGCGGAAAAATGCCCTTGTCTGTGGCTATCGTTCGCAGCGGCGTCACCTTCACGCCCAGCGAGCCGGCCGGCCAGTTCTCGCTGTATTCCTCCCTGAAGAAGACAAACCGCGGGTTCCGCCTCAGGTAGGGCTCCAGGTCGTGGGGGTGCGTCTCGAAATAGCCGCGCACCTCATCCAGGCTGAGCTCGTCCTCCCTGATCTTGCCCTCGTCCACCAGGATCCGCGCCACGCTCACGTACTCGTATCCGTTGTTGCCCGCGTAGCCGATCTGCATCGTCGAGCCATCCGGCAATCGCAGCGCCGCCGAACCCTGAACCTGGACCAGATAGGCTTCGAATAGATCGCTCAACCACACCAGCTCATCTCCCGCCAGCATCCTCGAGCCCTCTATCGCCGCGCGCGTCGGGTACGGCACGACCTCGCCCGCAACTCGTTGGCCCAGCGTTGCCCCTGTCGCTTCATCGACCACGAGGTCCGACGGCCGCCTGTACAGTGGGTAGCGATAGACTTCGCTCGATGTCCGCGATGCATCGAACACCGGCGAGTAGTAGCCCGTGAACAATACCGTTCCCCGTCCATCGGAACCCTGACTCGAATAGAAGTCGAATTGCTGTTGCAGCTGCTGCTCCAGTTCGTCCGAGTTTTCCAACCGCGCCAGCAACTCCCGAAACGCGTACACGCTCGCCCACGCCCGCTCGTGGCTTATTCCTCCCAGCGGGAAGTACTCGCGGCTCGACGGCTTCGAGTACCACTCCAGGCTCCAGTCCAGCGACTCCAGCAGGCTGGAGCGATCACCGGCCAGCGCTTCGCTCAGGTCCGGCAACGCCGCCGTCTCCATCAACTCCAACGCTCCGGCTCCTCCCACGGCCGGCGCCCGCGGCGGACGCTCGACCCGCGCCGCTTCTGCCGGAACGGGTTCGGCTTCTGCAGGTTCGTCTGCCGCCGGTTCGCTCGGGCCCGGCTCTCGCGGACCGGCCACCGGCCCGGTCCCGGAAGGTGGCTGGCACCCCGTGACCAGGAGAGCGGCCAGGACACAGGCCAGCGTGCCGGGCATCGAGACCGGTTTAGATTGCAATCTATATATCACGTTATTACAGGAGGTTACAGAGTTCAGAGTAGCGACCTGATCAGGTCGTGGAGCAGGTGCTCCTCGAAGTTGGATGCCCGTTCCACCACGTCGTCGTAACTGGCCTCGATGAAGAGGTCGGCGGTACGAAGCTCGCGACCCTGCGATCGAAACAGGAACTTTCCTCGGAAGAGGCGATCGGCGCACTCCCGGGTTTGCAGGAGCACGGCCCAGTTCTCACCGTCGTGGGGGATCGAGCCTACCTCGAATTCCTTGGGCGACTCGTCGAACAACTGAAACTGAGGATCGACCCCACCGGACTCATCGTTCCCGAATGACACCATAACCCGTCACCACACCGGCTGAATCGAGAATGACCCAAACCTTCGCGCCTGCCTTGGCGTGAAGTTCTTCAGGAGCGTCCTGTAGCGTGACGCTCTTGCCGTCGTCGGTTCGCAGGGCGACGCCTGCATCGCCGACGACCAGGATACCGACCAGCGGCTCGTGGCCGGCGATCTCGAGGACTTCGTAGTTCCTGACCACCAGCATGAGGCCGACGAGCGTCCCCTCCGCTTTTATCCGCGCGCCCTCCAGGTTGCTCAGCTCGGGGCGCAGGTCCCCTCTGACCTCGTAGGGTTGGTCGACCGATGTCCGGTTGAGCAGCACCCGGTAGTCGGGCGTGCTCCCGGCCACCCGGATGAGGCCGCTGACCTCGAAGTGGTCCATGACGGGAGCGGGAGCGTTTCCGTCGGCGCTTCCGCTCCCGCTGCAGGCCAGGACCGCCAGCGTCGCCGCCGTTCCGACTACCAGGGCGGGTTTACTCTTTGCGCTTGCGATAACGCGATCTCCAATTGGTGATCGTCGACCCGCTCGAGGTAGCCCGGGTAGACGGTGAGAAAACGCTCCTCACCCGCCGTCTCCCTGTCCAGCGCCGTAAAGACGATCTGGTTCATCGTGAGCATGCCACGCACGCCGCCCTCGGAGTAGGCGACGCTCCAGCGATGCCCCGCCTGGTCTATGAACTCTCGCTCCTCCGCCACCTGTCGCACCTGTTCCCCTCTCGTACGCTCTGGTTTGCCGTGTCGTTTGCCTTAGCTTTCTCTATTCGCCGACTACTTTCATACAAGGCCACGGAGGTCTTCACAATGGCCCGCAAGTTCAAGGACCGCTCCGGTCAGGCCTGGGTCGCCGAGCGCGAGCACGGACGCCACGAGATCGTCTTCCGCCCCGTCCACGCCGATCAGGGCGATGAGCGGGTCGCTCCCCTACCCAGCCACAGCCATAGCCAGGACGTCTACGAGTTCAGCGAATCCGAGCTCCAGCGTATGCTGGACGGCGCCCGCCCTCGCTACAAGCCAAAAGGTCCGGCGCCCTTCTGAATGCTGCGCCTACAGAAAAAGCACCGCGGCCGCCGTGGCCACCACCACCGCCACCAGGAACGCCTGGAACCCCCAGCCGCCCCGCGGGTGCGTCCCGCGGCAATGCGGGCAGCGGTGGGTCTGATCCGGTATCAAGAAGCCGCAGTGCCGGCAGTTCTTCATAAGATCAAGATCGCCAGCAACCAGACCAGGAGCGCCGTGACGGCAACCGGTATCACCGTGTACAGCAGAATCAGCCGGCCGGCGCCCTTGAAGTAGGTCCACTCGTCCTTCTGGTGCACCCTCAACGCGAACCAGCAGCCCCGGCACATGTGCTCGATCTGCTCGGTCACGTTGCTCACCCGGTAGTACCGCGCCTCCGCCTCACGCTCTCGACACAACGGACACTGCATCTCGGTGACCTCCCTGCTCAAGAAAGGGGGCTCGGCGGGGGCTCGGTCCTTGGTCCAAATATGCTGGGCCAAAGCACCCAGCGCCAGCGGAAACGACTTCAAGGCAATGTCGAACACCGCACACCGAGAGGAAGGTAACCGGTAACCGGTAATCGGTAATCGGTAAGTTCGAGGTTGAGCAAGAAGAACGGCCAGGTCTGCTCGCGTCGCCTAGCCGTTGAAGTTACCGGTCACCGATTACCGGTTACCGATCACCTTCCCAAGGTGTGCGGTGTTCGACATTGCAGTAGGAACCGCGCCTAGACCAGGCGCCCGGCTCCTACTAACTTCGCATGCATACCCGACTATCCGCAGGGAGTAGTGGAATGCCATGGTACCAGGTTCAGGAACTAATGCTAACGGTGGGCGGCTTGCTCGTGGTCCTCATCCCGATCACGGGCCTCACGCTACGATTCGCCGTCAAGCCCTTTCTCAGAGACCTCGCCGAGGCGCGCGGCGCCCGCACAAAAGAACTCCCGCTCGAGCGCGATGATCGTCTCGACCGGATCGAGCGCCAGATGGAGGATATCGAGCGATCGGTCAGGCGGTTGGCCGACGTCTCTGAGTTCGACCGCCAGCTCCGCTCGGGCCCGCCCGAGCCCCCGAGCAACGACGTCTAGCCTCTGAGCCCAGACTCACATAGAAAGCGCCGCCACCTCACGGAACGAGGTGGCGGCGCTTCCCTGTTTAGAGGCAACTACTCTTTCTCGAGTCGGATACGGATGCGGGTGCCGCGGACGACGATGATCATCTCCTTGCCATCCTCGACCACCGACACGACGACCTGGTCGGGACCGCGCACCTCCACATCCACGTCTCCCAACGTGCCCGCGTAGCGCAGATAGTCCGATACACTCTCAACAGCTGCCAGGGCCTCCGCCCGAGCGACATAGCTCTCAGCCAGGCGGCTGACTTCCGCCTCGCCCTTGGCCTGCTCGAGGAGTGCAACTGCCAGCTCCTCCGCCCTCAGAAGCTG
>JBDHAL010000230.1:2331-7927 GCA_039588075.1 Gemmatimonadota bacterium | reverse complement strand
GACATGACATTCTCCTCCGCCTCCGCCCAGGTGTTCGACCAGATGGGCTCGAGGATGAAATCGATCCCGAAAGTCGTTTCTTCAAGCGTGCGCGAAACGCCCAACCCGATGTTCAACCCGAATGAGTCGCCCGGGTCACGGGGGATGTTCATGATGTCGTAGTTGGGGATCTTCGGGTGCGTCTTCCAGTTTCCGGTGAGGATTCCGCCGATACGCCAGCCGGCCGCGGCGAGCGGCTGCACGTAACCCAGGTGCACGCCCCACGTGTCCGTGCGATCGAGGTTCTCCTCCACCCGGGGCAGCGGTTGCGGGATCGGTGCGATCGTGTCGATCGGCACGGGCTCGAACCACAACCAGTCCGGGTACGTCACGCGGTGGGTCATGTCGAAGCTATTGTATAGTATCAGCGCCTCGTACTTCCCTTCCCCGCCCAGCTCGCCGTAGAGCCCCAGCCGCAGGTCCAGCAGGTTGCCCTCCTGCTCGATCGATTGGCTGCCGGCGTACAGCACGTCCACACCCTGCAGCGCGTCGAGGTTCGCCCAGAAAACGCCGGCGCCCAGCGTCGCGTTCATTCCGGGGACCCGCGTCCCCACGAACACGTCCGCGTAGATGTTGTTCGACGATCGATCGCTCAGCAGCTCGGTGCCTTCGGGACCAAAGATGATCGGCTGGATGAACGAATCGGCCGTTTTGATCTGCTGCAGCGACAGCAGCGCGCCGCCGAACCAACCGTCTCCCTGCAACAGAACCGTGAACGGCAGCGCTCGCCCGGCGCCGCCGTCGCCCGACACGTCGTAGAACGACGGCGTGGCGAACAGCTGCGAGTCCCGGATCAGGCTCCCTTTGCCCGGGTTCACGAACGGGTCCAGGTACGGATCGTCGAGAGCGATCGACACGTTCCCCATCCCCCGGTTCTGCGACGGGAAGAGCAGGAACTGGTCCTCCGTCGCAATCGGGACGGTCTTGAGGGAGATGAGCTGGGCGGATGCGGCCGCCGGCATAAGGGCTACCATGGCCAGCCCCAGCCATGGCCGCCGGGCGCACAAACGAAGCAGTCTCATTCTGGGCCTCCTATCTGGTCCGGCCCCGGTGGTGTGCAGCTGTGTACCGATTAGATGCCGCTGGCGGACCAGATGTTAAGCGGCGTCCCACGAAGCTGGCGTCCCACCGAAAGTAATGCTATCTTGGATATGTAATACGATATGCTATATGTATTACCAGGAGCCTCAAGTGATTTACACATCGAAACTTACGAGCAAGGCACAGATCGTCGTGCCGGCCGAGATTCGGGAACGGCTGGGCTTGAAGCCCGGGGACCGCGGGGTGTGGATACTGCGGGAAGGCGAGGCAGTGCTGATGAGCGCGGCTCGTTACGCCGAGGGCACGGCGGGCGCCCTGGAGGGGACCTACGGGCGGACGAGAGAAGAAGTCGCCGACTACCTGGCCGAAGAGCGGGGCGACTGGGACTGACGGAGGACGTGTGACCGCACTCGTCACAGACATCGACCGGTTCCACGGCGACCTTCCCGAGGGCTCCAGCGTGCTCCTCGACACCAACGTGCTCATCTACCACCTGGAGGGCCTGGCCCCTTACGTGGAGCTGACGCGCAGTCTACTGGAGAGGCTGGCGGAGGCTGAGTTGGAAAGCGTTGTCTCGGCGCTTAGCGTTGCCGAGTTGTTGGCGGGGCCGTGCCGAGAGGGTGATGACACAAAGGTGAAGGTCGCACGTAACTTCGTTCAAACGCTTCCCAACACCTCGATCGCCACCGTCGACCTGGAGGATGCGGACCAGGCGGCCCGACTACGCTCACACGGGCTCCGTATGCCCGACGCCATCATACTGGCCACTGCAATCGTCCGTGGGGTGGACGCGGTGGTGACCAACGATCCGCACTTGAAGTTGAACATAGAACAAGCTCCAATCGTTCTTCTGCTCGACGATTATTGTCGGCGTGGCGTTTCCGGAACAACTTGATCAACGGCCGAAACCCAACGGGCAGCTGGACTGATAATGTGCGAATGGCCCGCGCGCGAGCGGGCCATTCGCCACATCGAGGGGGAGGCCGCCGGACTCCCCGTTAGTGATCGAAGTCGGGCCTCGGACGACCCACGGTGATCTCTACGTTGCGGGTCTTTTGGCCGAACCACTCGACCCCTTCCTGCACCATCCTCCACTGGAAGTTATAAACACCCTGCGCGGGGGGCGCGGTGATCTCGAAGACGAAGGTCTTCTCCCCGCCCGGTGGGATGGCCTCGCCCGGCTGCAGCTTAACGCGAGCCGACCCGGTCCAGGTGGTGTTGTCCCGCGGATTCTCCGATCCGAGCTTGTAACCCGCATCCCTGGTCCACGTCGTGGTGCCGGTGTTGCGCATGCGAATCCAAACCGTCGCGCTCTGACCCTTCAGCAGTCGACGCGGGACCGACTGGTCGACGAAAGCGGCATCGTTCACGAGCGTCGGCTCTTGAATCGGGATGCGGATGTTGATCGTCTTCCCGCCGAACCAGTGCACGTTCTCCTGCAGCATCGCCCACTGGAAGTCCTGAATCGTGCCGGGCGCGTTCGGCGCAGTGATCTCGAAGACGAATGTCTTCGCCTCGCCCGGAGCTATACTTTCGCCCTCCGCCAGCTTGACCCGGTTGAGGCCCCACCTCGTATTACCGCGCGGGTTTTCCGACCCCAGCTTGTATCCCGCGGCACGCGTCCACGTCGTGGTGCCGGTGTTCCTCATTCGAACCCAAACGGTGGCCTTTTCGCCGGGCCTCAGGCTGGCTGGCACAGATTGATCGAGGAATTGGGCGTCGTTGCCCGCAGCCGGATCCTCGATCTTGATACCCACGTTGGTCGTCTTTTCGCCGAACCAGGCGACGCTCTCCTGCAACATCCTCCACTGGAAGTTCTGCGTCGTGCCGGGCAGGTTCGGCGCCGTGATCTCGAAGCTGAACGTCTTCGACTGGCCGGGCGCGATCGACTCGCCCTGCGCCAGCTTGACGCGGGTCTTGCCGGTCCACGTCGTGTTGTCGCGCGGGTTCTCCGTCCCCAGCTTGAATCCATCATCACGCGTCCACGTCGAGGTACCGGTGTTCTTCATCGTGATCGAGACGGTGGCCTTTTGGCCGGGGCTCATGCTGGCCGGGACGGACTGACTGACGAAGGCAGCGCCGTTGGTACCCCCCGGCGGCCCGATCGTTATCAGGACGCCCATCGTCGCCTCGCCGAACCAGGCGACGCTCTCCCGCAGCATCCGCCATTGGAAGACCTGGGTCGTCCCGGGCAGGTCCGGCGCCGTGATCTCGAAGCTGAACGTCTTCGCGTAACCCGGTAAGATCGCCTCGCCGGGCTCCAGCTTGACGCGGGCCTTGCCTGTCCACGTCTTGTTATCACGCGGGTTCTCGGACCCCAGCTTGTAGCCCTCGTCGTACGTCCACGTGCTGGTCCCGGTGTTCCTCATCCGGATCCAGACGGTGGCCTTTTGGCCGGGGCTCATGGCGGTCGGCACGCTCTGATCGAGGAACTCGGCGTCGTCGTAGGCCGAGTTCGCGGCGCTGGTGCCTTCCACGTTGGTGATCTCGTTACTATCACTTCCGCAGGACAGCTGCGCGAAGGCCACCGCGGACAGCAGCAGCGACAGTAGCGTCGGGTTGAGGACTGTGCGTTTGAGAGTGCCAGGCCGATTTGGCCGGTGCGAAGGATGGGGAGAGGTGTGGTGAGACATGGCATCCACTCCGGTCAGGGGTGACGGGTGCCGCCAACCCGAGGCCGCACCTGGGCGGCCAGCCGGGCCGTCGGAGTAGAACTTCCAAACTCTGGAGATGAGATGCGCGGGCGTGCCCAACGTTAAGTCGAACGATGAGCCAACCACCTCGCTGGACGAGGTGGCGGTTCATTTACTCAGCGGTTAGTTATCGTGGTAGAACCAGAAACTGGGATAGTCCGGGTCTTCGCCGGTGTGCTCCTCTTCATCGTAGCAGCCGCTCGGGATCTCGGAGACGATCAGCTCCATGCCGTAGACGCTCAGCAACTGGCCGCAACCGAAGCACAGACATTCCTCGTTCTGTTCGATCTCGTAGTGAAGGCTGCCGCATACCGGGCATAAGATGCGGGTGATGACCCCACCGGTGGATAGAAAGGCGGAGAACATGTAAGAGACGAGAGGGAACCTGGCCATGTTTGCCACCCCCTCCCTACGGGCGTCCTACGTGTTCGGCGCAGCAGACGCAGAGGCCGTCCTCCCACCATTCGTCTTCGCTCTCGATCAGGTCTCCGCACATCAAGCAGGAACCGGCGCTCTCGTTCTCCAAACCGCAGTTTTCGCAATGGAAGAAATGGGACTGCGCGGGTTTCAACTCGGCACCACAGCGTTCGCAGGAGTCCATCGTGTTCCCCCCAAGTGCTGGAGTTTGGGGCTCTTAGACGCGCGCAAGAACGGCGTCCAATCGGGGGTGGTCGGAAAGGGCCTGGCGGGTGGACTAGCTTATACCCCGCGACGAACTCGTGTTCCAATTGTATCGGTCCGATACAGTTGATCGGCTGCTTGACAGTGACCGGACGCCGGGGAACGATCACGGCCATCGAGATAGAGGACGCCGCGGACGGAACGTCGGCGGCGAGCTTCGCCCCGGCGCCACTGTCGTGTTCGGCAGGTCTTCTTCGCCGCGACTGCTACTGAATCAGCTCTGAAACCGCCTCCGCCCGCTCCCAGTCCGGCATGCCGGGAGCCCAGACGAGCGTGTCCTTCGGCAGCTCTCCGGAGCGCAGCAGCTGCGCGACCGTATCGTCGCTCACGGGCCCGTACCGGGACCCATCGATCATGTAATACCAGGTGGAGGGCTGCGGGTGCCCGCGCACCGGCGAGCTGATCGGTGGGGTACGAGTGGCGACGGAGCGGACCTGTAGCTCGGTCCGGCACGCGGGGCACACGACGGAGCTGTTAGCCACCGCTGCCCCACAACTGCATCGACGGTATCCCATACAACCTCCTGCGTCCAGCGGGGATACGACGGCTTACAGCGCCAGAGAGACCCCTGGGCTCCGGGCGTTGCACGTAGCCATACCCGTCGTTTTACCTTGTAGGCATGCGACAAATGGGGGGGCGCGGTGGAACCGCGTCTGTCCTGTTACCATGAAGCAGGCTGTGGGTTCCCGCGGCGGTGTCGGGGACTGACTGGTGGTCCGAGGCATTTAACGCGCTCGTGACTAGCGGCGTCTTACTAAGGGCACCTGACAACCGCGTAGAGGAAATTCCAGATATGAGCACAGGCTCGCGCATTCCACTCCTACCGATCCTCCTGGCGTCTGCGGTGATCGCCGGCTGCGAGAGCGACGCCACCTCGAGCGACAACAGGCCCACCGGTGTCCTGGAGGGCACGGTGCATTTCATCGGCGCCCCCTGCCCGCCCGAGAACGCGACGGTCCCGCCGTGTGACGGGCCCTACGGCGACTACGAGGTGGTCATCCGCAGTGGCGTTTGGCAGACCGAGGCCGCACGCACGCGCACGGACGCGGAGGGCCACTACGAGGTGACGCTGCCGGCCGGCGAGTATGTCATCTACACGCCCGCGGGAATTCAGGTGAGCGCCATCGCACGAAACGACGTCA
>JBDHAL010000230.1:0-2320 GCA_039588075.1 Gemmatimonadota bacterium | reverse complement strand
CGGCTCGACCTGGTCGTGGACACCGGGATCAGATAGAACGCGTTGCGAATGCGACGAATGCGAGCGTCCCCAGCTTTCAGGTGCTAGATTGTGAGCGGCGATTAGCGGCACCGGGAAGACGGGGGAGTCATGAAGCCCAAGACGGCAGCTCTACTGGCGGGGATCCTGGGGATCATCGGGATCGTGGCGATCCGATCCGCCTACGAGTACCACGCCGCGGTTCTCGGGGTCGGCGGCCCCGTCGAGCTATCCTCCGGAATCATCATACCGCCCGGCGACACGGCGATCGCCCGCGCTTATCGCGATCGCATGTCCGGGATGATGGTCCAGTCTCTGGGCGTGGTGGATAGGCTGCTGCCGGACGATGAGGAGGGCGACCGTCATCAGCGCTTCATCATACGGCTCGCCTCGGGTCAGACTCTCCTGGTGAGTCACAACATCGATGTGGCGCCGCGCGTGCCGCTCACCGTCGGCGACGCTCTAGTTTTTCGCGGTCAGTACGAGTGGAACGAGCAGGGTGGCGTGATCCACTGGACGCACCGCGACCCCGACCGGGAACACCCGGGCGGTTGGATCGAGCACCTGGGGACGACCTACGAGTAGAAGCGCGCGCGGTCCGGCCGCCGCACCTTCAAACGCCACCCACCCGCTTCTTGACCTGCCCGGCCTGCCACAGGTGCCGGAGCTGGTACGCGGCGAGCCCTTTCAGCCACTGACGCCGTTTCGCTAGATGCCTGGGTATGGGCACGAAGCCGCCGGATGTGCTAGATTGAGGGCGACGCGATCCGCTGCGGCAGCCCGGAGACCCCGCCTACATCCTCGCCGCAGTCACCGGACGGCCTTTCGAGGCCCCGCTTAATACCCTGTCCACTCGTCAGATGAGCCGGTTCGAGACGCGTTCCGCCAAACACACGTTTCCGGGAATTCGTACGCTCAGGTCGAGCCGACGCGAGGACGGGATGCTGGGTATCGGAAGAGTCGTGGCCGGTGTGGACGGCTGCAAGAAAGGTTGGGTCGTAGTTCTGGTGGAGCTGAACGGCGAGGGCGGCGTCGGCTCGGAGGAGTGCCGCGTGGTCTCTACTTTCCGCGAGGTGCTCGACCTGTCGGAGAACCCACGCTACGTGGGCATCGACATCCCGATCGGACTGCCGGTCAACGCGGTGCCGGGCGGCCGGTCCTGCGACCGGGAGGCGCGGCGGATGCTGGGCCGTAAGCGGGGCTCGAGCGTCTTCGCGCCGCCGGTGCGGGCGGTGCTTTCGGCGGACAGCTACGAAAAGGCATCGGCGCTCAACCGCTCGAGCTCAAAGCACGCCATCGGACTCTCCAAGCAGGTTTACGGCCTCGTGGCCAAGTTGCGCGAGGTGCACGACGCCATGAGCCCCGACCTGCAAATGCGCGTCCGGGAGGTCCACCCCGAGGTGAGCTTCACAGCGATGAACGACAGCCGCCCGCTGGAGACGTCGAAACGTTCCGCCGAAGGACAGGAAGAGCGGGTGAGCCTGCTCGAGCAGCACTTTCCGAAAGTGCGGGAGACGCTCGACTCGATGAAGCGAGGAGTGTTGTTGGACGCGATCGATGCGTACGCCGCGGCATGGAGCGCCTGGCGGATGGCGCGCGGGAAAGCGAGCTACATACCGCAGGAGCCGGAACTCGACTCCCGCGGCCTCCGCATGGGGATCTGGTTCTAGCGGACGGCCGGACCGCGATCGGGTTGCCCTTCCCGCTTCCACTTCCGAATCAACTTCTCCACACGCTCCGGGATCAGGAGCCTATCGGCGATGGAGGCGACTTCTTCGGCTTCGCGCCAGGCGGCTTCGAGGATCGCCAACTCGCCTTCGAGAGCGCGGCGCTCGTCTTCTTCGTGGGTGGCCATCTCGAGGGCGAGCCGGATGTTGGGATCCAGCTTCTTGAGTCTCGCGGAATCGCCGCCGAAGAACTTCTGTGGCTTGTCCGGGTCGTTTGCGACCTGGTGGAAGAGGCGCTCGACGCTGCGCGTATCCTCGATGAGTGTGACGGCGTCCCGCACGTTAGTCTCGTTGCCGCCCCAATCGTTCACGGCAGGTAGAATACGCGCGGCGGCGCGGATCGCCGGCGCGCCCGTGAGCTCGATCTTCTGCTTCTTGCCTCTCACCTGCGAAAACAGGAAGGGTCGAGACTCCTCGGGGTGGCAGGTCAGAAGGAGCGAGAACCCTTCCGGCGTGTCGTCTCCGATCAGCTCGACTCTCGACGCGTATTCCCGGGCGACGCGGAGCCGGTTGCCCGTATCGTCCTGGATCCGGGCCACGACGCCCCGGTTCCAGACCGCGATGACCAGAGGCAA
>JBDHAL010000229.1:0-9682 GCA_039588075.1 Gemmatimonadota bacterium | reverse complement strand
CGCAGCCTGCGGCCAGGCCGGTGGCCAGGGCGAGTGTGGCGGAGAGTGGACGGGAGAGGGCGGTCAGGCGGATCATTTGGCTTACCTCATAGCTGGGAATCGGTTTGTGGGACGGGTAGGGTCAGAACGCTTCAACGGTCCGTCGAGAGGGCCTCGATGGCGCGACGCGCGGCCTCGACCCTGGGCTGCAACTCCGGATCGGCATGTTCCCAGAGGTGCACGAGCTTGCCGTAGTAATAGATCGCCTTCTCGGTTTCGCCACCCTCTTCGTGCAGCGCACCGAGCCGTTCGAACGTCGGGCCCAGCCAATACATGTCGCTATGAATGAGGCCGGCGGGCCAGGAACCCGTCCGCCCGATCCAGGGAGTCTCGAGGTAGCGCTCGTAGGCGGCAACGGCTGAATCGGGCTCGCCGGCGAGCTCGTACGCGGTGCCCAAGTGGTGAAGCGCGCAGATCGGGCATGCTCCTTGGTCTGCCCTTTGAAACTCGGCTATCGCCTCCTCCAATCGGTCCTCAGCTACGGCGAGGAGGCCCAAGGCCAAATGGCGGTCGGCCGCGTCGAGGCCCTGGTACTTTCCCTCCACCATCTCATCGTATTCAGCCACCAGCTCACGCGCGCGATCCGGGCGCCTGCTTAACGCGTACAGCAGCGCGAGTGGCAAATAGGGTCGGTCGAGTGGAGCGATCGAATCGAGCGGATACCGCTCCAAGGCTTCCTCGATCAGAGCTAACCCCTCGGTCGCTTCGCCTCGGAACCCGACGCCGAGCAGTGCGAGGTCGATAACCTTCTGCAGATAACCTGCGGCGAGGTCGCGCTCCTCGTTCACTGCCGTCGCGTCCCGCAGATAGCGCTCGGCGGCGGAGAGCTTCCCGCGGACGCCGGCCAGCGTTGCCAACTCGAGTGTGGCGCGCGTTAGCCAACGCTGATCAGCCTTCTGCGCTTCGGCGAGCGCCCGAACGTGGTCTTCGGCCAGATCGTAATCGCCCCGCATGCTAGCCACATACGAGTGGGCGAGGGACGTCCCGGGATGATTCGGAACCCTCTCGGACATCCGCCCGAGTGTCGCCTCGACTTCCTCGTTCTGGCCGGCCGACACCTGCGCCCAGAGCGCAACAATGTTGTTGATAGCGTTTCCAGGTTCCACTTCAATGGAGTGACGGCCGAGTTGTGCGGCTCGCTTGTAGTCACGCACGTTGAAATAAGCGAAGCTGAGGTTCGTGAGCGCGTAGCTGTGATCGGGATAGATATCCAACAAAGTCCTATACGCGGTGATCGCCTCAGTTTGCTCATTCGTTGCGAACTGATGGTAGCTGCCGACCGTCATGTATCGCTCCCGGTCGGGTAGGCGGTCGCGATGATCGAACGCTCTCGTCAACGCTCGCACCATTCGGGCACGCTCCTCTCCGACGTTAAACAACGCGACCCCGAGCTTCCGGTAGGCCATGGCGAACGCCGTGTCGAGGTCTACGGCCTCCTGCAGCAGCGCGATTCCTTTCGGGTAGTCGCCCTCGATCTCGATGGCGCGGACCGCCTGCGAGTATTTCCGCAGCGCCTCTAGCGAGCCCGTCGTCATCCTTTGCAGAGGCGGGCTGCTCCGGATGCTTCTTAGCGGCTCGCCGATGCGGTCGCGAAGATCTTCGGACAGCTGGTCGATGGCGCTGATGAACTCAGTCGAATCCCCTGCGGTCGCGCGAGACGCGGCGAGCACGTGGCCCGAGTCGGCTGAGAGGAGTGCAGCGGATAGCACAAAGCCCGTCCCTGCTGTGGTGATCTCGCCGGCAATCAGCGCCGTTATCCCCTCGCGGATCGCCACCTCACGCGCCAGGCTTCGATCGAGCGGCGCGTCAGGCGGTTGCTGCATACGGTCGAGCACCTGAGCGACGTAGCTCGGTGACACGACGGTGACCAGAGGAGACTGCGCCAGATCGACGCGGAACGCCTCGGTGACTGCTCGGCCGAGCAGCGGATCGCCGGTCGGGTGCTCGAAATCGGCGAGGATGATGCGCTCGCGCTCCTCGATCACGCCTTTGGCGACCAGCGAGCCGATCGGGCCGATCCCCAATGTGCGCATTGCCATGTAGGCGCTGACCGCCACGCCTAAGAGAGCGAACGCCAGCACCGCGCCAAAGATAGCCTTACGCCAGGTGAGCCAGTGTTTGTCCACCGCCGCGACGTCAGTAGTTGTGGTCGGAGGGGGAGCTTCGGGAGTCGGGGTGCTTGAATCAGGTGCTCCGGCTTCGGTCGGCCGGCTCAGAGCGCTCTGCACGAACGCCGTCGTTAGGATGATCGGCAGGCCGATGAGAAGCAGCGCAACGGCGCCCGGGAAGAACCAGTCGGGCAGGCCTAGCTGGTCGGTGAAGATGTCGACTAACTCGGTGACGACGAATGACGCGCCGAGATAGACGGCGAGGACCCGGAAGAGACGGGCCCGCCGGATAGTATCCCACCAGGCTTGGGGCGTAGAGCCGGCCATGGTTCTCTTTTCCCAAGGACGACGGCGCAAACGAGAACGTAGGAAGATGCAGTGCCCAGTGAGGGATCACAAGCGGCTGGGCGCTCAGACCTCGCCTCGGGCTTACAGGGTTATCGAGCAAGTGGTCCCGAATCCTTGGCACAGGGAAAAACCTGCGCTTCTTGATTGTCGCCTGGAACAACTCCATCTTTGGCAAGTAATCTGATCGCTGTCTCAGTAGCCCGAACCACAAACAGTCCTCGTCGCGGGCAGGATCATGTTGCGTCTCAAGCACCCTATCCGCGAGGTCCATTGCTGCTCGCCGTGGCAGGTTCTGCCCAATGGTGCCTCATGGAGGATATCAAAGCATCCGAACTGACTGACGCTTGAATCTCTAGCGGCCTCAAGGACGGACGAATGGAATTCCGCAACAAAGTCATCGAGTTGTCGCTCAGGCGTCCCAAGGCGATCATGCTGGCGGCAGGGGTGCTGGCGCTGGGCCTGGGTAGCCAAATCCCGCGGATCGTGATCGATACCGATCCGGAAAACATGCTACCCGCCGACCAGCGGGCGAGGGTATTCCATAACGAGGTTAAACGAAACTTCACGCTCTACGACATGATCGTGGTCGGGGTCGTCAACGAAGAGGACCCCGACGGCGTGTTCAATCCGGCCTCTCTCCAACACGTTCACGAGCTGACGCGCCGAATCGAACGCATCGAAGGCGTGATCCGCCAGGACCTGCTCTCCATAGCTACAGTCGACAACATTTCGCAGGACGGACCCGGCGTCGTGCGCTTCGAATGGCTAATGAATACGCCGCCGGAGACCCGCGAGGAGGCCCGGGCCATTCGCGAGGCCGCGGAGCGAATACCGACCATCAAAGGCACGCTGCTGAGTGGAGACGGGAAGGCCGTCGCCATCTACGTCCCGATTGAGAAGAAGAACGAGAGTCACCGCATCGCCGGCGAGATCGAGGAGGTGATCGCTGAATTCGATGGCGACGATCAGTACTTCATCACGGGTCTGCCCGTTGCCGAGGATACGTTTGGCGTAGAGATGTTCAAGCAGATGGGTATCGCCGCACCGCTCGCGGGCCTGATCGTCTTTCTCCTGATGTGGTTCTTCTTCCGGAGCATCGCGCTGGTTGTCGCTCCGATGATCGTGGCCATGGTGACGGTGATCGCAACCATGGGGCTACTGATCGGTCTCGGGTTTACGGTCCATATCATGAGCTCCATGATCCCGATCTTTCTGATGCCCATCGCGGTCGTGGACTCCGTACACGTCCTGAGCGAGTTCGCCGACATGTACCCGGGCATCGGTGATCGTTACAGGACCGTCCGCCTGGCGATGGGTAATCTGTTTTCCCCCATGCTCTACACGTCGTTGACCTCCGCCGCGGGATTCCTCTCTCTCGCACTCGCGCCGATTCCCCCGGTCCGCGTCTTCGGCTTGTTCGTCGCCATCGGTATTGCCCTCGCCTTCCTTCTCACCGTCACGTTCGTTCCAGCCTACATCGCTCTGCTGAGCGACGACAGGGTTGCGAAGCTTCGCCGGCGTGATACGGAACGTGACGAGCGGCGGCCCCTCGCCCGCAGCCTGGCGGGCGTGATACGGAACGTGACGAGCGGCGGCCCCTCGCCCGCAGCCTGGCGCGCCTCGGGCCGTGGACGCTTTCGGGCTCCAAGGCGATCGTACTGGTTACGCTCGCCGTGTCGGTGATCAGCGTATACGGCATCACGCGGATTCAGATCAACGACAACCCCGTGCGCTGGTTTCGTCGGGACCATCCGATCAGGGTGGCGGACCGAGTGCTGAACGAGCATTTCGGTGGCACGTACAATGCCTTTCTGGTTCTCGAGACGCCTGCCGATGGCGGCGACGATCATCGGCTGAGCGATGAGATCGGCTCCACCCTCGACGCGGCGGCGGCCGCCGGCCGGGTTGATCTCGGCGCGCAGTGGAGCGATCTGCATCGGTCCGCCGTGGCGGCGCCGCTGGCGGAGCACCTGGAAGCTCTCATCGATGCCGTCTATCTCGAACTCGATGAGGCGAGTGACGAAGAGGCCGAGCTCTGGGAGGAAGTACTGACGCGTGTCGAGGATGCACAAACAGAGAGCAAGCTGTTTCAAACGCCCGCCGCGCTCGCCTACATTTCGGGTCTCCAGGAGGAGTTGCAGCGCTCCGGCCTCGTAGGCAAATCCAACTCTATAGTTGACGTCGTCAAGACCGTTCACCGCGAGCTTAGGGACGGTGATCCCCAGTACTTCACGATCCCCGGGACCTCGGGCGCGGTGGCCCAGACGCTTCTCAGCTACCAGTCGTCCCACCGACCCGACGACCTGTGGCATTTTCTCACCCCCGACTATCGCTCGGCCAATCTATGGCTGCAGCTGAAGAGCGGGGACAACCAGGACATGCTGCGGGTGACGGAACACGTCGACCGCTACCTGGCGGCGCATCCGCCACCCGAGGGAACGTCCGTGGGCTGGGCCGGCCTCACGTACCTGAACGTGGTCTGGCAGGGCGATATGGTTAATGGCATGCTCAAGGCTCTCCTGGGCGGCTTCTTTACCGTGTTCATCATGATGCTGATCCTGTTCCGGTCGGTCCGCTTCGCCATACTGGCGATGCTGCCGCTGTCGATCACGATCGCGTTCATCTATGGGCTGATTGGACTCGTAGGGAAAGACTACGACATGCCCGTAGCGGTGCTCAGCGCGCTCACCCTGGGGCTTTCCATCGACTTTGCGATCCACTTTCTGCAGCGTGCCCGAGCCACTTACAAACGCGCGGGCGACTGGGGCGTGACGGTCCAGGAGATGTTCGCCGAACCGGCGCGGGCGATCGCGCGGAATGCGGTGGTGATCGCCGTCGGGTTCTTACCGCTCCTGGCGTCACCGCTCGGCCCCTATAGCACAGTGGGCGCGTTCCTCGCCGCGATCATGTTGATGTCGTGCGTGGTGACTCTGATACTTCTGCCTGGCCTAATGGATTTGCTCAAGAAAAGCCTGTTCGCCGAGCCGGCCTAGTTCTTGGAGAGATGCGATGAAACTGCATACCGCCCTGTTGATAACTCTCGTCTTCGGACTGTCTGTGCTGGCGCGAGCTTCGGCTGCCCAGGATCTCACGGACGTCGAGCAGATCGTTGAGCGCGCGAACCTCGCGGCCTACTACGCCGGCGACGACGGGCGGGCGCGGGTCCGCATGACTATAACCGACGCTCAGGGCCGGACGCGCATGCGCGACTTCTACATCCTGCGCCGCGATGTCGAGGATGGCGGTGATCAAGACTATGCCGTGCTTTTCAGCCGCCCGGCGGATGTGCGGAACACCGTCTTCCTCGTGAACAAACATGTGGGCAAGGACGACGACCGCTGGCTCTACCTTCCGGAGCTGGACCTGGTGAAGCGTATCGCGGCTGGCGACAAGCGTACGAGCTTCGTGGGTTCACACTTCTTTTATGAGGACGTGTCCGGCCGAGGCATCGACGATGACGAGCACGAGCTGGCGGAGACGACCGACAGCTTCTACGTGGTCAGGAACACGCCGCTCGATGAAGGGTCGGTAGAATTCACCTCGTGGACTGTTTGGATCGACAAGCAGACGTTCCTCCCGTCGAAGATGGAATACGTGGACGACGCCGGAGAGATCTATCGACGGATCGAGACCCTCGAAGTCGCCGAGTTCGGCGGCCACCCGACCGTCATCCGCATGCAGATCTCGGACCTGCGCTCGGGCGGTAACACGGTCGCCGAGTTTCGGGGCGTCGAGTACGACCTGGGCATACCGGCCAGCGTCTTCACGGAGCGCACGCTGCGTAATCCATCGCGCGAGTGGTTCTCCACCAACTGATACGTGATGCTGCGGGGAGAGAAGATCTGGCTGATCGTGTGCGTCCTGGCCGCCGGCCTGGGGACGGCGCGAACCGTTCTGGCGCAGGACGACTGGGACGTGGCCGCGCTGGAGATTCATGGCTTTCTCGAGGCGGCCGGAGCAGCTCGCGTGGTCGGCGACCCCGCCCAGCCGGATGATTTCGTGTTGGGCGAGACGCGGTTCCGCCTAGACTTATCGCATTACGAGGACCGGACCGACCTGGCGTTCAAAGGCGACTTCATAGCCGACGCCGTCACGGACGAGATCGTGATCGACATCCGCCAGGCATCGATCACGCTGCGCCTGGCGGACTGGCTCGACGCTCGAGTCGGGCGGCAGGTACTGACCTGGGGGACGGGCGACTTCATATTCATCAACGATCGCTTTCCCAAGGATTTCGTCTCTTTCTTCATCGGCCGCGATGACGAATTCCTGAAAGCGCCTTCGAACTCACTGAAAACGACCTTCTACTCCGGGCTGGCCAACCTCGACGTCGTCTGGACGCCTATCTTTGCGCCGGACCGGGGCATCACCGGGGAGCGGCTGTCTTTCTTCGACCCATCGGTGGGGGGTTCCGTCAGCGCGACGACGATGGGGCAACCGATCGAGCCGCTCCTGCCCGCCAAGCAGCTGGGTAACGGCGAGCTGGCGGGGCGCGTCTTTCGCACGGTCGGCGGGTACGAGCTGGCCCTCTACGGCTATTTCGGCTTCACCAAGCTGCCGCTGGCGTACGACGAAGCAGCGAGCCTGCCCACCTACTCGCCGATGAACGCCTACGGAGCGAGCGTTCGCGGTAATCTTCTGCGCGGCATCGCCAACCTGGAGGGGGGCTACTACGACTCGGAGGACGCCGAGGGGAACGACCCCAACGTTCCCAACTCGCAGATCCGGGGTCTCGTGGGGTACGAGCGTGAATTGTTTGCGAACTTCGGCCTCGGCTTGCAGTACTTCTTGGAGTGGATCCAGGATTACGATCAGCTGATCGCGAGTTCAGCCACGCCCCAGTTCGAGCCGGACGAACTGCGCCATACGTTCACGACGCGCCTGACTTACCGGCTCCTTTTGCAGACCCTGACGCTCTCGCTCTTCGCCTTCGTTTCGCCCAGCGATGAGGACGCGTATCTACGACCCTCGCTATCGTACAGATGGACCGACGCGGTGACGATGGCCGCGGGAGGCAACATCATGTTCGGTGACGAGACCGGGTTCTTTGGGCAGCTCGGAAACAACACGAACGTGTATGCTCGCATTCGCTACAGTTTCTAGGTGCCTTGATGATCGGCCTAGCTGGGTAGTTACTGGGTGCGCTGGCGCAGTTCCTCGAACCAATTGAGCACGATGATCAGCCCTGCGGCAGCCTCGGGCCTCTTGAACAGTAAGAAGTGCTCGCCGTCGGGGTGGATGTCGTAGTTCGCTTTGTTGTCAAACGGGCTATAATCCCCTTCCAGCACGACCTCTTGACGCCCCTTCCTGAACACCGGGTCGGTCTCCACGGCGACGGAGATCAGTTTGTTGCCGTTCCGATAGAACAGCTCTCGGCCGTCGCGCGACCATAGCGGTTCACGACCGCCGCCCTCGGAGATCTGCCAACGCCCACTCGGCTCGGGGAAGGCCCGCACGTAGACTTCATCGCTGCCCGATTCGTTCGAGACGTAGGCCAGCCAGCGGTCGTTGGGCGACAGCGCTATCGATCGCTCGTCGAACGATGTTTGAACGAAAGGCCGCGGCTGCCGCTCGTCTTGGAGCGGCAAAACCATGATGTCGCGGCCGGTCTCGGGCCCGATTTCGCGGAAAGCCAACCAGTTTCCGTCTCTCGAGAGGATGCCCTCCCACACTTCGGTGGCCGCCGAGTACAGGCGCTCTGCCACACCACTTCCGTCCGCCGGTCGCCAATACAGGTCGCGCGACCCGGCGCGCAGAGACGAGAACAGCACGCGGCTCCCGTCCGGCGACCATTCGGGATAGAAGTTCTCGCCCTCGAAGCTCAGCCGCGACAACGTGCCCGATTCTATGTCATAGACCCAAACGTCCCGGGTGCCGCCCTCAGCGGTTGTGATGGCGATTTGTGTACCGTCGGGCGAGAAGCGCGGCGTGACCGCCCCGACGAGGCCCCCACGCAGTGAACGCTCCTCACCCTGGCGGTCGACCATGACCATGATTGCCTGGGCCCGGGCCACGCCGGAGAGATAGACGAGGGATCCATTTCTGGATACGGAGAACTCCGCGGAGCCGTTGTTCCGGACCATCAGGTTCTCCAGGATCGACACAGGCGGACCGGTGGTTTCGAGGCGCGCGGGATCGAACGGCACGGCGAGCAGCGAGCCCTCCAGCGTTCCGTAGAGGAGGTGACCCGTGTCCACGTAGCGTGCGTAGGTCGCGCCCTGCAGCAAAGGCTTGATTTCGCCGGTCTCGAGGGAGAGGGCAGAGACGACCGCGTTCTGTGTCCCAAACACCAATTCGGTGAATATGACGGCTCTCCCACCGGGAAGAGCCTCCGGCCAGCTGTGTATATCCCCCCCGCGATCGGTCGTGCTGATCGGCTCCGGCGTTCCTCCACCCGCCGAGACTTTCAGCAGTCCCGTTCCCGGGGATGGAGAGAACACGATGAAGTCGTCTTCAGTCCAAGTCGCCCCCCGGAGCCCCGTCGCGTCGACGATCGTGAGCGGCGGTCCACCCGCGAGCGACACCTTCTTCAATTTGTCTTCGGCCACGAAGCCGACCCACAAGCCGTCGGGCGAGAAGAAAGGCCCACGTGCGTCCTCCGTTCCCGGCAACGGTCGTGCGTCGAGCCGACCCAGCTCGCGAACATACAGGCGCCGGCCCACCTCGGCTTCACCGACGTACACAAACCGCTCCCCGTCGGGTGAGATCGCGACGGTCGTACCGGAGTGATACGCCACCACACCCTGTGCTGCTGGAAGCGCCAGGGGGAATCGGGCCAGCTGTGGCGCCGGTGCCGGGCGCAACCAGCCCCACAGCGCGACCCCGACCGCCACGACGGCAACCAGCCAGGCTGAGGCTGAGCTCCAGCCGGCCAGCACTTGAGGACGGGCCGCTGGCGCCGCGGCCCGCATACGGAGGCTGGTCGCTCCGCTGTCCGCTGTGACCGAGAGGCTCAGATTGGTCAGCGCTTCGGAGAACTGTGAAGCCGAGGTGAAGCGGTCGGCGGGTAGCTTGGCCAGCGCCTTGCCGACGGCCAGGGCGACGGCGTCGGGTACCGTGTCCCGGACGTCGCGTAGGTCGCGCGCCGGCTCCATCACGAGTTTGGCCAGGATCGCCTGGATTGTTGGGCCCGTGTACGGCGGCTCGCCCGAGAGCATCTCGTAGGTGACGCTGGCGAGGGAATAGAT
>JBDHAL010000228.1:0-5630 GCA_039588075.1 Gemmatimonadota bacterium | reverse complement strand
ATCGCGCCGGCTCTTCGCCGTGGTGCGCGCGAATGGCGTTCAGAACCTGGTCCGACTCGCCGCAGCGCTTGCAGAGCTCGTACCCGAGCTCGACGTGGGTCCCCTCGTGCTCGTGGGTCATGCCTTTCCCGATGTCGTGCAGCAGGCCCATCCGCTTGGCCATGAGGGCGTTGAGGCCGAGCTCCGAAGCCATGTTGCCCGTCAGCCGCGCGACCTCTTTCGAGTGCTGGAGCTGATTCTGGCCGTAGGAGGTCCTGTACTTCATACGCCCGAGCGTTTCCATGATCTGCTGGTGCAGGCCGTGGATCCCGAGCTCGTAGCACGCCTCTTCCGCCGCTTCCTGCATGGTCTGCTCGACCTCTTTCTTCGCCTTCTCGATGACCTCCTCGATGCGGCCGGGGTGGATGCGCCCATCGGCGACCAGCTTCTCCATGGCGGTCCGGGCGATCTCGCGTCGGACGGGATCGTAGGCCGAGAGGATGACGGCCTCGGGCGTGTCATCCACGATCACATCGACGCCGGTGCTGCTCTCAAAAGCCCGGATGTTCCGGCCCTCGCGGCCGATGATCCGGCCCTTCATTTCGTCACTGGGAAGCGGGACGACCGAGACGGTGGCCTCGGCGGCGTGGTCGGCGGCGACCTTCTCGATCGCCATCGCTACGATATTGCGGGCCTCACGCTCGGCGCTCCGCGTCGCGTCTTCCTTGAGCTTGCGGACGAGCTGCGCCGCATCGGCGCGAGCCTCCTCCTCGACGCGGCGCAACAGCTCTTTGCGGGCTCTCTCGGCCGACATGCCGGCGACGCGCTCGAGTTTGGCCTGCTCCTCGTTCACCAGCTCCTGGTAGCGCATGCGATCGGCCTCGACAGCGGCCTCACGCGCCTCCAGATCGCCCGCGCGTCGATCAAGTAACTCCTGCTTCTGGTCCAGCGCCGAGTACTTGCGGTCGAGCATGCTCTCCCGGTCATCGAGACGCCGCTCGGTGCGCTCGATCTCGGATCGCCGCTTGCTGAGTTCCTTCTCCCAGCTCTCCTTGGCGCGGAGGATCTCCTCCTTCGCCGTCAGCTCCGCCGAGCGCTTCAGACTCTCGGCATCGGTCCGAGCGGACTCCGCGATCCGCTCAGCCTCTGCGTTGGCATTCTCTCGTAGTTGCTTGATCCGCCCAAGCTCGAACCTGCGCACGAGGAAAAAGGTGACGGCCCATCCAACGAGGACTCCGGCCGCCGCCGCGAGTGGGGCCACGAGCGAGTTCACAACAGCGATTCCTTTCTTTATCTCGTCCCGCCGGGTGTAGATCCGCCGGAACGCAAAAAGCGGCCAGGCCCGTGGACCTGCCGCTGGAATAGATCACGCTCGACTTGTCAGTCGGGGAAACAGATTCGCCCGCCGGCACTCACGAGCGCCGGCGCCGCTATCGAATTACCGCCGACGCGCTCCCTCCAAGCTCACACCGGGCGGACCCGGCACTGAGTTGACACGAAGCACTGAACGGACTCGATAACTATGCAAAACCGCTTCCGAGCTATTATTGACATTTCCAGACAGCCACAGGGCTAGCTCAAATAATAGACAGACCGGGAAGGGTTCCGCAAGCTAGTCGCCTGAGGCCTGCTCGACCACGGAGAGTACTTCACCGATCAACCGGTCGGCCCGGTTTTCCGCCAGGCCCCTCACGACCTCAACGCCTTCCCGCATGCGGAAAAGCTGGTCGGTGACGGCGAGAGCTGTGAGAACGGCTACCTTTTTCTGGTCGATGATGCCGGACTCGTCCTGGATCTCCTTGGCCATGCGGTCGACGTGTTCAGCCACCCTGCGCGTATAGTCAGCGGTGGTTTCGGACTTGATGGTGTAAGACTCGCCGAGTATTCGGACCTCGACCATCTCCTGCTGGCTATCGGTCATCGTGCGTCCTCCAGAAACTCGACCTCGCGGGCCAGCTTTTCGGCCTGATGCCGTCCCTGGCTGAGCTGGCGCCGCAGCTTGTCGTTGTCCTCACGGAGCCGTTCGAGCTCGCCGGCGGCGGCCGACGCATCGAGCTCGCCGGAGATCTTGCCCATCTTGTCGAGCACGTCCTGAAGGCGTCGGCGCTCGGCCTCGGAGGCGGCGGCGCGCTCGCGCCAGACCTCGAGTTGTCGAAGGGCGCGGCGGACCGTGGTCTCGAGCTCATCGAACCTGGGGAAATCGATGCTCGGTTTACGCTCCTCGAATTCCGACATTGAGCTTCTCCTCCAGCGCGGAGGTTATTCGTTTCATGGCCGTGTCGACTTCTTCGTCCGTTAGCGTACGCTCCGGCGAGCGGAATCTCAAGCGCCAGGCGATGGAGCGGGTGTCCGGGGGTAAGTTCTCGCCCTCGTAGACGTCGAAGACCGAGAGGCTCTCGAGGAAGGTGGGTGCCGCTCCGCGAATCACGGCGCCCACCTCTGCCGCCAGCGTGGGCTTCTTGACGATGAGGGCGACGTCGCGGTCCACGGCCGGGTAAATGGGGAGCGGGTGGTAAGCCACCGTCGGCGCAGAACCGGCGGTGATCTGAAGCTCGAGCCCCCACACGGGACCCGCCCAGCGGGGCGCCTCGACCCGCGAGGCCGGTATCCTCCCTGCCCACCCGAGGTTCTGGCCGTCGTCCGTGATGATGGCGAGTGGATCCTCGAAACTGTGCGGGCCGGGGGCATCGCCGGAATCGATGGGATGCAGCGCCGCAGCCGGTGCGGCGATGGCAGCGACCGACGCCATGACCCACTTGAGGTCCCAGACATCCCAATCGTCGGCGGCGCGTGACCAGTGCTCCGGTAACCGGTGTCCCGTCCAGGCGGCGGCGATCCGGATTTGCTCTCCCGGCGCAGCGCCGTCGGACTGGCTGAAAACCGTGCCGATCTCGTACAGGCGGATATCGCGCTGGCCCCGCGCGAAGTTGTACTCGACGCGGTGGAGGAGGCCGGTGAGCAGATCGGCGCGCAGGTGGTCTTCGCGCTCGGACAGCGGGTTGAGCAGCCGAACCTCTCCTTCACCGTCAGGCGCGAACGGCGACGTCTTGGCCTCGAGGAATCCCAGCCCGGTCATCTGGTCGCGCAGGCGACCGCTCACATCGACGTAGCTGTCCTCGGCTACCGTGGTCGGCCGGAATTTCTCCATCTCGTCGGGGAACCTGTCGTAACCGTAGCGTCGCGCGACCTCTTCTATCAGGTCGACTTCGCGCTCGACGTCGGGGCGCCAGGTCGGCACCGCTATCGCCAACGCTCCGTCGTCCCCGTCTTCCAGCTCGAACCCGATGGGCTCCAGGCAGTCGCCTATCGTTTCTCGGTCCAGCTCCACCCCCAGAAGGTGGTTGACCCGCGATGGTCTCAAACTCACCGTCCAGCGCTCGGCAATTATCGGATTGACGTCGATCGCATCTCCCTCGACCGTACCGCCGGCGACCGTCAGGATCAGGTTGACGACCCGCTCGAGAGCGCGGGGCTGGCCGCAGGGATCGATGCCGCGCTGGAACCGGTAGGACGCATCGGTATCCAACCCGAGCGACTTTGCCGCCTTGCGCACCCGCTTCGGGTCGAAGTAGGCGCACTCGATGAATACGTCCTTCGTGTCATCGGTGACCTCGCTCGCTGCGCCACCCATCAACCCGGCCATGGCGCAGGGCACATCGGCATCAGCGATCACCAGCATCTCGGGATCGAGCTTGCGGTCCTTCCCGTCCAGCGTCGTCAACGACTCGCCTTTCCTCGCCCGGCGGATCACCAGCGCCGGGCCGCGCAACGTCGTCAGGTCGAACGCATGCAGTGGCTGATTCAGCTCGTGCAACACGTAGTTCGTCGCGTCCACCACGTTGTTGATCGGCTGCTGCCCTATGGCCCGCAGCCGGTTCGCCAGCCACTCCGGCGACGGCTTCACCGTCACGCCGCGCACGACGGCGCCCATGTAGCGCGGGCAGCCCTCACCATCTTCGATCCGTACTGTGACGCCACCCGTCACACCCTCTTCTTTTACGGTCACGGTC
This sequence comes from Gemmatimonadota bacterium, assembly GCA_039588075.1. GTDB lineage: Bacteria > Gemmatimonadota > Gemmatimonadetes > Palauibacterales > KS3-K002 > JBDHAL01. The sequence continues at coordinate 1,641 of JBDHAL010000228.1, read as the reverse complement.
CCGTAGTCCGCGCTCGTCTGACCGGGGAACTCCGGGATTCTCAAATCGGCCTCGCCGCCCGGCGCGACTTCACGGGCGACTCCCCAATGACCGAGCAGGTCGGGACGGTTCGCCGTGACATCAACGTCGAGGCGGTGGTCGTCGAGTTCCAGCGCCTCCACCAGCGGCTGCCCGGGTGTGAACTCGCCGTGAAGCTGCATGATGCCCGCCGCGTCGCGCCCGATGCCCAGCTCGCGCTCCGAGCACAGCATGCCTTCGCTGGTCTCGCCGCGAAGCTTCGCCTTCTTGATCAGCACACCGCCGGGTAGCGTTTGCCCGACGCCGACGAAGGGGTAGAAGCCGCCCTCGACGACGACCGGCGCGCCGGTCACCACCTGGACCGGCTCGTCGCGACCGGCGTCGACCCGGCAGATCACCAGGCGGTCGGCCTCGGGGTGCTTGGATACCGAGTCGACCCTGGCGATGACGAGCTCGCCCAGGCTCTCGCCGAGCCAGGTGACCTCATCGACGGGCACGGCCGTGTACGTCAACTGCTCGGCCAGATCCGCCGCGGATTGGTCGATGGTAGGAGCCAGCGCTTTCAGCCAGCTATAGGAAACATTCATAGCCCATCAATTCGAAAAGATATACGCCGCCCTCAGCCAGATCAGGCGCGATCGAACTGCTCGAGGAAGCGAACGTCGCTCTCGTAGAGCAGCCGGATATCCGGTATCCCGTAGCGAAGCATAGCGATCCGACCCACGCCCATGCCGAACGCGAAACCGCTATAGCGTTCCGCGTCGTATCCGACGTTGTCGAAGACCGCAGGATCGACCATCCCGGCCCCCATGATCTCGAGCCAGCCGGTGCCCTTGCAGGCCGAGCAACCGTCACCGTGGCAGAGGAGGCACGAGACGTCGACTTCGGCCGACGGTTCGGTGAACGGGAAGAAGGAGGGCCGGAACCGACTCTCGGTCTCCGGGCCGAAGAACCTGTGGACGAAGTAGCTGATCGTCGCTTTGAAATCGACGAAGTTGATGCCTTCGTCCACGGCCAGGCCTTCGAGTTGATCGAAGGCCGGCGCGTGCGACGCATCGAACGGATCGCGCCGATAAACGACACCGGGCACCACGATCCTCACCGGCGGCTTGGATTCCTCCATCACTCGCGCCTGTACCGGCGAGGTGTGCGTGCGCAGCACCAGGTCGGGGCCGAGGTAGAACGTGTCCTGCTCGTCGGCCGCCGGATGGTCGAGCGAAGTGTTGAGGGCCGTGAAGTTGTACCAGGTGGTCTCGGCCTCGGGGCCACGAGCCCGCACGAAGCCGAGTTCCTTGAATATCCCGCAGATCTCGTCGGTCACCAGCGAACAGGGATGCGACGCTCCGCGCCAGCCGCCGCGGCCCGGCAGCGTGGCGTCGAAGCCGCCGGCCGCCTCGCTCGTGGCCGACGAAAGCTCCTCGGATCGCGCTTCAAGAAGATCGACGAGCGCCTGCTTCACCCGGTTCGCTTCGGCGCCCGCGTCACGACGCTGTTCCGCCGGCAGTTGTCCGACGCTGCGGAGCAACTGGGTGAGCCGGGCCTTGCGGCCCAGCAGGTCGACGCGCAGGCGTTCCAGCGCCTCCGGGTCGGCGGCGGCGCGAATGGCCGCCGAGCCCGCGCCTT
>JBDHAL010000227.1:0-5670 GCA_039588075.1 Gemmatimonadota bacterium | reverse complement strand
CGCCTCGAGGCCGAAGCGCCGGCCCACCTCGGCCACCTCGGGAACGAGCGTATCGAAGCCGCTGCGATCGCCGGCGCCGCTGTCGCACAGAAGCCGGACTCCGAGACCGGGGCCGGGGAAGGGGTGGCGCCAGACCAGCTCGCGGGGGATACCAAGTTCTTCGCCCAGCTCGCGGACCTCGACCTTGTAGAGCTCGGCAAGCGGCTCGACGATTCGACCCTCGGCGAGCATCGCCTCGATGATGGGCACGCGGTTGTGATGCGTCTTGATCGTGTCAGAGCGCTGCGTGCCGCCGGTTTCGATCGTGTCGGGATAGATCGTGCCCTGGCCCAGCAGGTGGTCCTCGATCCCCAGCCGGCTCGCCTGGTCCTGAAACACGTCGATGAACGAGTCGCCGATGGCTCGACGCTTCTCTTCCGGCTCGGTGATGCCGTCGAGCGCCGTCAAGAAGTGTTCGCTCGCGTCGGCGAAGTGCACGTGTGGCCCGAGTCCGAGATCGCGGAAGAATGAGACGACGCGAGCGCTCTCGTCCTTGCGCATGAGCCCATTGTCGATGTGGAGTAACTCGACGCGTTCGGGTCCCAGCGCCTGGACCAGCAGCGTGGCCGCGACGGTGGAGTCGACGCCGCCCGAGGCCAGCAGGAAGACGGAGCGATCGCCCACCTGCTCCTGAATCTTCTGCATCTCCTCGGCGAGGAACGCTTCCATCGTCCAGGAAGGCCGGCAGTCGCAGATCTCGAACAGGAAGTTGGCGATTATCTCGTCGCCGTGGACGGTATCATCGACCTCGGGGTGGAACTGAACGCCGTACCTCCGCAGCTTGTCGGACCCGATGGCCGCGTAGCGGTGGTCCGGCTCGCCGTCGGCGGTCACGCTCCAGCCCAGCTCGCTGAACTCCGGCCCCACCTCCGCGACCGAGTCGTAGTGGCTCATCCAGACCGGCTCGACGGGCCCCAGCCCCTTGAACAGGGTGTGGTCGCCGGTCAGGTGGAGTTGCGCCGGACCCCACTGCCGGCCGCCGTGGATCACCTTTCCGCCGTAGTGCTTGGCGATCTCCTGGTGCCCGAAGCAGAAGCCGACGATCGGAACGTCGAGGTCGTAGATCTCTTTCGTGTACTGGGAATCTTCGCCGTGGGCCGACAGGCTCGGACTGCCTGAGATGATGATGCCCTTGTAGCGGGCGAAGGCCTCGATGGGGTCTTCGGGCTGGCGGATCTCGGCCAGTACGCCTTGGCGGCGGACCTTCGTGGCTATCAGGTGTGCGTACTGGCCGCCGAAATCGATGACGGCTATGGCGTCGTGCCGCATTCGCTCCTCGTTAGAGGCTTGTTCACTCGCTTGGCTCTGAAATAGCTCGATCAGCCCGGATGAGCAATGGGGCATTGGCAAGAAAGCCTGCCCCGGCAGCCGGGGCAGGCTTTCAAGTGACCGACCAACCTTCGACTATTTGCTCGCGGCGGAGTGAACCGCGAAGGCCGCGCCCTGCGGGTCCAGGCACTGGGCGATCAGATCGCCGCCCGGCACTTCCATCGGGCCGTTCAGGATCTGGCCGCCCAGCTCCTTCACCGTGTCCACCGCCGCATTCACGTCCGCGACCTTGATGTAGTGCAGCCAGCCCGTCGGCATCTCGGCCGGCTTGTTGAACATGCCGCCCAGCGGGAGATCGCCGCCGCGACCGTACATCTGGTAGATGCCCATGTCGCCCATGTCCATGGCATCGGTCTTCTGCCAGCCAAACAGGTCGGCGTAAAAGCCCCAGGCCGCTTCGTGGTCGGTGGTGGCCAGCTCGTGCCACGAGAACTCGCCCTGCTGCGCTGGGTTGTCGTGGCCCGGTGCGTCCTGGGAGGACTGGAAGGCGGCGAACACCGCGCCCTGTGGGTCCATCAGCACGCTGAACCGCCCGACGGTCGGAATGTCCGTGGGGGGTACGAGCGTGTTGGCCCCGAGCTCCGTCGCACGGTTCGTCGTCTCGTCCACGTTGGGAGCGTATATGTAGGCGCTCCAGTGAGGCGGTGCGCCCATGGCCTTGGCCTCTTCAGGCAGTTGCATCACACCGCCCAGCGGACCCTGTTCGTTGGTCCACATCGTGTAGGGCGTTTCTCCGCCCTCCCACTTGTCGGTTCCCCAACCTGCGACCTTCTTATAGAAGTTCTGTGCGGCGTCGGGGTCGGAAGTCATCAAGTCGTGCCAGCAAAAGCGGCCACGGGGTTCTGCGTCGGACATAGGATCCTCCTTTACCACTGATGGTTGCGTTCGTTCTATTCCTGACCTGCAGACGGGTCCAGTCGTAGGACTGCCCGTCCGTGCCCTGAGGTTACATCAACTTCTCTAGCCGCCCGAAGGTTCGCCTGCCAGGGCAACGAGTCGTTCCCGAGCGTAATCGACCATTGGCTGGTACTCGGGGTCGGCATCCGACCAGAGCTCGACGAATCGGTTGTAGTGACGCGCCGCTTCTTCGGGTCGTCCCATCTTCTCGTAGACTTCGCCACGGCGGAAGTGGGACGGGCCCAAAAAGGCGACGTCGTAGGACGCGTGTTCGAGGAACGAGCAGTACCACGACGTCGCTTCCTCGTAGCGGCCCAGATTGTTCAGCAGCTCGGCCCGCATGTACCTGTCGTATTCGAGTCCGTAGAAGGCCGAGTTGACCGTCAGCAGGTAGCTGCGAATCATCGGCGCCTGCTCCAGCGTTGCCAGCGCCTCTGCCTCACGGCCCTTCGTCCAGGCGACCTGCGCCAGGATGCCCTGCGTCTGGTCCCGGGCCAGGGCGGCGGCATCGGGCGAGCCGGCCAGGCTTTCCAGCTGCTGCGCGTAGCCGAGCGCCTCCGCTTCGTTTCCCAGCCGCGCGTTCAATAAACCCAACAAGTAGGCGCGGAGCTGGTGGTGCATGTCGGAGTGGGGCAGGGCGTTGGGATTGGGGACTAACGGCTCACCCGGAGTCCAGGCCTCGAGTTCTTCCCGCAGCCCATTCAGCTCCGCGTCCGGCCGGGCGAAGAAAGGCACCGCTGCCATGAGCGCCCGCTGTTCCAGCGCATCGCCGTGATCCAGCAGGTCGGCGGCGGCGAGTTCCGTCTGCGCTGCCCGCCAGCGTCCTCGCGCAAGGTGAATGTCGGCCAGCAGCACGTGACCGTTGGCTCGAACCTCTGGAGAATGCGACGGGTCCGTGATGAGGCGGGCCAGTTCGAAAGCGCCGTCCACATCGTCGGTGAAGATCGCGACGTTGTAGAAGGCGTTGTTTCGCGCGTTGTCGCCGGCCTGCGCGAGGTCGGCCAGCACCCGCTGCTGCGCCTCCTCGTCACCGAGGCCATAGGCGAGTAACGCGTTCATGTAGTGCGCGTAGTCGCCGCCCGGCTGGTAGCGGAGCGCCTGCCGCGTCAGCGAGTCGAGCTCTTCCAGTTTTCCTTCGACCGATGCGATCCTCGCCATGTGGACCAGCGCCGGAACGTGGTTGGGCTCGAAGAAGAGCACTCGCTCCCAGGCCTGGCGCGATTCGGTGATCGAACGGCCGCGCTGCGGGCCGTAGTGGAACAGCAACTCACCCAGCTGCCACCACACCTCGACTTCATCCGGGTGCGTTCCAAGAATCGAGCGGTACCGGCGTTCCGCCTCCGCCGCGTTTCCGACCCGCCACTCCTCGAACGCTTCCAGGATCCGCCGGTCGTGCTCCGTCAGACGATCGCTCAGAAGTAGCGCCTGCTCGGCGGCGGCGCCGGCCGCCTCCGACTGAACCAGCCACTCGGCCGCGATGCTCAACCGGTAGTAGGCGAGAGCGAAGGCGCTGTCTTCTTCGATGGCGAGCAGGAACGCGTCACGCGCCTGCTCGAATCGACCCGAGCGAAATTCCCGCTCGCCCGCGAGATACGCTCTCAGGGCGGGCAGTGAATTGGTCGTCACCGATGCGATGTGCGTGATGCGCTGTGCCGAGCCGGCGCGACCGCCGAGAAGTTGAGCGGCCAACTCGTCGACCGCCGCAAAGATATCCTCGACGTCCGCCTCCGCCGTCGCGGTCGCCACCGGCCCCTCGCCCTGGCTCACGTCGTACAGCGCCGCCTCCAAATGCAGGCGGCCACCGACCTCCAGCACATCGCCCAACACGTAGAGCCCGGCGCCGAACTGCGAAGCCACGACCCCGGCGCGCTGCGGATCGAAGGGGCCCGCCGACTGACGCTCCAGCGCGCCGAGCAGCGCCCGGGAATCCACCGTGCGCAAATCGCCGGCACCGTCGAGCTTCGTACCCAGAAGGTTCACCATCCCCTCGCCCAGATACTCGTACTCGTCGCTTCCGTGAACGGAGAAGGGGAGGATCGCCACGCGGGAAACCGCTGAAGTGCCTACGGGATCTACTGCCTCACTCGCCGTCGTTCCCGACACGAGCAACCAGCCCGCCGAGACGACTCCGTACAACGCGAAGGCGAACACGCCGCCCATTATCGCGTTGCGCCACGTGAACGTCCGCCGCATCCGGGCTTCCGCGCCGGCCGGCTCCACCGGCGTCGACATCGCGACCTGGGCGTCGGGCAGCAGCGTCGGGTCGTGCCGCCCACCCGTTCGCATCCCTTCCTGTAGAAATGCCGTCGCCAATACGATCGGCAGCCCCACGATGAACAGCACCAGCGCAAGGCCGGGGAACCAGTCCGGCAAGCCCAGCCCCTCCGTCAGGCCCTGCACCACCGTGTACCCGACCCACGCTCCCACCAGGTAGATCGCCAGCACCTGCCAAAGCGACCGACGGTGGATTTCCCCAATCAGCTTACGAAAACTCGTCATTTATCCTATGTCCGCTCATGGCGGATCTCTGTTCGAAAACCCCGGACCTCCATATTAATAACCATCGAGAAGATGCAGAGGTTTCGGGGCTCGATCAACGCGAAAGACGGTCGTTGACAGGCGGCGGCCGGCACTGTATCATTGTATGGGGAAACCGATACACTTGAGCGAACTCGCATGTTTAGCCAGATCGACGCCAGAAGCCCGGTACCACTCTACGATCAGATCGCCACGCGCATACGCGTGGCTATTGCTGCTGGCGAGTTGGGTGCGGGTGAGGCGCTGCCCTCGGTGCGGCAGTTGGCGAAGAGCCTGAGGGTCAACCCTGCGACGGTGGTGCAGGCGTATCACGAGCTGGAGCGAGAGGGATTCGTGGAGATGCGGCAGGGAGCAGGGACGTTCATCCGCGAAGTGGAGATGGCCCGGCGGAAGGAGGCGCGAACAGCACAGGCGAAGCGTCTGGCGCGGGCCGTTTTAAAGGAAGCGGCCCGATTGGGTCTTGAGGGCAAAGAAATCGCAGCGGCGCTGCGGCAGGAGCTGGGAGGGACGGCGCCATGAGCAACGCGATCGAGACGCGCGGAGTAGTGTACCAGGCGGGCAAGTCGTTCGAGATACGTGACCTGACGCTGGCCATTCCGACTGGTTCGATCTACGGCTTTCTGGGCCCAAACGGGGCGGGGAAGACGACGACGATCCGGCTGTTGCTGGCGCATCTTCGGCCCCGTCAAGGATCGATCACCGTTCTGGAGCGTTCGATTCCGGCTAACGCCCCACGAGTACTCCTGCGAACGGGATACGTTCCCGAACAACCTCATCTCTACGCGAGCCTCACGATAGAGGAGGGGTTGCGCTATCACGCGGCCTTCTACCCTACCTGGGATTGGACTCGCGCGAACCAGTTGGCAT
>JBDHAL010000226.1:0-7557 GCA_039588075.1 Gemmatimonadota bacterium | reverse complement strand
CATCGAGTACGAACGGCTGTGGGATTCCCAGGTACTCGCCGGCGAATTAAAAAGCTACGATTGGTTGCACCTGCACCACGAGGATTTTACCGGCCAGTTCTCCAAGTTCTATCTCACGTATGCCGGTACCGCCTGGCTGCAGGAGGAAGTCGCCCGCAACCGTCGCGTGGCCGCCGCCCACGGCATACCCGACACGCCGGCTCTCAAGAAAGCCGTCGCTGAGGAGATCCTAGACTACGTGAACAACGGCGGGTTCATCTTCGCCATGTGCACCGCAACCGAAACGATCGACCTGGCGATCGCCGCGGCAGCTACGGACATCGCCGCGAGCTACGCCGATGGCGATGGCCCCGACCCCGACGCTCAGTCCCGGCTCGATTGGAATCGCACCCTCGCTTTCGAGAACGCGGTGTTGTACACCGACCCGTCCGTCTCCGCTTTTTCAGATATCGACGGGCACCTGGTCAACACGCCCATGCGGCAGCCGCTCGCCAGCTTCAGGCTGTTCGACTTCAGCGCCAAGATCGATCCCGTCGCCAGCATGCTCACTCAAAACCACCGGCGGATCATCAGCGACTACTACGGCCTCACCACCAGCTATCGGCGCGTCCGCCTCAAGCCCTCGGTCATCGTTTTGGCCGACCAGCCGGGCGCTCCGTGGGCCAAGTACCTTCATGGTAACTACGGGGAAGGCACCTGGACCTTCTTGGGCGGACACGATCCCGAAGACCCCCAGCACGTGGTCGGCGATCCACCCACCGATCTCGACCTCTATCCGCACTCGCCGGGATACCGCCTCATCCTCAACAACGTGTTGTTTCCGGCCGCGAAGAAGAAGCACCTCAAAACTTGAGTTTACGTAGGTGCGATAAAGTGTGCTACTGCAATCTCGAACACCGCACACCGATTACCCGATTACCTTCCTCTCGGTGTGCGGTTCTCGATATTGCCGTCACTACCCAGGATCCCGGGCCAACCGTCTACCGGCCTCCGCTAGCCGCGGCTCGGCCGGGCGGATATTATTTAAGGTTCCAGAAGGGAAGCTGATTTGGGCGTTGTAGGAGTCCGGCCGGTGCGATGGCCCCGCGTAACCGCTCATAGAATTGGAGAGTGTAGCCAAATGCCCGAGTTTTCCAAGCAGTTCTCGACGCTGCCGCCGTACGCGCTCGCCGACGTGCCCAAGGTCAAGGCGGAGCTCATAGAGCAGGGTGTCGACATCATAGATCTGGGTGCGGGCGATGCCGATCAAATGCCGCCGGCCCAGACGATCGAAGCTATACGCCAGGCCGTCACTGAGGAGCGCTTCAGCCGTTACCCGTTCCAGCGGGGTTTGCCCGAGTTTCGAATCAAGATCGCCGAGTGGATGGCCCGGCGCTTCGGGTTCGAGGTCGATCCCTTCGAAGAGGTGCTTCCGCTGATCGGAACGAAGGAAGGGATCGCCCACCTGCCGCTGGTCTACATGAACCCGGGCGATGGCGCGATCATCCCCGATCCCGGCTACTACCCGTATTTCGGTGGCACCCACATGCTGGGCGCCGACGTGATCGAGGTGCCGCTTCGCCGCGAGAAGGGATATCTGCTCGACTGGTCGGAGGTACCGAAGGAGAAGCTCGCCAGAGCCAAGTTGCTCTACCTCAACTACCCGAACAATCCGACCGGTGGAATCGCCACGGACGACTATTTCCAGCGGGCGCTCGAGTTCTGCCGGGAGCACGACTTGCTGCTCGTCAGCGACAACGCGTATTCCGAAATCGCCTTCGACGGTTATCGCCCCCCAAGCGTCTTACAGTATGAGGGCGCACGCGAGGTGGCGGTGGAATACCACTCGCTGTCCAAGACCTTCAACATGACCGGATGGCGGATCGGCTGGGTGGCCGGTACAGCCTGGACGCTTGGGAAGAGTTCCTACCCGCGAACGTCGCCGTCTTCCAGGAGCGTCGCGACGCGGCCGTCGACGCGTTCCGCGCGGCCGGCTTCGAGGTCGAGAAGCCCAAGGCGACCATGTACCTCTGGATCCCGATCCCCGGCGGCGAGCCGTCGGTCGATTTCGCCCGCAGGATCCTCCAGGAGTCCGGGGTTGTTCTGTTTCCGGGAGCGGGCATGGGCGGAGGTGGTGAAGGGTTCTTCCGTGTCGCCCTCACGAAACCTGCTGAGCGTCTCAAAGAGGCCGCGCAACGCGTGGCGGAAGTGCTGTAACCGGAACAGGATGGCGGACCAGGAGTATCAGCTAACGTGATCTTTTCAACACTGCTCAGGCCTCCAAAAGCGCCTCCGGAGGAGACGCCTCCGGACGTGGTGCGCCCTGTGCAGCGGTCCGCCAACGCCATCCGTCAGCGCAGCCGCCGATACGACCGCGCCCTCGCCATGGGCATCATCGCATCGGTCGTTCTGCACGTGGTCGCGGTCTTCCTCTCGCCGTTCCTGATCGGGTATGTCGAGCGCGGCATCAGCCTGGTTCCACCGCCGCGACCCGTCACCGTCAGGCCGGAGGGGATGCAGGCCGTGGACGTTCAGGTCGTCGAGACGCCTCCGGCAGAATCGGTCGCCGAGCCCGAGCCGGTGCCGGATGAGCCCGAGCCGGCGCCGATCGAGCCCGCCGAGGCAGTGCCCGAGACGGGGCCCGTGGTCTCGGCCGCGGAGCGCCTGCGTCCGCGAGTCGGCGACTGGCGGCTCTGGGTCATCTGGCCGCTGCCCACGAGCCGTGACGACATGACGGTGGAGGAGCGGGCAGAGGAAATACGCGAACGCCTCTACGCGATCATCGAGGCTTATGACGACAGCCTGGCCGCGGAGATGGCCCGGGCGGCCGATGCGGCGGACTGGACGGTCGGGGAGGGGGACGAGAAGTGGGGAGTCGCGCCGGGCCGAATCCACCTCGGTCCCATAACCTTGCCGCTCCCCTTCTACTTTGGGCCGACCCGCGAACAGGCTGCGGACATGGCGTCCTGGGGCATCATCCAGCAGCAGGCGGGCCGGGCCATAGTGGACGACGCCATCGAGGACCGAATCCGGGCCATCCGCGAGCGCAGAGAGCAGGAGCAGGCCCAGAAGGACACGACCTCCGGCGGCGGCGGATCTGCCGATCGCTGAAGGCCTCCCGGTCGCTGAAGGCCTTCGCGGCCGCCCCACCAATTGCCACGCGGTCCGTTCAAGATAAGTTACAGCCACAACGACGATCGCCGTCTGAGACGGCGCCTTTTCGGCGTCCGACCGAGTCCGGGCGCCGCCCCGTTTACCGGTGAGATGCAGCGTGAGCACCGAGCTTCCCTCGCGGTTCCAGCCCCAGTCTTACGAGGATGGGGCATACAAACGCTGGTGGGACCAGGGTTATTTCTCCGCCGACGCCGGCGGCGGCGCGGAGACGTACGTCATCGTCATGCCACCACCCAACGTGACCGACAGCCTGCACATGGGTCACGGCCTCAACAACACGATCCAGGACGTGTTGATTCGCTGGCGCCGCATGCAGGGACGAGAGACACTCTGGGTTCCCGGAACCGACCACGCCGGCATCGCGACACAGAACGTGGTCGAGCGGCGCCTGGCCGAGAAGGGCGTGACGCGCTGGGACCTCGGTCGCGACAAGTTCGTCGAGCACGTTTGGGATTGGGTCAGCGATACGGGCGGCACGATCCTCGACCAGTTGAAGGCGATCGGCAGTTCCGCTGATTGGGACCGAACCTGTTTCACTCTGGATTCCGGCCCCAGCCGAGCGGTTCGCGAGGTCTTCGTCCGCCTGTACGAAAAGGGTCTCGTCTACCGGGGCAACTACATCGTCAACTGGTGCCCGCGCTGCGCCACCGCGCTGGCCAACGAAGAAGTCGAGCACGAGGAGGCGAAGGGGAAGCTCTATCACCTGCGCTATCCCATCGTCGGTGACGAGTCGAGCTACATCGTCGTGGCCACGACGCGCCCGGAAACGATGCTCGGAGACACCGCCATCGCCGTTCACCCGGACGACGAGCGCCACAAGCACCTGCTCGACAAGACGATCCTGCTCCCACTGGCCGAGCGCGAGATCCCGGTGGTCGCCGACGACTTCGTCGACCCCGAGTTCGGCACTGGCATCGTCAAGGTCACGCCGTCGCACGACCCCAACGACTTCGAGATCGGGCTGCGCCACGACCTCGACCAGGTCGACATCTTCAACCCGGACGCCACGCTCAGCGATTCCGTGCCCGAGCAATTCCGCGGCCTGAATCGCTTCGTTGCCCGAGACGCCGTCGTAGAGGCGCTCGAGGGCCTCGAGTTGCTCGAGAAGATCGAGCCGCACGTCCACTCGGTCGGCCACTGCTACCGCTGCAACACCGCGGTCGAGCCGCGCGTGTCCGAGCAGTGGTTCGTCAAGATGAAACCGCTGGCCGAGCCGGCCCTCGAGGCCTTTCGCAGCGGCAAGATCCGCTTCACCCCCGAGCACTGGGGCGGCGTCCACCAGCACTGGCTGGAGAACGTCCGCGACTGGTGCATCTCGCGACAGCTCTGGTGGGGTCACCGCATCCCGGTCTGGTATTGCCGGGACTGTGGCGCGACGCTCGCCCTGCGCGAGGATCCGGATGCCTGTGGCGAGTGCGGCGGCTCGAAGCTCGAGCAAGACACCGATGTCCTCGACACCTGGTTCTCGTCCTGGCTCTGGCCCTTCAGCACGCTCGGCTGGCCGGACCAGACGGAAGATCTGAAGACGTTCTACCCCGGGCACACGCTGGTCACCGCACCGGAGATTCTTTTCTTCTGGGTGGCCCGCATGATCATGGCCGGGTTGGAGTTCTTGGGGGAGATCCCGTTCGAGGATGTCTATCTGCACGGCACGGTGCGCGACCACATCGGCCGCCGCATGTCGAAATCGCTGGGCAACGGAATCGACCCGCTCGAGGTCGTTCGCCTGTTCGGGGCCGACTCGCTGCGCTTCACGCTGATCAGCGGTGCCGGCGTCGGCGCCGACTTGCAGCTCAGCTTTGAGGATCTGGAGGAAACGTTCCACGTTGGCCGAAACTTCGGTAACAAGATCTGGAACGCGGCGCGGCTCGCTCTGCCCCACCTCGAGGGAGAAGTCGCGCCGTTGCCGGAGCGCGATTCCCTCGAGCTCGCCGATCGTTGGATCCTCTCGCGCCTGAACAGCGCGACTCGCGAGGTGACCGCCGACCTGCAGACCTTCCGGCTGCACGAGGCGGCGGCAGAGCTGTATCGGTTCTTCTGGAACGAGTTCTGCGATTGGTACCTCGAGTTGATCAAGGCGCGACTCTACGACGAGTCGAGCCCGGAGGCCCGCGAGGTCGTTCGCTCGGTGCTGCGCGAGGTGCTCGACTCGAGTCTCAGGCTCCTCCACCCGATCATGCCATTCATCACGGAGGATCTCTGGCAGCGGCTTCCGAACCGTGCGGCCGACAGCATCATGGTCAGCTCCTGGCCCGATCCGCGACCCGGGTGGGACGATCCCGAAGCGGAATCCGAGATCGGCATCCTACAGGAGATGTTGACCGCGGTCCGCAACATCCGCAGTGAGTACAACGTCGCGCACCGCAAGGAGGTCGAGGTGACGGTCACGCACGTGGACGACGCGCTGCGTGCGGCGGTCGAGGCCGAACGCGAGTCGGCGCTCAAGCTGGGCGGAATCTCCGATATATCATTCGAGGCCGAGTCCCACGGCGCCAACGCGGCCGCGGTGCTGACCTCCGGCGCGGCGGTCCACGTGCCCCTGGAAGGGCTGATTGACCTGGATCGCGAGCGGGAGCGACTCGAGAAGCAGGCGGCCGAGCTCGAGACGTTGGTCGAGCGATCGAAGAAGCGACTGGCCAGCAAGAACTTCGTCAGCAAGGCGCCGGAGAACGTCGTGCAACAGGCGCGCGAGAAGTTGCAGGGCCTCGAGGACCAACTCGCGAAAGTCTGGGAGAAGCACAGGACCCTGGAGGCCGGCTAGGCCGTGGTCATCGACCCGCGGACCGGGACGGCGATCGCCAGCCTGATCGCGGGTGGCGGTTTCGTTCTGTTGTGGCTGGCGGGCCCGCAGGGCTGCGCGCACGTCGCGGCTCCGCCCGGGGGGCCGCCTGACAGTACGGCTCCCGTTCTCGTCGCTGTGGTGCCCGACAGCAATTCGGTCGTCACTGACATGGGTAAGGAACTCGTCCGGTTCGAGTTCGAAGAGCCGATCTCGGAGCGCGGCGTTCAGGGCGCGGTCGTCGTCTTTCCGCTGGACATGCGGCCCACCGTTGAGAAGGGGAAACGCGAGCTTCGCGTCCGCCCGCGGCAGGGCTGGATCGATGGCCGCATCTATCACCTGCGCATCGGGACTACTATCCAGGATCTCTTCCAGAACAGGATCACGGAGCCGATCGAGTACGTGATCTCCACGGGTCCGCCCATCCCGGCCAACCGGATCGAGGGATCCGTGATCGATCGGATCACGGGGCTGCCGCCGCGCGTCGCGCGCTTGGATATGGTGCTGGTTCCCGACTCGCTGTCTCCCGATACACTGCGCTACGCCGGCGCCGCCGACTCGATCGGCGCGGTCAGGTTGCGGGCCCTGCCGGAGGGCGACTATTGGGCCATCGGCTACGAGGACGTCAACAACAACCAACGCGCCGACGACTTCGACCGCACCGATACGCTCGCCATCGCCATCGGCTTCGCCGATACCCTGGCGCTGGAGTTTCAGGTCTTCCAGCACGACACGGTGGGTTCGATACTCGCACTGGTCGTGGTGGTCGATTCCACGACACTCGAGCTGGGATTCGACGGCTACCTCGACGCTGACATCCCGGTCAGCATCGACCAGGTAGAGATCATCGCCCTCGCCGACAGTGCCAGCGTCGCCGTCGATACCGTCTTCCACGACTGGCAGTATCCCGCCTGGCGCGACTCGGTTCAGACCGTCGTGCAGGCGGTTCAGGACTCGCTGGCGCTCGAAGAAGCGCTGGCCGACTCCGCCGCGGCGGAGCAGGCCGTGCCCGACAGCGCCGCCGCCGAAGCCGACAGCGCGGCGGCGGAGGCGATCGCGGCGGCGGATGAAACGGTGGCCCGTTTGGCCGGCCTGCGGGCGGCGATCGAGCGGCGCCGCGGGCAGGCCGAGCAGCCGGCCGATACGGGCGTCGTCGTACAGGCTCTACCGGAGCGCCGGCTCTTCGTGATCCTTAGCGCGCCGCTGGCGCCGGGCTCCTACGAGGCGCGGGCGACCGCCATCGTCAACTTGAGCGGTCTCGTGGGTGGTGGCGCTTGGAGCTTCGAAGTCGAGGCGCCGGAGTCGGAGGAGTCGGAGGAACCGCCGGGGCCGGGGCCCGGCTAGGATCGGTGGAGCATGCAATCTAGCGGCGACGATACGCGCCGGCGGATCCCCAGCGTCGATGCACTGCTGGCTTCGAGCGCCTTCTCCGACTTGTTGGAGACGCGTCCGCGGTCGCTGGTGGTCGAAGCGCTGCGGCGCACCCTGCACCGCGTTCGTGAAGAGTTGGCGACCGGCGCGCGCGACGCGGTGCCCGCCGAAGCCGAGATCGCTGGTGAGACGCTCCTCGACCTGGAAGCCATGGACAGGCCGTCGATTCGCCGCGTGATCAACGCCACGGGCGT
>JBDHAL010000225.1:0-11494 GCA_039588075.1 Gemmatimonadota bacterium | reverse complement strand
GGCGCGGACGAGCCGGCCATGCCCGGCGGGAGCGACGAACACGCGGCCCCGCGCGGTGAGCACGACGCTCTCACCCTCCGGGTGGATGTGGGCCGATGTGAGATACTGCATCGGTTCCTTGACCCACTTCTCTCGCAACTGGTCGAAGTCCGATGCGAGGGTTATCGGTACCATCCGCGAATCGTCGCCCGCTATGTCGTAGAGCCAGAGGTCGGCGCCCAACTCGTAGGCGATGACCCCGCGTGATAGCGACGGGCTCTTGACGTCCCAGCCAGCGTGGCGCGTGTGCTGGCGCAGGTCGCCGCCGTTTTCATCCATCGACCAGATGTTCATCGTTCCATCGCGATCGCTGACGAAGTAGACGCGAGCCGCCCACCACATGGGCGAATGGCTCTCGCCGTCGTAGTCGCCGGTCAGCTCGACCGCCTCTTCGGCGCTCTCCTCGAACTTCCAAACGTCACGCGCCGTGCCGCCGGTGTAGCGCTTGGTAACATTGTTGTGAAAGGCGGGGCGAACGAAGAACAACTTGGTACCCGTTTCGTCGTAAGCTGCTTCAGCACCAGAAAAGAGGGGGACGAGCGAACGCGTCCCGTCCTCTAAGGTCAGCGCAACGAGCATCTGCTTCGGCAGCCGGGAGTAATAACGCGTCGTGTAGACCAGCCGGCCGTCCGGCGTCCAGGTCGTCGCAATCGACGCGTCGGCCTCGTAGGTCTGACGCACTGGGACGCCGCCAGCCAACGGCATCGTGTAAAGCTCGGACGGCCCCTCGTAGCGGCCGGTGAAGGCGAGCGTCGTGCCGTCCGGCGAGATCACGGGATTCGTTTCGTCGGCTCCGTGCGTTGTCAGCCGCCGGGCCACCCCGCCTTGGGTCGACACCTTCCAAAGGTCGCCCTCCGCGGCAAACACGATGGTGTCGCCGTGCAGGGCCGGGAATCGGTAGAAGCCCAGGGAGCCTCCTCCGGCCGACTCCACGGTCGTTTGGGAGAAGGCACCGGGAACTACTACGAACAGCGCTGCGACGGCGAGCGCTTGAAGAAAGACGAGTACGCGGCCAGAACGACGCATGGTCACCTCCGGGTGGTCTACTTTGGTTGGAGTCGGATGAAATTGGGGCAGGAAGCCCCCGGGATCAACGCTGCGCTTGGGGGTCGGGCATGAGCGCCTGGAAGCGAGAGTCGGCGCGAATGGGATCCCAGACCGGATCGACCTGGAAGCGCGGCATGATGTGCGGCGCCTGCGCGGCCAGCCGGGTCAGTAGGGGGAAGGCTTCATCCAACTGCCCCAATTGCGAGTGCACCTGGACAAGCATGAGAGCGTTCTCGACGCCGAGCACAGCATCCCTGGATAGAGGAATAAGGTCCAGCGCGCGCTGGGCCATCGCGACCGACTCCGAGGACCGACCCAAGCCGGCATAGGTCCACGCCAGCGAGCGCATCGAGTAGGTATAGTCTGGCGACAGCGCCAGCCAATCCTCCAAGATGACCCGAGCGGAATCGTAGTAGGCACGAGAGGTTTCCGGCTTGTCGCCGCCGCCGTAGCGCCAACCATTGGCGAGGTAGTAGAAGTAGTGAGATACGGTATCGTGCCCGAACGACTCGATGGACAGCTGATCCAACGACTCCCCCAACTCGTCCGGCAGGACTCTGAAGAAGGTGTAGCTCCACGACATGAGGTTGGCGGCGAAAGCGGCTGTGCCCATTCGTGGGGGCCAGCTCGATTGCCCGGTCGAAAAAGCTCTCCGCCTCGGCGTGTCGACCCGCTTGTCCGAGAGCAGAGCCATAGACCGTGGCCATTGTCACCGAGCGCGGGTCGAGCTCGGCGGCTTTCTCGAGGATAGCCAGGCTCCGCTCATTCTCATTCCGCCGCGCCAGAACATCGGCGTAGCTCATGAGCAGCTCGCTGTCATTCGGGTTGGCCCGGCGGGCACGCTCGAATTCTTCAGTGGCGCGTTCGAGGTTCCTCCCCTCAACGTAGTACTCGCCGAGAGCCAGATGCGCCTTGGGCAAGTCGGGTTCCAGTTCGAGCGCCCGCTCCGCCGCATCACGCGCCTGCTCCACACGGCCGGCTTCGGGATCGAAGCCGTTCTGGTATACCCTCATATGCGCCCTAGCCAGCGCCGCCCAGGCGAGGGCGAAACTGGGATCGAGCTCTAACGCCCTCTCGTACATCTCTACAGCCGTAAGGGGCGCCCGTTCCAAGTAACCGAGCTCGCCGCGGTTGAAGTACTCGTTGCCACGCAAGTAGTAGTCGTAAGCCTCGAGGTTCTCGCTGGGGCGCGCCTCCAGCGTCCGACGCTCGGGCTCGAGCAGCGTGACATCCAGCGCCTGCGCCACCCGCTCGGCGATCTCCGACTGGACGCGGAAGACCTCGGCCATGTCCTCGTCATAGGTCGCAGCCCACACGTGAGTGTCGTCGGTAATGCGGATGAGCTGGGGGATGACCCGCACGCGACTGGTCGGATCATTGGGCCGTTCGCGCTGGACCGTGCCTTCCAGGATGTAGTCGACGTTCAACTCGGAGCCGATCTGCTGCGCGGTCTTCTCGCTTTGGCCGTACTGCACGGCGCTCTGCCGGGAGATGACTCCAACGCCGGACAACACTGCCAATCGCGCGGTGATGGCGTCGGTGATGCCGGCGGCGAAGTACTCGTCCTGCTCGCCGCTCAGATTCTCAAAGGGAAGTACGACGAGCTTCTTGACGGCGGAATCCGGTCGACCGGAGTCGGCGCTCGAGTCGGTCCCCCGTTGGCCACCGGTCAGCAACCAGCCGGCTGCGGCGATGCCCCAGATGGCAAAGGCGAAGACGCCGCCCATGATGGCGTTGCGCCAAGTGAATAACCGGCGGGCTCCCTCTTCGGCAGGCGTGGCTAGTCCGGGCCGCGACCGGATAGGGTCGGGGGCCGGTCCAGCCTGCACCAGCGCCGTGCTGATGACGACGACAAGACCGATGAGGAGAAGCAGGAGGGCTGCGGGTACGAACCAGTCCGGCATAGCGAACTGGCTGACGAAAAATTCGGTGGCCTCGATTACCGCCCAGGAGGCACCCGCATAAACAATAAGGACCCGAAGAAGGCGTGCCCCACGGATCCGGAACCAGAAGTCGGGGTTACTCATCGCGCCAAGAAGATGGTGGAGCCGGCGGTTGTCAGCAAGCGCAGCGGCGGTCGGGCACGGCTGCGACCCTTTTCTTCAATTCCCGTAGCGGGTCGGGCGCGACGGGGGCCTTCGCTCCATGTCGCGCCGGACGGGCTGAAAGACGGGACGGGCAGAGGCGCTCCAAATATCCGCTCGCGGCCCCCGTCGCGCCCTCCCCTACGGCAGATGGAGGCGATCCCCGCCGTGCCCTCCTGTTCGCGGTAATAACTCGAACTTGCAGTTGTCACCGCGGCCTCAAGGGGTGCGGCAGGGGTCGCCGAGCGTAATTTGGAGCGCCCCTGCCCGTCCCGATTACCCGCCCGTCCGGCGCGACATGGAGCGAGGTGACCCCTGTCGCACCCCGCACCCACCGCGGTGCCTACGGCTTCTTCGGTAGATCGAGCGCCGGGTTACGATCGAAAAAGTCGAACGGGCGCAGCTCGAACGCCTGCCAGGCCGTTGGCATCACCGGCCAGTCTTCGGCACGTACCACGTGGTGCATGCCCACCGTGTACCAGAGGACGATGTCGGTGTCGGCGATGGACCGGTCGGCGCTCGTCCAGGCGGGCAACCCCATCCCGGGCTCGCTGAGCGTCGGGTACGTACCGGCGGCGTAGCGCTCGTCCGGTTGGTACGGCGTGGCCCACAGGTGATGGTCGATGAAGCCGGCGCGGCGCTGCGGGTAGTCGTCCGGCGTCATCAGCGATAGCGCGTTGGAGCGCGGCTTGAGCTGGTAGCTCGTGTTGTAGCCGACGTGGTTCTGTTCGCGCGGGTTCACGACGCGCCAGAGTACCGGTCGCTCGAAATTGATCCGCCGCATCGCGTCTGATTCCACCTGCGCGACGGCTGGTTCGATGACCCAGATGCTGCGACGCGGATGTCCTTCCGGCAGCTCGACCGTCTTCAGCGCATCGAGCTCCAGGCTGTTGCGCGGGCCATCCACGTCGAGGTCGAGCCGGAAGCTGAAGTAGTGGTCGTGGTTCACGGCGACGACGTTGGGATCGACGAAACGGCCATAGGCATCGGCCGCGGCGTCGTCCGAGTGGCCGTTCGAACCGTTGCTGCCGGCGCTGGCCATCGACACCTGCTGGCGTACCGCCTTCACCGCGGCAATCCCCGTGGCCGCCAGGCGCACCTGCAGCGTCCCGTCCTCCTGGAAAATCCAGTCGAAGTTGTAGTCGTAGTTGCCGAGCACGGCGTACATGCGGACGACGAGGTCGCGCTTCGGGCGGCTCTCGATCGTCTCGCTGAATCCGTCCAGGTGCCGCCAGGCGACGTCGCCGGCATAGCGCTCGAAGATGCAGGAAGTCCGCGGTGTCATCTGCGGCACGCCGTCATCGCCGGCAACGATGCCGTCGAAGAACACGGCGTTCTCGGGACAGTCGAGCCCCGGCGCCATCGGTTTCGCCAGACCGCCGGCGGGAAACTCGCCGGCGTCGAGGAAGTTGAAAGCGTACCAGGGCAGCGAGGGGTCCATGTAGGGCACGAAGATCTCCGAAAGCGAGCCCTCGTAGAGCACCGAGCGATGCCGCTCGCCGTCCTTGTAGAGCACCCGCGCGATAACGAGACCGACCCGCGGATCCACCCGGTGGTGGAAGCTCCAGTTACCCCAGCGGACCTGGTGTCCGTCGAGCTCAAAGCTCGGACCCTGCGGCTGCTCCATAGAGATCGGCGTCGCCTTCTCCCGCGCCGGCCCGACGCCATCGGCATCGTAGCGCGCTTCCGCCGCCGGGATGGGAACGACACCATCATCAGCCACGTGGATCACCTCGCCGGTGTTCAGGTCGACGAAGGCGGTGAGCCCCGCGATCGTTCGCGTGTAGGGTTGCGTGCGGGCGCGCGTCATGTCGGTGCATTGCACCATGGCGACGCGGCGGCCCTTCTGCATCGGCGTGCCGAAATAGCCCGGCGGTAGACCGATGCAGTCTATGCTGGAGAAATCGGTGTAGCCGCGCTCTCGCATCGCCGCCTGCCACTCAGGATTCTCCATGACAATCGGGCCGGCCTCATAGAACTCCTCTTCCAACCAGTTGGGCTGCACGCCTTCCACTTCCTCCCAGCCGGTCACGCGACCGCCGGCCAAATCGACCTCCGCCTCGAACGTTCGGGCGCCCTGCTTGACGATGGCGAAGGCGGCCCGTTGAATGGGCGCGCCCGGCTGCCAGGCGAGCACCGCGTCCTTGTCGGGCGCGGCCAGCGTCACCAGCGAGAAGCGTGTCGCGTCGTCGACGTGACCCGCCGCCTTTAGCGCCTCGATGACGGTCCAGTGCTCGTCCCAAGAAAGCGGGTCGAGTGGATGCGTGGCTGATTGGGCTCGAAGAGAGGGCGCGGTTGCCAGAACGACAAAGCTCGCGACGGCGACCGCGAGCGATGGGAGGGGCACGCGACGGCGCGGCCGCGGGCCAACGGGCTGGGGCTTCATGGCCTGACTCCTATATAAGTAGGCTATGTCGCGCCGCACGGCATGCAACCATCACTGCCGGCGGCAGGGGCACGAGGGACCGTCGAATATGCACACCGGGCGCAGAGTTGGGCAAGCAGCGACGACCCGGCTAGCGGTCGCTCTCCGTTAGGCGTTGGAAGCGTGGCAGGTCGCGGAGCGGGTCCCAGGCGGGATCGACGGGAAGCCAGGACGGAGTGACGGGACCGGCGGGCAACGACAACACGAACTCGAGTTGTTCGAGCGCATCATCGTGGCGACCCAGAGTGACGTAGATCCAAGCGAGGTTGTCGGCGAAGGCGCGGCCCCAAAGCGCATCCCGGGAGACGGGCAGAAGCTCGACGGCTCGCTTCCCTTCCCGGATCGCCTCCACCTCGCGACCCAGGCCGGCGTAAGCTACGCCCAGCTCGCTGTGGTAGCGGGCGTCTCCCGGCTGTTCCGCGATCAGGCCTTCGAGGATCGCGGCGGCCGATTCATACGCGGCGCGGACCGCCGCGCCATCGCCGCCGTCGAGTGACAGCTGGGCGATCGCCAGCTGATAGGCGACCGTGTCGTCGGCGAAGCTGGCGACCGACAGACGGTCCGCCAGCCGGTCGGCGTCCGAAGCGATGACCCGGACAAGCCACCAGGGCTGAAGGTCATCGGCGCCGGCCAGCGCCTCACCGGGAGCCGCCGTCAGAGCTTCCTCGACCAAGGCCCAAGTTCGACTCACATCTCCCGTCCAACTGGCGTAGATCCAACCGCGTACCCGCGACGCGTGCGCTTGATTCGGATTCACGGCGAGCGAATGAACACAGTAGCGCTCGGCCTCTTCATAACGGCGTTGGTAGTACAGCGTCTCGCAGGCGGTCTGTAACCTTTCGTCGTCGCCGGGATCGAGCTCGGCCGCTTTCTTGAGGTTCTCAACGGCGCGGTCCCACTCGCCGAGGCGGCGGTACACCCAGGCGGTCCCTTCCACGGCATCGACGTTGTTGGGCTGCACGGCGATGGCGGCCTCGAATTCCTCGAGCGCCCTCTGGTAGTCTCGGCTGCCGTAGTAGTAGTAGAAGCCGGCCGCCACGTGAGCCTCCGCCAAGCCCGGCTCGATCTGGAAGGCGCGCTCGAACGCTTCGCGGGCCATCGTCAGCCGCTCGGGGTTCCGGTCGACGTAACTCCAGTAAAGACCGGAGTGGGCTCTGGAAATCTTCGCCCAGGCCACCGCCAGGTCGGGGTCGAGCTCCAGCGCCATGCGGTAGAGCCGCTCGGCTTCGGTCGCCGCGTCCGTGGACATGGCCCAGCGGCGCAGGTAGGCGTTGCCGCGGAGGTAGAGGTCGTAGGCCTCGAGGTTCTCCGTCGGCCTGCGCTCGATGTGCGCCCTTTCCGTCGGCGTCAGCGTCGCATGCAACGCGTTGGCGATCTGCTGCGCCACGTCGCTCTGGATCGCGAAGACGTCGGTCAGATCGCGATCGTAGATCTCGGCCCAGAGGTGCTCGTCCCGGGTCGCGTCGATGAGCTGGGCGTTGATGCGCACCCGGTCGCCCGAGCGCCGCACGCCCCCCTCCAGGATCGTGGCGACGCCCAGCTCCTCTCCAATCTCGCGGATGCTCTTTTCGGTGTCCTTGTAACGCATGACCGACGTGCGCGAGATGACCTTCAGGTCGGCGATCTTCGACAGGTGTGTGATGATGTCGTCGGTGATCCCGTCGCTGAAGTACTCGTTCTCCTCTTCGGCACTCATGTTGGCGAACGGCAGAACGGCGACGGACTTCGGATCAAGCTCAGCAGAGTCATCATCGCGGCCGCTGAGAAGCCAACCTGCGGTGCCCATACCCAGGAGGCCGAGGGCGCCTCCGACGATGGCGTTCCGCCAGGTGAACAGCACACCGACATCTCCATCGTCCGAGTCGCTTTCAGAACCGGCTGCTCTCGCCGGCCGCGACTGCACCAGCGCGGTCGCAACCAGGACGACGATCCCGACGAGCAGGAGATCCAGAACGGCGGGCAGGAACCAGTTCGGCAGACCGAATTTGTCGATGAAAAAATCCGTCGCCTCGAGGACCGCCCAGGAGGCGCCGGCGTAGACGAGCAGGACGCGCCCGAGGCGCGCCGCGCGAAATCGGGACCAGAGGCTGGGGCTACTCATCGCGCCCAAAGATGGGGGAGTCTGTTGCGCATATCAAGCGCGTGGGGTGCGGTCGGGCACGGCGGGGACTTCCTTCAAGTTTCCGTGGCGGGGAGGGCGCGACGGGGGCCTTCGCTCCATGTCGCGCCGGACGGGCAGAAAGAGGGGACGGGCCGGGGCGCTCCAAATATCCGCTCGTGGCCCCCGTCGCGCCCTCCCCCTCGGGCAGCTGGAGGGAGCCCCGCCGTGCCCTCCTATTCGCGGTACCAACTTCACACTTGCAGTTATTACCGCGGCCCCAAGGGGTGCGGCAGGGGTCGTCGAGCGCAGTTTGGAGCGCCCCAGCCAGACTTGCGCTCTCGGCACGGTCCACGCGCGACACGGAGCGAGATGACCCCTGTCGCACCCCGCCCCCACACGCGACGCGTTATTTCATGTTCCGGATCGCGTTCATCGCCGCCTGGTGGCTTGCCGTCAGGGCGTTGCTGATCGTGGCGTAGCGGCGGCTTTCATTCTGGATTTGGTCTTGCAGAACCTGGAACTGGAGTTGAAGCTGTGAGTTCATCTCCTGGAGTTCGGAGACCGCGTTCAGAAGTTGTGCGGAATACCGGGCCGCGTTCGTCCGGTCATCCTCGTTGCGCAACTTCTCGGCGATCTGGACCACCCGTTTGGTGCCGTCGCTCAGTTGTGTGTAGAGCGCCGCATAGCCTTCGGCTGTCTCCACTAGCGCGGCGTGGTTGGTGTCTAGTGCGGCGAGATCACCGGCGATGGAGTCGATGGCCGTCGTCACCTGGAGCTTCGGATCGGCGAGTCGAACCTGAGTAACGGGCTCCTGGGCTTCCACGAGGCGCGCGGCTACGGCTACGGCGGCGCACATCAGGACGATCGAACGAACGCGCATGGCTGGCCTCCTGGGTCAGGGGCGGCCACCTGAGGAGAGGGTGACGCCCGACGATCCTATAGTAAGGTAGTCACAGCGCCCCCACCAAGGCGGCCGGAAGTCTGGCCAGCCAGCTGCGCCACCGGAGGTTTTCTTGCCGCGACCGGGGCCTTGCCGCACATTGTAGCAACATTTCGCCCAGCATCCTGGGGCCCGATCACCCTACCGTCATCCTGAGCTGGCTGCGCCGGCGGAAGCTGTTGCAGGTGCTGGCGATCTACGCCGCGGCCTCGTGGGCGATCCTCGAAGTCACGGACGTCTTCATCGACAAGCTGGCCCTACCACCCTGGTTCTTCCCGGCAGCGATTATCCTGTTGCTCATCGGGCTGGCGGTGGTGACGGTGACCGCGATCGGTCAGGCCGGCCAACGGGCGGTCAGCGATCGACCGCAGGAAACGGCAGCGGTAGAGCCGAGCCCTCTTTCAATTCTCACGTGGCCAAAGGCGATCCTGGGCGGCGTGCTGGCCTTCGCCGCCCTGGCGGTGGTCGGCGGCTACTGGGTCGTGACCCACGTGAGCGGCGACGAGCTGGTAGTCAAGTCACCGAACGCTGTTGCGGTGCTTCCCTTCCGCACGTCAGGCAGCGGCCTCGAAGTCTGGCGCGAAGGCCTGATGGACGTTCTCGCCGCGAACCTGGACGGAGTCGGATCGCTGAGCGCGGTCGATACGCGGACGATCCTGAGCCGCTGGAAGAGCCGTTTTGGGGATGACGATGCGCCGGCGGAAGAGGCGATCGCCGTTGCCCAGGGCATGGGTGCGACCTGGGCGATCTACGGCCAGGCGGTCGAGCTCGGTGGCCAGGTCCGCCTCGACGCCCGCTTCTACGACACGACCACGGGCGAGCAGGTGACCGCGTCCAGCGTGGTGGGAGCGCCCGACAGCATTCTGCCGTTGGTGGAAAGCGTGACGCTGGAGCTGCTGCAGGGTCTCGGCGCGGAGCAGGGACTCGGCGACAAAGGTCGTTCGCTGATATCTGCATCGCTCGATGCGGTGCGCGCGTTCCTGGAGGGCGAGCAGGCGATGCGACGCTCGGAGTGGATCGAGGCGAGCGAGGCGTTCGAGCGGGCTCTGGCCATCGACTCGACCTTCGCGATGGCCGCCGCCCGTCTCAGCCAAGCCTACGGCTGGCGCTTCAGCGCCGGCCACTCAATGGTGGTCGAGGCTGCCGCTCGGGCGAACCGAATGGCCGACCAGCTGCCGCCGCGTGAGCGCGGGCTGCTGGAATTGAATCATATGTTCGAGCTCGGCCAGGTCGAAGCGATCGACCTGGCGCGACGACTGACGGCACGCTACCCGGACGATCCGGAGCTGTGGTTCCAACTAGGCGAGACGTACTACCACCTTGGTGACGTCGCCAGCATCTCGGACGAGGAGCGGATCCAACCCCTGGCCCGCGCCCTGGCCCTCGACTCGGCGCTCACGACCCCGATCATTCACTTGGTCGAAGTCGTGGCCGAGCACCGTGACATGGAAGCGTTCGATCGCTACACGCGCCTGTATCTGGCCCGCGACTCCACCAGCAGCGAGGCTCTGCACCTGAGCCTCATGCACGCGCTGACCCGGGGACCTACGGCCGACTCGCTCGCCGCGCTCGAGCGATTAGCGGAGCTTCCGGCGGTCGATCTGCGCCAGACCTTATTGAAACTGCGCGATCCTTCCTGGCACGAGGCCCGCGATCATATGCTCGACGAGTTGGAATCACCACGACACCCGGTTGCCGACCGCGCCAACGCCGCCTACTTCTGGCGCAATCTCTTCGAGCTTTGGCGTGGCCGGCCCGTAGCAGCACAAGCGGCGCTGGTCCGGGCGCAGGAGCTGCAACCGGACCGAGCAGCCGTGTGGTTCTTCACCCTGGCCAACCTCTCCGCCGGCCTGGCTGATACTGCCCTGGCGGCCAAGACCATCCAGCGATGCAGAGAGCTAGGCGTTCTCGACACTCCCACCGGCCGCTGGGCTCTGGCCGCCTACCAGCTGAGGCTCGGTGAAACCGACCGCGTCGCGGCCAACGCCGACACATTGGATCTACAGGCCGACAGCCTGCGCGCCGCCGGCGACTCGCTCGAAGCCGAAACCGCATCGGGCATGGCCCTCAGCCTGCGCGGGCTGCTGGCGGAAAGCCGCGGCGAGTACCAGGAAGCCGCCAGTCTGCTCCGCCGCTCGGTCACCCTGTCAGACGGCCTGGGTCGTGAATGGGTCGCGCGCGGCTACACACGCCTCGTCCTCGCGAGCGTGCTGGCCGAGTTGGGCGAGGACTCCGAGGCCCTGCGCATCCTCGAGTCCAACTTCCGCTTCGACGGTTACAGAAGCATCCCCGCGATCCTGTCGCGGGCCCAGCTCTACGAGCGGCGCGGCGAGCGAGAGAAAGCGATCCAGGACTACGCGTGGGTGGCCGACATGTTGGAGTTCTGCGACCCCGAGTTCGTTCCCCAACGCGAGTCGGCGCAACGGGCGCTTGATCGACTCCTGGCTGAAGCTTAGCGCAGCAGGCGGTTGAGTTCTAAGCCGAGAACTACTCCGCTCGCAGACTTTCCACCGGATCGACTCGAGTCGCTCGCCAGGCTGGGAGAAGCGCGGCCGCCAGCGCCACCAGCGCGAGGACGATGGCGGTTCCGGCGAAAGTCAGAGGATCGAGCGGCTCTATTCCGTACAGCATGCCGCGGGCGAAGCGAACGGAGTACGCGGCGCCCGCAAGACCGAGCAGAAGTCCCGCGAGCGTGAGCTTCATGCCGTAGCGTATGACCCAACCCAAGATGTTGGCCCGGTCGGCGCCGAGCGCGATGCGAACGCCTAGCTCGTGGGTGCGACGGCCGACCAGCTGGGCGAGCACGCCGTAGAGGCCGAGCGCGGCGAGCAGCATGGCGACGCCGGCGAAGGCGCCCA
>JBDHAL010000224.1:0-5749 GCA_039588075.1 Gemmatimonadota bacterium | reverse complement strand
TGCCGACATCGAGCGTGCGGCGCGCGGCGCGGTGTGGGGCGCCTTCTATGGCTGCGGTCAGGTCTGCATGTCGGTGGAGCGCGCCTACGTGGTCGATGCGGTCTACGAGCAGTTCGTGCAGGCGGTCGTCGCCGAGGCCCGGCGCGTCAGAGCCAGCGATGAGGCTGAGGCGATGATCGGTTCCCTGATCGCGCCCTTCCAGGTCGAGAAGGTCGAGCGACAGGTCCGGGACGCGGTGACGCGAGGCGCGCGGGTTCTGTTGGGCGGACGCTCGATTTCCATCCCCGGCCATTTCTTTCAGCCCACGGTCGTCGTCGACGTGAACCACGAGATGGAGATCATGCGCGAGGAGACCTTCGGTCCCGTGCTGCCGATCATGCGGGTGGCGGACGAGAGCGAGGCGGTCCGCCTAGCGGCCGACAGTGAGTATGGGCTGGATGCGAGCATCTGGACGCGCGACCGGGCGAGGGCGCGGCGCATCGCGGCGCAACTGGACGTCGGTAGCGTGTTGATCAACGATCACCTGGTCAACTACGCGATGGCCGACCTGCCGTTCGGCGGCGTCGGCAACAGCGGCTTCGGCCGCGTGCACGGGATGGAGGGGTTGCGCGAGTTCGTGCGAACCAAGGCCTGGGTGGAAGATCGACTGGCGATGAAACGCGAGCCGCACTGGTTCGTCGAGGGCGGAAGCGGTGAGGATATGGCGAAGGCGCTGTTGACGCTCCGGCACGGGCACGGCCCGTTTCGCCGGTTGAGCGCGGGCTGGCAGTTGTTGCGTAGCATGCGGCGATGACGCAGGGCAACGCGACGACTCCGCCGCTCGCCGAGCAGGTCGACGACCTGCTCACCTGCGTGCATTGCGGGTTCTGTCTGCCCGCCTGTCCTACCTACGAGCTGCTCGGTGACGAGAACGATTCGCCTCGCGGCCGCATCTACCTGATGACGGCGGTGGCGGAAGAGCGCCTGGACGCCGGCGATCGTTTCTTCGCGCTCCACCTCGACCAGTGCCTCGGATGCCGCGCCTGCGAACCCGTTTGCCCTTCCGGCGTTCGCTACGGCCACCTGCTGGAGCACGGGCGCCATACCCAGGCCGGATCGGGCGGAGTGCTCGACCGCCTCGCCCGCGGCGGGATGAACCTGCTCTTTGCCAACCGCTGGCTGCAGAACACCCTGTGGTTCGCGCTGCGCCTCCTGCGGGCCACGCGGCTGCCGGCGTTGCTGGCCCGGTCCGGTCGCGCCGGCGCGGTGCCTGGTCGCTTCCGTTTCGGAATGGCCATGCTGGCGGCGACGAGGCCGCAGATGTCGGGCGGCCCGCGAGCGCTTCGCCGGCGCCGGCGGCGCGCCATGGAACTGGAACGGGCGAGTCCGGACGGCGGCGACGGCGCCCCGCCGGACGGCGATGTGGTTGCGCTGTTGGAGGGGTGCGTGATGTCGGGACTTTTCCGGCACGTGAACCGAGCCACGGAGCGAGTGGTCCACGCTCATGGGATGAGGACGGTGCGGCTCCCGAGCGGTCTCTGCTGCGGCGCGCTTCAGGCGCACTCGGGCGAACTGGAGACGGCGCGCGAGATGGCGCGGCGGCTGATCGTGGCCTTCGAGGAGAGCCGGGCCGAACTGCTGCTCACCAACTCGGCCGGCTGCGGCGCGGCGCTCAAGGAATACGGCGATTGGCTGCGCGATGACCTTCTCTTCAAGGAGCGGGCGGCGCAGCTGGCCGGCTCGGTGCGCGACATCAGCGAGTGGCTGGCGGCTCGACCCAGCCCGCCCTACAAGCCGCTCAGGGAACGCGTCGGCTACGATGCCCCCTGCCACCTCCTCCATGCCCAAGGGATCAGCGACGCGCCTCTGGACGTGCTTTCCCGAGTCCCGGGCCTCGAGGTGGTGCCGCTACCGCGCTCCGAGCGCTGTTGCGGTGCGGCAGGGATGTATGGGCTGGCTCGACGCGAGTTGTCCGAAGACCTGCTGCAGCGCAAACTCTTCGAGGTTGGCGAGGCCGGCGTCCAGTGCGTGACGACCGGTAATCCGGGCTGCCTGATGCAGATCGGCGCGGGCGCGATCTTGCACCGGATCCCGGTGCACGTGGTCCATCCGGTGGAGCTGCTGGATGGAGTGCTGGAAGCACTTGCCGACTGATAACATCGAACGTTGAACTTCTAACTTCCAACGTAATCAATACCGTGTCGGACGAGTCTCACTTTCGAAAGCTGGAGCGGATGTATTTGTCCGCGCCTACGAACGAATACTATGATCCGAAGATCCGCGTGGAGGAGGGGGGCGCGGAGATCGCGATACGGGTTAGTGAGAAGTTCTTTCATGCGGCGGGGGCGGTGCATGGGTCGGTGTATTTCAAGGCGTTGGATGATGCCGCTTTCTTTGCTGCCAACTCGTTGGTCAGGGACGTGTTCGTGCTCACCGTGTCCTTTAACGTCTATCTTGTTCGGCCGGTTTCCAGCGGTGAGTTGACGGCCACGGGACGCGTGGTTCACCGGTCGAAGCGCACGCTTCTCGCCGAGGCGACGGTCGTAGATTCCAAAGGGAGAGAGATCGGCAGGGGGAGCGGCACGTTCATGAAGAGCGATATGGCGCTGTCCCCGGAGATCGGCTACGAGTAGAGCATAGACCACTCAATCCAGGTGAGATCTGCCATGGCGCCGTGGCGAGAGAAACTGTACGAAGTCATCTTCGAGGCTGAGACGCCGGGTGGTAAGGCGTTCGACGTCGCACTGCTGGTGGCGATCGTGGTCAGCGTCATCGCGGTCATGCTGGAGAGCGTGACGGGGATCCGCGCCGACTTCGGGAGCCAGCTCCGCGCCATCGAGTGGCTCCTGACCATCCTCTTCACCATCGAATACCTGCTGCGCTTGATCTGCGTCGGGAAGCCCTGGCGCTACGCGTTCAGTTTCTTCGGCGTCGTCGATCTGCTGGCCATCGTTCCGACTTACCTGAGCGTAATCATTGCCGGCGCCCAATCGCTGTTGGTCATCCGGGCGATCCGCCTGCTGCGCGTCTTCCGAGTGCTCAAGCTGGCGCACTTCGTGGGCGAGGCGAGCATGCTGCGGGCGGCGCTGCGCGCGAGCAGCCGCAAGATCGTCATTTTCTTGGGAGCGGTGCTGACGCTGGTGTTGATCATCGGCGCGCTGATGTATCTGATTGAGGGCGAGGAGCACGGGTTCTCGAATATCCCGGCGAGCATCTATTGGGCGATCGTGACGATGACCACCGTGGGTTATGGCGACATGGCGCCCGTCACGGTGCTCGGCCGGTTCCTCGCCTCGATCGTCATGATCATCGGGTACGGGATCATCGCGGTTCCAACCGGCATCGTTACGGTCGAGCTGGCCGGCGTGAGCAAGCGGTCGATAACCACGCGTGCTTGTCCTCATTGCGTGGCGCAGGGGCACGACAATGATGCGGTGTACTGCAAGTTCTGCGGTGGAGAATTGTGACAGACATGACCGAGCCAAAATTCTTGCCACTCGATGGCTACCGGGAGTACCCGCCGGAGGAGATGAAACGGCGGGCGGCTGAATTCGCCGCCGACCTGCGGCGTCGCCGGACGGTTCGCCAGTATTCCGACCGGGCCGTGCCGCGCGAGGTGCTGGAGGACTGCCTGCGCGCCGCCGGCAGCGCGCCCAGCGGCGCGAACATGCAGCCGTGGCACTTCGTTCTGGTCTCTGACCCTGAGGTGAAGCGGCGGATCCGTGAGGGAGCGGAGAAGGAGGAGCGCGAGTTCTATGCGCGGCGCGCGCCGCAGGAATGGCTGGACGCGCTGGCGCCGCTGGGCACGGACGACAGGAAGCCGTTCCTGGAGGAAGCGCCTTACCTGATCGTGGTCTTCGTGAAGCGGTACGGCGTGACGCCCGAGGGCAAAAAATTCAAGCACTACTACGCCCAAGAGTCGGTTGGGATCGCCACCGGGCTGCTGATCGCGGCGGTTCACAACGCCGGGCTGGCGTCGTTGACTCATACGCCCAGTCCCATGGGCTTTCTGAACGAGGTGCTGGGTCGGCCTGAAGAGGAGCGTCCTTTCTTGACCCTGGTCGTCGGTTATCCGGCGTCGGACGCGGTGGTGCCGAGCATTGAGAAGAAGCGGCTGGAAGAGATTGTTACTTCAGTGTGACTGATTCGACAGCCGACAGCGGTCAGCCGGGGCTCGACTGCCGGCTCACTACCCGGCTATCGATTTTCGACGCTCGACTCTCCGGAGGCTGGATATGAACCTGAGGCTTGGTCCTCTTTTCGAGATTCTGAGGTTGAATACGCGGCTGTTCGTGAACGTTTTGGACGGGGTCGACGTTATCACGATGGAGAAGCGGCCGGGGGACGGGGGCAACAGCATGGGGTTCATCGCGTGTCATGTGCTTGATGCGCGGTGTTACCTGGCCCGACAGCTGGGGTTGGAGCCGGACAACCCGTATCAGGAGCAGTTCGATGCGGCGACGGGGATCGACGATTTCGGCGAGTATCCGCCGGTGACCGGTTTGTGCTCGGTGTGGGTTGAAGTATCGGGGCAGCTGGAGCAACGATTCGAGCTTCTGTCCGACGAAGAACTGCGCAAGGAGTCGACTCAAGCGTTCCCGGTAGAAGATAAGAGCGTATTGGGGGTTGTCGCGTTCCTGCTGCAGCACGAGTCTTTTCACATTGGCCAACTCGCGCTATTGCGCAGGCAGCATGGGATGGGCGCCATGAGTCATGAGAACTGATTCGACAGCCGACAGCCGACAATCGACAGCCGACGCTTAAGTATTATTGGACGACCGACGCCCGACTTCCGAATCGCGACGCTCGGCTGTGCGCCTCGGCTGTCGAATCAGTCAAACAGGTGCGACGATGGGCAAGATCCGCGAGTACGAAGGCAAGAATATATCCGTCAAGTATGACGTTAGTCGCTGCATCCACGCCGAGGAGTGCGTCGGGCGCCTCCCAAGCGTGTTCGAACGTGACAGGCGTCCCTGGATCGATGCGGATGCGGCGTCCGCCGACGAGGTGGCGGCCGTCATCGAGCGCTGCCCGACGGGAGCGCTCTGGTATGACAGGAAGGACGGAGGCGCCGCCGAGGTCGTGCCGGACCGCAACGTGGCCAGGGTGGATGCGGACGGGCCGGTCTACATACGGGGCGACCTGGAGATCGTTGACGCGGAAGGCGCGGTTCAGCTCGAATGCACCCGGCTGGCGTTGTGTCGTTGCGGAGCTTCCGAGAGCAAGCCTTATTGCGATGGCCGCCACTCGGACGTCGGTTTCAGCGATCCCGGACAGCTCGCCGACACGCGTCCGAAGCCTGAGGGGTATGATCCGGGTGGGAAGCTTCGGATCCAGCCGCGGACCAATGGGTCGGTCCGACTTGAAGGCTCGGTCGAGATCCTCAGCGTAGACGGCGGTGCGAGCCGGTTTTCCGACGCCCGGGTGCACCTGTGTCGCTGCGGCGCCTCGAGCAAGAAGCCGTTCTGCGACGGCACTCACAAAACGAATGGTTTCACCGCTGACTAGACTACGCGGGTGGTTCGTGCTGGGTCTTTTGCTGAGCCCCGAGCCCGGCCTGGCCCAAGAGACGACTGCGTTGCTGGGTGGGGGCGGTCTGGATTGGACCGTTTGGGAGGACGGGTCTATCGCGGACAAGCGTGGTCTGTTGGAAGAGCTCTCCGTCTGCGTCGAGGTGGAGGGAATGGTCGACGGCCACCATTTCCTGGATTTCTCCGGCGATGGCGTCGTCGATCTCATCTACAGCGGTCCGGATATCGCCTGCGATCAC